>NZ_JBFTZZ010000015.1:0-361433 GCF_056406515.1 Rhizobium sp. P1_B8 | reverse complement strand
TTTCCGTCTCGGAGATTGCCCGCCAACTCGGTCGTCATCGTTCGACGATCTATCGCGAGCTTAAACGCAATACGTTCCAGGATCACGAATTTCCGGAATACAGCGGCTATTACAGCGGTATCGCCAACGACATGAGCAAGGAGCGCCGACGACGGCTGCGCAAACTCAGACGCCATCCGCATCTGCGCGATCTCGTCATCGACCGGCTGAAGGCGCATTGGTCACCTGAGCAGATCGCTGGCCGGCTTCTCGCCGATGGCGTCAGTCCTGTGCGCATTTGCCCGGAAACGATTTATCGTTTCATCTATTGCAAGGAAGATTATCCGCTCGGGCTGTATCAGCACCTGCCGGAACGACGGCGCAGGCGTCGGCGCCGCGGCGCACGCAAACCGCGCGACGGCTTAATCCCRCTCGACTACAGAATCTCCCAACGACCTGATTTTATTGATGATCGATCACAGTTCGGCATTGGGAGGGCGATCTCCTGATCTTCCGGCGTGAACTCGGAGAGACCAACGTCACCTCTCTCGTCGAGCGCAAGAGCCGCTATACGGTGATGATCAAGAACCGCAGCCGTCACTCGCGACCGATCATGGACAAGATCATCCATGCCTTCTCACCATTGCCGTCTTTTGCACGCCGAAGCTTCACCTTTGATCGCGGCACGGAGTTCTCCGCTTTCAGGGCTTTGGAAGATGGGATCGGCGCCAGGAGCTGGTTCTGCGATCCCAATTCGCCTTGGCAGAAAGGCGCTGTCGAGAACACCAACAAGCGCATTCGACGCTTCATGCCTGGCGATACGGATCTGTCCAATGTCGCTCAGAAGCAACTTGTCGACCTCGCCCATCAGCTGAATTCGCTGCCAAGAAAGTGCTTGGGCTACAAAACACCGGCCGAGGTCTTCATGGCGCATTTGCGTGAATGCGGCTGATCCCCTACCCTTCAAACGCCCATGTTGCACTTGGTGTAGATTCTCCAGGGCTATTTAGTAATGCGACAGTTGGGCCAGTTAGAGATGCGACAGTCTCGCCTCTCGACGTTCTGGTCAATGCCAACGTTGGGAGCAAGGATGACGACCTTCAGCCTGGTCGAGACCATGAGCGGTCGGAGTCGTCATGCCCTGTTTGATCACCATGTCGCAGAAAGAATTGCATCGCCTCGAAGTCATTCAGAAGATCCGTGATCGACGCCTAAGTGTTGTCCAAGCCGCCGAGCTGCTTGGGCTCAGCCGACTACATTCTTGCACAATTGATGCTGCCGAGACATTCGGCCGAGCCCGTCTTGCTGCCCGCCCCTACTGGCAGCAAAGACTGACAATTCCCGGGAACGGCAGCATTGCCTGCCGTTCCCGGCACGCCTGCGGATTGGAGCGCCTGCTCGCTTGTTGGCCAGCAGGTGGAAAGATTCATCGTCGCTATCTGCGGCTGGATGCCTTAATCAGACGGATTCCCTTACGATCTGGCGAGTCCCTGCATGATCCAGGCGAGCATCCCGGTCTGCAACCGAACGTCTCGATGTCAAATATTGACATCGAGGTATGGATACACAACAATTCATTCAGAAATTTGAAGGAAGGTGCGGCATGACCAGCAGCCTGCATGTGAGCTTGCCCGATGAAATGCGCGCCTTTGTCGATATGCGCGCCAACGGGAAGAGCCAGTACACGACCCCGAGTGAATATGTGCGCGCCCTTATTCGCGAAGATATGGCACGCGAAGAAGACCGCCGCTATGCCATCCGATCACTGCTGCGGGCGGAAGGGGAATTCCGGCGCGGAGAAATGCTGCCCCTTTCGGCTCTTGATGCCGTCGACGCGGAACTGGATGAAGAACTGCGCTAGTGGCTCCACGCGTTCTCATCCTGCCGGCCGCACTTGATAACTATCGTTTGGCCGTCCGCGAAACGGCGCGCAAATGGTCCCCCGAACAGGCAAAGGCGTACGGCCGCCTGCTGCGGGCAGGATTTGAAGGCATCCCCGAAGCCTATGCCCGCGTGAGGACAAAGAGCGACGAGCGCGTCGGGAACTCACTCTTCCGATTGCACAAAGTCGAGCACCATTACGCCGTCTACATTGTCGCTGACGATGCAACCTTCGTCATTGCCGCGGTCTTACACGAGCGGATGGACATTCCCGCACAGCTGCGGGCAGTCGAACGATTGACCGACAGAGAGTATGAAACGTTGATGGGACACCCTCGGTCGAAGTCCTGAGGACGGTCGACCATGAGCAGCCCACCGGACACAATAGTCTGGCATGCGCGGCCTCTTCCCTCGTCTGCCTCCGCACGAGCAAAGCGGCGCTCGCGCGCCATCCCCGACGACGATGCCGGCCGGTATAAGCGAGAGATGTCGTCGTTTCCTAATTGACGCCGAGAAATTGCTTCAGCTCGGCCGTCTGCGGATTGGCGAAGACTTCCTCCGGCAGGCCTATTTCGTGAACGCGGCCCTGGTGCATAAAGACGACGCGACTGCAGACATCGCGGGCGAACTTCATCTCGTGCGTTACCATCAGAAGCGTCATTCCCTCGGCGGCAAGCTCGCGCACCACGGCCAGAACTTCGGCGACCAGTTCCGGATCGAGTGCGGAGGTAATCTCGTCGCAGAGAAGTGCGGTCGGCTGCATGGCGAGCGCGCGGGCGATGGCGACGCGCTGCTGCTGGCCGCCCGAGAGCTCGTCGGGATAGGCGTCGAACCTGTGGCCCAGCCCTACCCGCTCCAGCATCTTGCGGGCGGTCGCCTCGGCTTCGGCTTTCGGGGTCTTCTTGACCACGGTCTGCGACAGCATGACGTTGCCGCCGACGGTCAGGTGCGGGAAGAGGTTGAACTGCTGAAAGATCATGCCGACCTTGAGACGCAATGCCTTCAGATGCACTTCGTCATCGAGGAGCTGCGCGCCGGCCACGGAGATCGAGCCGTCGGTGATGGCCTCCAGGCCGTTGATGCAGCGAAGCAGGGTCGATTTGCCCGAACCGCTCTTCCCGATAATGGCGATGACTTCGCCGGCCTCCACATCGAGATTGATGCCTTTCAGCACCTCGGTGGTGCCAAAGCTCTTGCGGACTTCAGTGATTTCGATGAGCGACATTGAGCTTCCTTTCCAGGATCTGGCTGCTTTTTGACAAAGGCCAGCAGAGGGCGAAGTAGATGAGGGCGACGAGCCCGTAGACGGTGAAGGGCTGGAAGGTGGCATTGGTGACCACCGTGCCGGCTTTCGACAATTCGACAAAACCGATGATCGAGGTCAGCGCCGTTCCCTTGACGATTTGAACGGAGAAACCGACCGTGGGCGGTATGGCGACCCTCAGCGCCTGCGGGAGGATGACGTAGCGCATCTGCTGCAACCGCCCCATGCCGAGGCTGGCGGAGGCTTCCCATTGACCCCTCGCCACCGCTTCGACGCAGCCTCGCCAGATTTCGGCGAGGAAGGCGGCGCTCCACAGAGTGAGCGCCAATCCCGCAGCAAGCCAGGCCGGCACATCTATCCCGAAAAGGCCGAGACCGAAAAAAGCGATGAAGAGCTGCATCAGCAGCGGCGTGCCCTGGAAGAGCTCGATATAATATTTCGCAAGCGCCCTGAATGCCTTGCGCTTGCTAATGCGCAGGAAGAGCAGCCCCAGTCCGACCGCACCGCCGCCAATGAACGAGACGAGCGAAAGCAGGACCGTCCAGCGGGTGGCGAGCAGCAGGTTGCGCAGGATGTCCCAGAGTGTGAACTCGATCATCGCGCCGCCCTCCTCGGGAAAATGAACCCGCCGACCACCGCCAGCACCTGCCGGAGCAGGATCGCCAGCACAAGATAGATGGCTGTCGAGACGATGTAGGCCTCGAAGGCGCGGAAGGTTCGCGATTGTATGAAGTTCGCGGCAAAGGTCAGATCCTCGGCGGCGATCTGCGACACGACCGATGAGCCGAGCATGACGATGACGACTTGCGACGACAACGCCGGCCAGATGCGCTGCAGGGACGGCACGAGAACGACATGCCGGAAGGTTTCGAAGCGCGTCATGGCAAGGCTCTCGCCTGCCTCGAACTGGCCCTTCGGGGTTGCCTGGATTCCCGCGCGGATAATCTCGCAGCTATAGGCGCCGAGGTTGACGACCATCGCAAGGTTGGCGGCCGTCAGTTCGGAAAGCTTGAGGCCGAGCGACGGCAGACCGAAAAAGATGAAAAAGAGCTGGATGAGGAACGGTGTGTTGCGGATCAGTTCGACATAGGTCGCAACGACAGGCTTCAGCCAGGCCGGGCCGAGTGCGCGCACCCAGGCACAGAAAATGCCGAGCGAAATGCCGAGCACTCCGCCGATCGCGATGAGCTCCAGGGTGATCAGTATGCCCTTGATGATGTCAGGATAATATTCAAGCAGCCAGCCGAATTCGAAATGGTAACTCAAGGAATTGTCCCCTCTTGCGGTGACGGAGCGTCATGTCATCCCGCGCGCGGCGCGGGATGACATCCGTGAGACCGGGTTCCTTACAGATCCGACGGGAGATCGGCGCCGAGCCACTTCTGCGATATGGCGTTCAGCGCGCCATCGGTTTTGGCCGCAGCGATAATGCCGTTCACCTTCTCCAGAAGGGCTGCCTGTTCCTTGTTGAGACCGATGTAGCAGGGTGAGTTCTTGATGAGGAACTTCATCTCAGGGCGCTTGGGGGGATTTTTGGCGAGGATCGCAGCAGCCACGACGTTGCCGGTCGCAATGGTGTCGACCTGGCCAGACAGGAAGGCCGAGATAGTGCCGTTGTTGTCTTCGTAGCGCTTGATCGTCGCGTCGGCTGGCGCGATCTTCGTCAGCTCGAGATCTTCGACAGCGCCGCGCGTGACGCCGATGCTCTTGCCCGCGAGATCTTCCACCTTGGCGATCGAAACATCGGCCGGCGCGAACACGCCGTTGAAGAAGGGTGCGTAAGCTACGGAGAAATCGATCACCTTTTCGCGCTCGGCATTCTTGCCGAGGCTTGATATGACCAGATCGACCTTATTCGTCTGCAGATAGGGGACGCGATTGGCGCTGGTGACCGGCACGAGTTCGGTCTTGACGCCCAGCTTTTCGGCAATGAGATTGGCGACATCGATATCATAGCCCATCGGCGCCATATCGGTGCCGACACTGCCGAAGGGCGGAAAATCCTGCGGGACGGCGACACGCAGCGTACCGCGCGCCGTGATGTCGGCGAGAGCATCGGCGTGAGACGTGGAGCCGAAGCCAAAGGTTGCAGCCAGGGTCGCGATTGCGAAAAATACTCGTCTTGTCAGCATGTTTTAATTGCTCCTTTGAAGTTGCGGTTTTTTGGGTTTGACAGTTGGGCCGGAGGACACGGCCTTGGGAGGGAGTGACAGGGAACTGCGCAGCTCCGAGAGCGGATCCGGGCGCGTGGTCAGGTCGAGGCCCATTTCCACTTCGTCCAGATGTTCGACGGAGAGCTCCGCAGCCCTGACGAAATCGCCCGCTTGCATGGCCTCGAAGATGCGGCAGTGCCCATCATGGGACTGTGCTGCGTGAAATTCAGACTGATAGAGCATCGAAATAAGGATCGTCCGCGCGGTGAGATCGCGAAGGATATCGACGATGATGGCGTTACCGCTTAATTCTGCGATGCGGATGTGGAAATCACCCATCAAATAGGTCAGGCGCTGGCGGTCGCCCGCAGCCATTGCGGTCTTTTCCTCGTTCAAATGCGCGTCGAGAGCTTTGCGTCCCTCGTCCGTCAATACGCGCATGCTGCGCAGCAACCCGGCCTCGATGACACGCCGTGCCTCATAGACCGCGATCGCCTCTTCAGCGGACGGCTCGACGACAAACCAGCCTCGTCTTGGACTTACATGCACAATGCCGCGTGTTTCCAGGCGCATCATGGCTTCACGAACGCGGGTTCGAGACACGCTGAAGAGCGTTGCCAGCTGGTTTTCGCTGAGACGCGTCCCAGGCCGAATTTTGGCTGAAAGAATCCCGGAGACGATGGTCTCCTCGATGGTCTTCTGCGTGGTCTCAGATGTCTGGCTATCTTGCATACAAGACAGGAAAGCAAAGCTCGTGCCAAAATTCTGCGTTCAGGATTTCCAAGATGTCTCGGATCCCTCCCCCTGGAATTTGCACGCTGGGAATGCAAACTGAGCGCAAATTGAGCGAGCCCACAATGCCTTGCGAACCCAGATCAGCGTCGGCCGCCCAAAGCCGACAAAGCCCCTTCCCTATCGAAAAGTTGCTTGCGGCTAGACCGGTTCGGCTTATATAGTCAGGATAGTCACTATAGTCAGGATAAAGCGAATGCAGCCATCACGACCAGAGGATAAAAGTTGGACCGTCGCCAGTGCGAAGGCCAAGCTGTCTGAGGTTATCGAACGCGCGCAAGCAACGCCGCAAACAATCATGCGCAATGGCAAACCAAGCGTCGTCGTCGTTTCGGCCGAGGAATGGCAGCGGAAGACCGCGCGCAAGGGCACCCTTGCAGAGTTTCTGATGCAATCGCCGCTGCGTGGCGCTGATCTGGACCTCGAACGGCAGCGCGACGAACCGCGTGATCTTCAGCTGTGAGACTTCTGCTGGACACTAATGTGCTTTCCGAGGTGACAAGGCCGCGTCCCGATGCACATGTCCTACAATGGCTGGACAGTCTCGACGAGGATCGCTCATTCATCAGCGTCGTATCGATCGCGGAGATCCGGCGTGGTGTTGCATTGATGGAAAGCGGCCGGAAGCGCGACGCGCTGGCTGAATGGCTTGCCCAGGACCTGCCGCAGCGCTTCGAACAGCGTGTCATCCCTGTGGATCAGCCGGTTGCGATAGCTTGGGGCGACTTGATGGGGCTCGCAAAGCGAAGCGGGCGCGGCTTGTCGTCAATGGATGGCCTGATTGCCGCCACCGCGATTGCTCACGATCTCACCCTCGCCACTCGCAATATAAAGGATTTCGAGGGCTTTGAGATCGAGCTTGTCGACCCTTGGACCGAGCGCCCGTGACGATCCGCAGAGCGGACCGTCACGGGATCATTCTTTAAGTTTTGTTGATGCAAATCGTTATCCCAAAACCGCTGCGCACTTTTGGGCGACATGCATTAGTTGAAACTCGAGGTTTTGAGGAATTCCGCCAGCCGTTCAGTCTTCGGATGCACGAACATGTCCTTCGGATCGCCCTCCTCGCAGATGACGCCCTGGTTCATGAAGATGACCCGTGACGAAACGTCGTAGGCAAAGCGCATCTCGTGCGTGACGAGCAGCATGGTCATGCCGTCGGCGGCAAGCCCCTTGATCACCTGGAGCACTTCGCCCACCAGTTCCGGGTCGAGCGCGGAGGTCACTTCATCGAACAGCATCAGCCTCGGCGACATGGCGATGGCGCGAGCAATTGCGACGCGCTGCTGCTGGCCGCCGGAAAGCTGTCCGGGATAGTGGTTCGCGCGGGCGGAAAGGCCGACACGATCGAGCCATTTTTCCGCGATTGCGCGCGCATCCGGCTTCGTCATTTTCTTCACCTTGACGAGGCCGAGCATGACGTTTTCAGCGGCGCTCATATGCGGGAAAAGATTGAACTGCTGAAACGCCATGCCGGTCAGCGCGCGTTGGCGTGCAATCTCCTTCTCGCTCTTGCGGCGCCGCGTTGCTCCTTCGGCGCGATAGCCAATCTCTTCGCCGTCGAGGCTGATCGTGCCGCCCTGGAATTCCTCGAGCATGTTGATGCAACGCAGCAAGGTGGTTTTTCCGGAGCCGGACGAGCCGATGATGGAAATGACTTCGCCTTCCTGCACGGCGCAATCGACGCCTTTGAGGACTTCGTGGATGCCGTAAGTCTTGCGCAGGCCCTGGATGTCGAGAATGGTCTTGGCCATCGGGGTGTCTCCTCAGGATGGCAGGGCGGTCTTGCGCTCGACATATTTGCCGAAGTGCTCGATGCCGTAGTTGATGATGAAATAGAGACCACCGGCCAGGAAATAGAACTGGAGGCTCATGAAATTGCGGGAGATGATCTCCTGCGTGCGCAGGAGAAGCTCGGCGACGCCGATAACGGAGAGCAGCGTTGAGGCTTTCACCATCTCGGCCGCCGTATTCACCCAGGCCGGCAAACACTGGCGCATGGCCTGCGGCCATAGCACCGAGGTGAAGGTCTGGGTAAAGGTCAGGCCGATCGCCTTGGCGGCTTCGGTCTGCCCCTTGGGGATCGCCTGAAGCGCCCCGCGCACGATTTCGCCGACATGGGAGGAGCAGAAGATGGCAAGGGCAAGCACGCCGGCCGAGAACGGCCCGAGATCGAGGCCGACGGCGGCAGAGACATAGTAGCTTGCCAGCACCAGCACGAGCACCGGCGTGCCGCGGATGATATCCGTATAGGCGCGCACGGCCAGACGCAAAACAACGCCGCCATAGACGAGCGCCAGACCGACGAAAACGCCGAGTATGGAACCCGCGAGGATGGCCAACAGGGAGATCGACACGGTCACGCCGATGCCGTTCATGATGACGTAGCGGGCGATCCAGAGTTGTTCGAGAAAGGTGTGGGACATCCGGGTTTATCTCGGCAGGGCCAGACGGCGCTCGACGAAGCGCATTACGGCGGCGATGAGGAAACAGGTCGCGACATAAAGGGCTGAGGTGACCATCCAGGTCTCTATGACGCGGAAACTCTCGACATTGATCTTGCGGGCAGCAAAGGTCAGTTCCGGCACGGCGATGGCGGCGGCGAGCGAGGTGTCCTTGAAGAGCGAGATGATCGTCGAGGACAGCGATGGCAGCACGTTGCGCAGCATCAGCGGCGCGATGATGGAACTGCGGATCTGCATCCCCGTCAGGCCGATGGAAAGACCCGCTTCCGTCAGTCCTCTCGGAATTGACAGCAGCCCGGCGCGGAATACCTCGGCCAGATAGGCGCCGGAATAGAGGGATAGAACCAGGACGAAGCTTTTTATCTTGTCGAGGCGCAAACCCATCTGCGGCAGCGCGAAAAAGGCAAAAAGCACCAGGACGAGTATCGGTAGGTTGCGAATGACAGTGACATAGACCCGCGCCGGCACGATCGCAAAACGGCTTTTGGACGTCAGTGCGAAGGCCACGACCAAGCCGATCGCGGCCCCGATCAGGATCGAGATCACCGCAAGACCGAGGCTGAGTACAAGCCCGCTCAAAAGAAAATCGAAATTGCGCCAGACGGCGGCGAAATTCAACGTATAACCCATACGGGCCGCCCTTTCAGACCAGAGCATGATGCCGAAAAGTGTGAGCTCTTTTCGGACAACATCATGCTCTCACTCCTCAACTGAGAACAGGATTCAGATTTTAGGCCGACCCGGCCTGAAATCATCCTGCTAGTGGAGCGGGAGAAAAGTCCCGCTCCACATGGCTGCTACTTGAACTCGACGGGAAAGCCGATCTGCGGCGGCGTCAGATCTTTGCCGAACCAGGTCTTGAAGGACTTGGCGTAAAAGTCGAATTCAACGCCGGTCATGGCTTCGTGCAGGGCGGTGTTGACGAAGTTCAGCCAATCCTGATCGCCGCGCTTGACAGCGCAGGCATAGGTCTGCGGGTTCCAGCCGAAGCCGGCATCTTTATAGCGGCCCGGATTCTGCGTCATGTACCAGGCGAGCGACGACTGGTCGGTGGCGACTGCATCGGCGCGTCCCGATTCCAGCGCCTGATAGATCAGGTCGACGGAATCGTACTGGTCGACAGTCGCCTCCGGCAATGCGGCATGCACCATCGCCTCGGCGTAGACGTTCTGGAGAACCGAGATGGTAACGGAGGAACCGGCCGCCTTGAGGGCTGCGTAGTCGGCATATTTGCCATCCGCCTTGAGCATCAGGCCGACACCCTCGCGATAATAAGGAATGGTGAAGGCAACCTGCTGGGCGCGCTCGCCGGTAACGGTCATGAACTGGCAGGTGATGTCGACTTTGTCGGTGGTGATGTTCGGGATGCGGGCGTCGGAGGACTGGTTCACATACTCGATCTTCTCAGGATCGCCGAAGAGCGCCTTGGCGATGATGTGGCCCATGTCGACGTCGAATCCCTGAAGCTTGTCGTCGGCACTCTTGAAGTGCCAAGGCGCATTGGTGCTGCCCGTGCCGAGGACGAGATGGCCGCGGGCCAGCACTTCATCGAGCTTGCTGCCGTCCGCCAGCGCAGGCGTGGACAACAGAGCGGCGACAGCCAGCGACATCACGCCGGTGCGAAAGGAAATGGTCATGGCGTTCCCCTTATGGATGGTTCCTATTGTTCCAGTATAATGGACGCATGTCTGTTTTACTGGAACAATGTTATGAAGTGCCATCAAGGATGAATTGTCAATGGGTCATGCCGAAAAAACGCGCAGTGGTGCGTGTGGTGATTTTTTCGGCAGTGCAGCATTGTTCTCTTGTTTCAGAGGCTCAACATCATGCCTTCTCGTTCGGCGACCTGACAGCCAAGCCGAGGGCGGAAGATGTGGCCTTCAGAGCGAGCGCCTCAGGAACCGCCCGCCTTAGGCGTTTGCGGTCGCAGCGCGGATCAGCGAACCAGCCGCCTCGCCTGCGGCTTCCATATAGGTCGGGTCGCGATGCAACAGAACGACGGCGAACGAGCCATCGAGCAGCAGGACGATCTGCCGAGCGAGCTGCGGCGCTTCCGTCTTGATTCCGGCCGCCTCGAACGTAACCTGCAACCAGGCCTCGACCCTCTTCTTGTGTTCAATCCCGACTTTCATGGCTGGATGGCCAGGCATATTGGCGAGTTCCGCAGAGGTGCGCAGGAAGCCGCAGCCCTTCCATTTCGGATGGCGGGCCGCGCGGGCGAGATTGCGAAAGATGCCTTGCACCTTATCCGCCGGCTCGCCCGTCGTTTCCGCGTACCAGCGCTTGAACAGAGAGAGGTTAGGCTGGTCGCGCGCCTCCAGATAGGCCCCGATGAGATCGTCCTTGCTGGCGAAATGGTAGTAAAGGGTGCGTTTCGTGACACCGGCCTCTTCAGCCACCGCATCGACGCTGACGCTCCTGATGCCCTCGTTGTAAAACAGTTTGGCGGCCGCCGAGATGATGCGTTCGCGCGTCGGGACTGGCTGTGAGATCATGTCGCTATGTATACCGACTAGTGAATATACACAAGCATCGACCGGCGGCATACTTCTCCTGACGCAGCATAGCGGAAAGGAAAACCGAATGGCCGACACTGTTTTGATCGACAGCTACGACGGAATCGCCACGCTCACTCTCAATCGCCCGGAAAAGCTCAATGCGCTGAATTATGCCTTGATAGACCGCTTGCTCGCGATCCTCGACGCCATCGAAACCGACAGTTCAATTCGGGTGATCATCCTCACCGGCGCAGGCGAGCGGGCATTCTCGGCGGGTGGCGATATCTACGAATTCTCGGAAAGCGTGGCGCAGGGCGCCGATGTCGCCATGCGCGATTTCGTCGCGCGCGGACAGCGATTAACTGCGCGGCTGGAAGCCTTCCGCAAACCCGTCATCGCCGCCGTCAACGGCCTTGCCTTTGGCGGAGGCTGCGAAATCACCGAGGCTGTGCCCCTCGCCATCGCCAGCGAACGCGCCCTGTTCGCCAAGCCCGAGATTAATCTCGCAATGCCGCCGACCTTTGGCGGAACGCAGCGTTTGCCAAGGCTGGCCGGGCGCAAGCGCGCCCTCGAATTGCTGTTGACGGGCGACGCATTCTCCCCGCAGCGCGCCCTCGAACTCGGCCTTGTCAACCAGCTTGTCCCGCATGACGCTCTCATGCCGGCCGCCCACGACCTCGCGCGGCGCATTCTGCGTCATTCAGCGCTGGCAGCGGCGAGCATTCTGACGGCGGTGACGCGCGGCATCAACCAGAGCATTGCGGAGGGGCTCCTGATCGAAGGCGAACAATTCGCCCGCATGGCGCCAACCGACGATTTGCGCGAAGGGCTCGACGCGTGGATCGAGCGTCGCAAGCCGAACTATCCCGGCTCGTGGTCGCTCGATTGATTGTCGCCAATACTGCTGAGAATGGCTCAGTCAGAGTAATCAGAACTCTTCCCAATCGGACTTCAGCGCGACGGAGGCTGACCCGTGCTGGATGGATGCGAGGGGCGAAGTACGAACGACTTTCAAAGCCGTCGGTGCGACGGGGTGACGATCGGCCTGCGCAAACGAAGACCTGGATCTCGGCGCATCATTGAAACGGAACTGTTCAAGAAGCTCGAAGAGAGCGGCAGCCTCTCGGGCGAGACCATGGCTCGCAGCCGTCTGCTCCTCGACCATTGCGGCATTCTGCTGCGTTCCCTGGTCGACGGTGTTGATGGACTGGCTGATCCCGCCAAGCGCAGTCGATTGCTCGCGCGCCGCCTCCACGATCGCTGTGACGTTGGTATTGATTTCGTGAACCTGACTGGCGATTTCCTGGAGCGCGGATCCGGCATTCGTCACGAGGGCGACGCCGTTTGCGACATGGGAACCGGACGCTGTGATCAGGCTCTTTATCTCCTTCGCAGCTTTCGCCGACCGCTGCGCCAGCTCACGGACCTCCTGGGCAACGACCGCAAACCCCTTGCCGGCCTCCCCTGCTCGTGCCGCCTCTACGCCGGCATTGAGCGCCAAAAGGTTAGTCTGGAAGGCAATCTCATCGATGACACCGATGATGTTGGAAATTTCGCGTGACGAGTTTTCGATCTGGTCCATCGCTCCGATTGCGTCACGCACCACCTGGCCGGAATGCTCAGCGTGATTTCTGGCGCGCGCCACGAGTTGACCGGCCTCCTCGGCGCGGCGGCTCGAATCCTTGACCGTCGTCGTGATTTCCTCAAGCGCGGCTGCCGTCTCTTCGACGGATGCCGCTTGCTGCTCGGTACGCTTTGCCAGGTCGTCGGCCGCCGTGCGGATTTCGTTGGAACCGGCTGATATCGCCTTGGCATTTTCGGCAACCGTTGCCATTGCGCCCTTCAACTTCTCCGAGGCGCTGTTGAAGTCGGCACGCAGCCTTTCCAGCGAAGGAATGAAAGGCTTCTGGATCGTCTGCGACAGGTCGCCATCCGCAAGGTTCGTCAGGCAACGGGCAAGTTGTTCGACATTTTCGACGCGCGCCGTGACATCGGTTGCGAACTTCACGACTTTGAACACTTTGCCGTTCAGGTCGAAAATCGGATTGTAGGAAGCCTGGATATAGACCTTTCGTCCGCCCTTGCCCACACGCATGAATTCGTCGGCAACCAGCTGGCCGCTCGCAAGTTTCCGCCAGAATTCCTTGTAAGCCTCCGATCTCGAGTAGTCGGCTTCACAGAACATCGAATGATGTTTGCCCTGGATTTCGGCAAGCGAATAACCAAGCGCGGAAAGGAAATTGTCGTTCGCGGTCAGGATTTCGCCGGCCGGCGTGAATTCGATGATCGCCTGAGCCCGGGACAATGCGTCGATCTTGCCCGAATCCTCGGCAGACCTCAGTTTCTGCGCAGTGATATCCGTTGCAATCTTGATGACCTTGACCGGCTTCCCGCGTCGGAACACGGGATTGTAGGATGCCTCGATCCAGACCTCGCGCCCGCCTTTTCCGACGCGTTTGTATTGTTGTTGATCGAATTTCCCGGCTGCGAGCTTCGTCCAGAAAGCCTTGTATTCCGTTGAGGATGCATAGGCAGGCTCGACAAACATGCTGTGATGTTTTCCGACAATCTCCCTCAACTCGTAGCCGAGCGCCCTGCAGAAGTTTTCGTTAGCGGTGAGGATCCTGCCCGATAGATCAAACTCGATCATGGCTTGCGAATTCGATAACGCGGCAAGAGCCGCGACAGCATTTGCACCACGATCAAGAATACCCACGCGTCATCCCCCTAGATTTCGTCGCCGTCGATCCAGCCATGTCGTGAATATTCGCTTGTCCTTATTAACGGGGATTTAATTATGAATATAACGTGCAGTAAATTTTATTTTCAACCAGCGTTGCGTCCATGAGGCACATCCGTCAGGTTCTCCGGGACCGGCGGCCTACCGGCCACTCAGCCGCTTTTCAATTGCGCCATCGCCAGCAGGGTGTCAGCGCTAATCGTCGCTGATCCGGTCAGGATCGAAAGGGCTGTCGAGGTGGTGCCCGTGCCGTTGGCCATGTCATACATGGCAGTGAAGCGTTTGATCAGATCGTCGACTTTTTCCGGATCCGACAGATCCTTGATGTCGATAAAATTGCTGATCATCTCGGCTTGCTTGTCGACGTCCATGTTCGAAACATAACTGGACAGGTTGAATGTCGTCGTAAAAAACTCGAAGAGCGCGCTATCGCCCAGAATGTCATAGGCGTTCGAGATCTCCGGCGCCTTGCGCTCGAAGTAGAGGGCGAGGCGCACGCCGGTGTTGCTGTCGCCCTGATCATCCTCGAGCGTCAGCCTGACATAGGCGTCGATCGTCTCCAGCACGTCGCCGCGCTGCTGCACCGTCCCGGTGGGCTCGTCGGAAATATTGCCGTCCTGGTCGAAATTGAACGCACCGACGAGTTCGGCGAAACGATTGTCGTCCAGCTTGTTGACATAGCTATCTTCGTCGTCGAGATCGGAAGAAAACATCTTCTCCAACTCCTCCGACGTGACATCATCAGGATCGAGCCCCTTCGCCTCCAGCGCGAAGGAAACCAGGCGATCGTCGGCCAGAAATTCGCTGGCCGTGGTGATCGTCGCCATCTGCTCGCGAAAATAGGTAATCTCCTCGTCCGCCGCGTCGGTTGCTTCCGTCAGCTCGTCGCCTTCGAGGTATCGGATCTTGTTCTGCTTGTAATAGGCAGCATAGTCGTCGATGACGGATTCCGACATGGCCTGCAGCGGAACGGTAACGTCGCCATTGCTGTCGAAGTTGAAGGCCTTGCGAAAGGCTACGAACCGATCGTCGTCGAGGCTGTTGACATAGCTTTTCGAGTCCGAGGGATCGCTTTCGAGAATTTTCCGGACCTCGCTTCTCGAAACGCTGTCCGGGTCTATGTCATAGGCTCGCAACGCCATTTCCCACAGTTCCGGGAGATCGTCGTTGTCGTCATCGTCGTCGTCATCGTTCGAGACCAAAAAATCATCGATCGAAGTGACGCTGGCGATGCGCGTCGTATAGTTGTCGACGGCGTCTTCGGTGTCGGTATTGGCGATCAGCAGCTGATAATTTTCATCGAAGGCCGCCGTGGTCGCGGCCGTCTGTTCCGATGTCTGGGCCGTGTCGCCATCGGCAAGCGCGCCGTCCTCATCGAAATTAAAGGCATCGTGCAGTTCGGATAAGCCGATCGCGTCGGCGACGTCGGCGCTTTTCAGCGCCGCGGAAATGAAGTTATCGGTCTCGCTATCGGTAAGCCCGTAGGCAGTTCTCAGATAGGAAACCAGCTTGTCGTCGCTCATCAACTCATCGACGGAGGTGATGTTTCCAAGTTGTGCAGCGAAATAGGTGTCATAGGCCTCCCCGGTTTCCGAGGAAGCGATCGTCGCCGAGGCCACCGCATAAGCGCTTGTGACCAACGAGAGCTGATCTTCCGACATCACGTCGCCGTCGGTCGAACCATCCTCGTTGAAGTTGAAGGCCTTCGCCAGGTTGACATAGACATCGTCGTCGAGCTGGTTGACGAAACTATCGGCATCGTCGAGATCGCTCGTCAGAACACTCTTCAGGAAGCTGGTTGAGGTGTATTCGGTGTTGAGGCCGAAAGCCGTCAGCACATAGTTCTTCAGCTTCGAGCTCGACAGGAGATCGTCGACCGAGGTGATCGACGAGATATTCTCTTCGAAATAATCCGTCTGGTCTGCGATATCGTCAGCCTCGGTGTCGAAAGATTCCTCATAGGCGTCGAGCAGGCTGTCCCGCTGCGCATCCGACTGGGCTGTCTCCGTCTCGCCGGAAAATTTGAAAGCGGCCGCAAACTCGGCATAGCGGCCATCACTCAGACTGTTGGCAAAGCTGGATGAATCGCTGAGATCGCTTTCCAGCACCTTCTTCATGAACGCCTTGGCATATGTCATGTCTTCAAGGCCGTAGGCCTTCATGGCATAGGAGTAGAGCTTATAATCGCCCATGAATTCATCGACTGTCGTGACCTTGCCAATGTTTTCCTTGTAATAGCTGCTGTCGCGGGCAACCGTTGCCTGAGAAGCTACACTCGAGAGACTGGCGCCCAGATTTCGCGCGACCGAGAGATAGCTCACATAGGTGGAAACCAACTTCTGTCCCTTTCATAAGCACGCGCGCGCGAAAGCCTGCCGGCAGCCACGGTTGAAACTTTTCATATTTGCTGAGATCTTGCCGCCGCTCATGGCGCATACGGACCGCACTCATGCGGCCGAATCAATTTAATAGAACTATATGGTACTATAATTCGTCCAAAATGCAACAGGACGTCAAAAGTCGAGGGATCGCGGCTTTATCGGGTCAGGCGGCGCCGACGCCCGCGGCAAAGATGGCAATGCAGCGCCGGAGATGGGCAAGCAGCGCCGCCCGGTCGGGCCAGGCCTGAGCGCGTCCTTCCGGCGGTCCCATGCCACCAAAGATCATATCCATCAGCATGCGGGCTCCGCTGGCCGGATCGTCGAGCGACAAACGGCCTTCCGCCCTACGGTCGCTCAGCCAGTTGGCAAGTTGCTGCCGGCTGGCAAGCATGCCTTCGCGCTGCAGAATGTCCACGAGTTCGGGAAACTGCCCGGCTTCGCGAAAGACGAGCTGCAGGAAACCGGCACGATCCGCATCCTTGTCCTCATCCATATCGATCATGAAGATGCGTTCGAGGCTCTCGGCGATCGAGAGATCTTCCGGAGGCCGAGGCAGATCGAGCATCATGCGTCGATGAGCACCGACCACAGCGGCAAACAGCTCTTCCTTGCTCTGAAAGAGCTTGTAAAGCGTCTGTTTTGAAACTCCCGCCTCGGTGGCGACGACCGCGGTCGTGCTTCCGGCATACCCGTATTTTACAAAAACGCGGCGGGCAATCTCGACGATATGCACTCGCTTGTCATCGTCGCTCGAGACTTTCGGCCGGCCCCGTCTGCGCGGCTCATCTACAGGCTCGTCGGCAACATCCATGATGGTCTAGACCGCCCCGTTAAAGCACAAGCCGACAGCCGCAGAAAGGAAACTACGATTTCTGAGGGACGATTTTTTCGGTTGTGGCATTAGCAATTTCGATTTAGAGAACTCATCAGTTCTGTAATGCGTTGCATCCCCACCCTCTAGCGATGGAGCGCTTATGACGACCATTTCCGCCGCAACATCAATTTCTTCCTATTCCTATAGCAAGAATTCGACGTCAGCATCCCAGGACGCCCTATCCTGTAATACGATTTCGGCAAAAAAATCAACCACAACCCAGCAGCTCGACGAAGACGCGACCAACAGCGCCGAGAAACTCATGTCGCAGTTGATGTCGCTGACGATGAACGGCCTCGCCGGTCAGTCCGGCTCCGGCGAGCAGCAGGACGGCGGCGCAGACATGGACGTTGCGCAGCTGGACAGCGATGGCGACGGCTACGTGAGCAAGGCCGAGTTCGTCGCAGCCCGGCCGTCGGATGTGTCGGAGGATCAAGCCGGCACGCTGTTCGACAGCTTCGATAGCGAAGGTTCCGGCTCGCTATCGGTCGATGCGCTGACCGATGCCATGTCCGCCCAGCAGTCGGAACGTGCCGAGGGGCCGCCGCCCCCGCCACCCTCCGACGATGACGACCTTGCATCCCTGCTCTCCGATCTCGATACCGACGGCGACGGGCTTGTGAGCAAAGCCGAGTTCGTTGCAAGTCGGCCGTCCGATTTGAGCGAGGAGCAGGCCGGCACGCTGTTCGACAGCTTCGACAGCGAAGGTTCCGGTTCGCTATCGGTCGATGCGCTGACCGAGGCCATGTCAGCTCAGCAGTCGGAACGTCCCGAAGGACCGCCGCCGTCCGCTGACGACGACCAGTTTGCATCTCTGCTCTCCGATCTCGATACGGACGGAGACGGGCTCGTGACATTGGACGAATTCATGGCGGGTAAGCCGGACGACGTCACCGAAAGCCAGGCAAGCCAGCTCTTTAGTCTGCTCGACACGTCAGGCACCGGTTCATTGTCTGCACAGTCCGCGAGCTGACGGTCGTTAAGCCGTCGCCATTGCGGTCGCTGGAGGATCTGCACTGAGACGGTTTGAAAGCGACCCGGCAGTCGAGCCGGCAGAGCCTTCAGTCGGGTCGCTACTGACATGTGGAACCACTCGAATGGTGCGCCGTCACAGGCGCACGGATAACTAGCGCGCGGATGAGCCGAAGCGCCTATCGCCATCACGGGGTTAGTCCAGGCAATCAGATCATCGACCGGTGTCGGCCTTTGCCCGGCGCCCGCGATGTCGTGCGCCCGCCATCCGGGCTCTGGAAGCCCCTCGTCACATGGCATGTTCCCAAACCTTAAAGGATCGAGCCATGAGCATTTTTGGAAGCATGAAAACCGCCGTCTCCGGCATGAGCGCCCAGGCAAACCGGCTGAGCACGGTTTCCGACAATATCGCCAATGCGAACACCACCGGCTACAAAGCCGTTTCCACGTCCTTCTCGTCGCTGGTTTTGCCCTCTTCCTCGGGCAATTATAATTCCGGCGGCGTCCAGACATCCGTGCGCCAGGCGATTTCTCAACAGGGCGACATCTCCTATACGACCTCCGATTACGACCTGGCGATATCAGGAGACGGCTTCTTCATCGTGGAAAGCGCCGACGGCACGCCGGTGCTCACCCGGGCCGGCGACTTCTCGGTCGACAGCGACGGCAATCTCGTCAACGGCGCCGGTTTCACGCTCATGGGATACTCCTATGATTCCGGCGTACCGGCGGTGGTGGTCAATGGCTTCGACGGCCTGGTGCCGGTCAACGTATCCCAATCGGGCTTGAGCGCTGTCGCTTCGAGCAGCGCCTATTTCAGCGGCAACCTGAATTCCGAGGCAACTGTCGTCACCGATACCACGACGCTGCCGAGCGCCAACACGGCGAGCGTCACCGACGACACGCAGAAGATGTCGCTGGTTGCCTATGACAGCCTCGGCGGCACCGTCCAGTACGACTATTACTTCACCAAGACCGGCGTCACGACGGACGCGGGCGGCGCAGTCACCGGCAGCACCTGGGAGGTCGCGGTTTACCGCAATGCCGATGCATCCACCGGCAGCACGACGTCCTTTCCCTACTCTTCCGATGCCGTCAGCGTCGCGACGCTCTCCTTCGACGCCGACGGGCAGCTCACCTCCGCGACCGACACTGATATCGTCGATCCGGTGACGGCAAAGACGATCACCATGGACTATTCCGATTTCACCCAGCTCGCCTCCGACTTCTCGGCGACGGGCTCCGCAGACGGCCAGGCCGCAAGTGCCGTGAACTCGGTGTCTATCGGTGCGGACGGCGTGGTGTCGGTCTCCTATGCAAACGGCGCGACGAAGGCTCTCTATCAGATCCCTCTCGCGACGGTCGCCAGCCCCGACAATCTGACGCTGCTCAGCGGCAACGTCTACAGTGCCAACGGATTGTCCGGGGTAACGGTCACCGGCTTCCCGCAGACGAACGGGCTTGGTTCCATCCAGTCCGGTGCTCTCGAAAGCTCGAATGTCGATCTCGCCGGTGAACTGACGGAGATGATCGAGGCGCAGCGCAGCTATACCGCCAATTCGAAGGTGTTCCAGACCGGCTCCGATATCATGGATGTCCTCGTCAATCTGAAACGATAGGGAGGACGCCGGCATGTCGCTCACCTCCGCCTTGAACAGCGTGCAAAGTATTTTCAACACGACCGGCCAACAAAGCAGCGTCATCTCGACGAATATCGCCAATGTCGGAAATTCCGACTATGTGAGACGGGAGGCGTCGGTTACGACGTCTCTTTCCGGCGCCCAAGTTGTCAGCATCAGCCGGGCGCAGGAAACGGCGCTGCTTGCCCAGTATCTGCAAACGAATGCCAAGGACAGCGCCCAGCAGACGCTGGTGACCGGCCTCGAAAGCCTGAAGTCGCTGGTGGGCGGCAATGACTACGAGACCTCGCCGAGTACCTATCTCACAGCATTCCAGCAGGCGCTCCAGACATTCGCCACATCCCCGAGCAGCACGACATCAGCGCAATCGGCCGTGACCGCCGCGCAGGATCTTGCCAATTCGTTGAATACCGCAAGCGACGGCGTCCAGTCGATCAGAGCCGAGGCGGATGCGGAGATCGCCACACAGGTCTCCACCCTGAACACGCTGCTGTCGGAGTTCGAGGCGGCCAACAATGCGGTCAAGCTGGCGACATCGACCGGCACCGATACATCCTCGGCGCTCGACGAGCGTGAAAAGCTCCTGAAGCAGATCTCCTCGATCGTCGGCATCACCTCCACCGTGCGCGACAATAACGACATGGCGCTCTATACCTCTGATGGCACCGTGCTGTTCGAGACCATTCCCCGCACCGTCACGTTCGCGTCGACGGCAACCTACGTTGCCGGAACGGAAGGCAATTCCATCTATATCGACGGCGTTGCACTCGACGCCGGCGAAGGATCGACGACGAGTGCATCGGGTAGCCTGCAGGCGCTGCTGCAGCTTCGCGACGAAATCGCCCCGACATTCCAGGACCAGCTCGACGAGATCGCCAAATCACTGGTCCAGATCTTCTCGGAAACCGACGGCAGCACGAGCGCACCGGGACTTTTCGTGTGGACGACGGCGTCGGGCACAACCGGGGGAACACCTGCTGCTTCCGACGATACGACAGGGATCGCCTCCACTATCTCGGTCAATTCAGCCGTCGTCACAAGCGAGGGCGGCGATGCGACGAAGCTGCGCGACGGAACGATCAGCGGCATCACCGATCTCAACACCTCGGGAGACAGCGGCTTCTCGGACAATCTCGACGCCCTGTATCAGGCGCTGACGGAACAGCGTTCGTTCTCTTCCGACGCAGGTCTCTCGACGTCGCAAAGCCTGACGGACTACGCCAGCGCCTCCATCGGCTGGCTCGAACAATATCGAAGCGATGCAACGGCGGCTTCCGAAACCACAGCTGCGGCCTTGTCACGCTCCGACGAGGCCTATTCCAACGAAACGGGCGTCAACCTCGACGAGGAACTGACGCTACTTCTCGACATCGAACAATCCTACAAAGCAGCGACGAAGATCCTGAACGTCATCGACGAGATGTTCCAGTCGCTCCTCGACATAGCGAGCTAGTCATGAAAGCATCTTTTGTCTCATCATCGGCGATGCAGAATGTTTTGCGGCTCACCATCAGCCAGTCCCAAAAAAAGCTGCAGCAGGCCTCGACGGAAGCGACCACAGGAACCTACGCCGATATCGGCGTATCCCTCGGCGCCGGCGCTGCAAAGTCGATCAATCTCACCAGCGCCATCGCCCAGGCCGCCTCGTTCAAGACGAGCAATGCCGTCGTCGAATTGCGCATGAACGCATCGCAAACCGCCCTTTCGAGCCTGAAGGATGCCGGCGACAGCCTGGTCTCGAAACTGACCGCGCTCCAGGCGAGCCAGGATACGACGAGCATCGCCGTTGCCCTGCAGACGGCGAGCGCCACGATTTCGCAGCTGGTCTCGACGGCAAACACGTCGGTCAATGGCGAGTTCCTGTTCGGCGGAACCAACCTCGACAGCCAGCCTCTGACCGATCAATCCTCGGCGGTCTCGGATACGATCGTTTCGGCTCTGAACGATTATGCAACCGGTCTCGGAAAAGACGTCAACGAGTTGACAGGCGAGGAAATCGGCAGCTTCATCACCGACACGGTCGAGCCGATGTTCTCCGAGAGCGCCTGGACGGACGCTTCCGAAGGCTGGTCCACCGCTTCCAGCACCGACATGACGAGCCGGATCAGCGGATCGGAAACCATCACCTCGTCGACCAATGCCAATTCCGAAGGCATGCGCTATCTCGCTCTTGCCTCCGTCGTCGTCTCCGCCCTCTTCGGCCAGGATCTCAGTTCCGACGCGCAGAGCACCGTCGCATCCAAGGCGATCGCCTATGCGGCTCAGGCCACCGCCGGCATCGTGACGCAGCAAAGTGAGCTCGGCCTTTCACAGGAGCGGCTCGAAAAGGCAAATGACGCCCTCGACGCTCAATCCACTCTGCTTCAGGGAAACCTTGTCGATCTCCAGGGGGTGGATGCCTACGAGGCTTCGACACTCGTCAACCAGCTGCAGACGCAACTGGAGACAGCTTACACACTCGTCTCGAAACTCCAGGGTCTGAGTCTGGTCAACTATCTCTGACGGGTTGAACATGCGGGAATTCAAGCGGATGCAAATACCGGCCCTAACGAGGGAACCCAACACGACGTGTTCCGAAATCGTGGCGGAGGCGGCCTTCGCGCTCGCCTCTGGCATCATCGATACGATCCCTTTCGTCGGCAGCAAACTCGACGAACAACAGACGCGGGCATGGCCGCGATCGGGTGTCTTCACGGATGACGGCGTCGAGATGACGGGTACGCCCCCTGAAATATTCGAGCTTTGCGAGTTGCTGGCAGCCCATATCGAGAAAGGCACGTCATTCGACGTTTTCGAGGTTTTCCACAAGATTGCGCGCATCGACCGGCTGATCGACTGGCGCCATGGCGCAGTGCTGTCGCCCGAGCCGCATCCGGTAACTCATTAACGGAACACGCTAAAATCTCTTCTCAAAGGCGGCGCTATACGGCCGCGCCGCTCGGGAGCATGGCATAGGCTGGGCTTGCATGTGGCTTGTCCGTTGCGGCAGTCTGGACTTTACCATAGGGAGGCTGAGGGCGACTGCCGAAGTCTGCCGGCAATGGTCTTTCAGAGACCGAGTGTGTTGTTAATGTCAAAGCCGCGCGCGAAGCTTCCATTCTCCGAAGAGACTTTGCAGGCCATGCTGATCCGCGTGCTTCGCCCGCTGGTCAAGCTCGCACTCGCCTCCGGCTTCAACTTCATCTCCTTCTCGACCGTTCTTCGCCGCCTCTATATCGAGGTTGCGGAGAAGGAGTTCGCGCTACCGAACAAGCAGCAGACGGATAGCCGCATCTCGCTTCTGACCGGCATCCACCGCAAGGACGTCAACCGGTTGCGTGGACAGGCACTCACGGCATCGTTTCTGACCGTCGGCGTTTCACAGACAAGCCGCATCCTTGCAAGATGGCTTGCCGATCCGCTTTATTGCGATGCGGAGGATAGGCCAAGCGCCCTGCCCCGGACCTCCAGCGACGGCGGTCCGTCATTCGAGAGCCTGGTGAGCGACATCACCAAGGACGTTCATCCCCGCTCCATCCTGGACGACTGGCTGGATAAAGGCATTGTCGTTCTCGATCAGGACGGCCAGGTCCAGCTCAACCTCTCATCAATTGTTCCGAATGCCGGTGACGAAGCCCGTCGGCACTATTTTACACGCAATCTTCGTGACCATGTGCAGGCAGCGGTCATCAATCTGATGAACGACCCTCCCCCCTACTTCGAACGCGCGGTTCACTACGACGGGATATCCCCTGAGCTGGCGGCCCAACTCGACGAGATTGCGCGTGAGGAAGGGATGGCGCTGCTCCTGAAGCTCAACAAGATCGCCCATCGGGCCATCACGGATGATCCCGGCGGCAATAGCCGCTGGATTGCGGGGGTCTATGTCATGCCCGAGGCGGCTGAGGCCGATCTTCAGCCAGACGCCGCTTCCAGGACGGAGACAGACGAATGAGCCCGTCAATGATCTCCAGGAGGCAATTTCTGCTGGGCGGCATCGCACTTCAGATCGTGCGACCGGAGACCGTAGCCGCGCAACCGACGGGGACCAGCGATCATGGAATCGGCGGGTCCGGTCTTTCCATTCAGGGAGGTGGGGAGAACGAAGATCACGGGATCGGCGGAACCGGCATCGTCGGGACCATCCAGGGCTTTGGAAGCATCATCGTCAACAACGTCCACATACCTTTCAGCGCGACGACCCCGATCGAGATCGATGGACGGCGCGCTCCTGCAAGCGCGATGAAGGTCGGTCATGTGGCCCGGGTGCTGCTGACGGGAAAGCGTGCTGCCCGCATCGCGATCGTAAGCGAGGTTCAGGGCCGCATCGACCGGATTGACAAGACCGGTATCACCATATTGTCGCAAACCGTCGACACGACAGGTTTGGTGACGAAGGGCTTGCGAAAAGGCAATCGCGTTGCCGTGTTCGGCATCCGTAAACCGGATGGCACCATCATTGCTCGGCGTATCGAGCCTCGTTCCGTTTCCGATGGCGCCCATGTCCGAGGCGTGCCATCGAAGAGCGGTCATCGCGTCCGGATCGGCGGCCTTTCGCTTGGCAACACGCATGGATATCTGGTCGGCAAGCAAACGCTCGTACGTCTTAAGACAGTCGCCGACCGATTGATGATTATACGCATTCAGGCCGAGCCTGTGGTGCCGGGTCTGAAACGCGGCATCGTCAACGTCGAGACCTTCAGGTCCGCGGACAAAGGCGGGGCTGGCTCGGGACCCGGGGGCTCAACGCCTTACGGCTCGATGCGAATGTCCCCTGACGGCCATGGGTTTGTCGACGTCACCGTACGCGATTCAAGCAGAATGACGGGCTTTGCGGACAGGCAGGGCCCAGACGGCTTTGGTCCTCGCCCGCCGGATGGCCCTCCGGACGGGCCGCCGCATGATCGCCCCTCCTTCGGCAGAGGCGGGCCTGGTGGAGATTATCCCGACCCGAACAGGCGAGGTCCGCCACCGGGGGATACCGCGCCTCGCGGCCCGCCGCCTCCAGATTTTCCAGGTCCCCGCTGAAAGGCTCAGTCGAGCACATTGACATATGGGAAAATTTCCCATTTATTGTTCCTGCGATTCCTGATTTGGATTCCCAAGAAGGACTTGCCGATTGTCTATCGGGTCCGCCCCACACCCGACAGACAATCGTTTGATTTTCAATCGCTGCTGACTGCCGAACCAACCCACCATCGCCAAGAGGAATCAGGAATTGCTTTTGCTGGAACGCGAACCGGACATGTCGATGGGAATGGACCAACCGACGGTCGTTGCAACCTGGGAAAACCGTACGCAAATCATCGAAATCATGGGCATCGCGCTACAGACGAGCCAAGAATTTCAACATCTTTGGAAAAGCAGCGGCGGAACGGGCCGGCTCAGTCAAGACGACACGGATAAGTTGGTCGAACTGCTCCGCCAGATCGGCAACCTGAATGAAATGCTCATGCGATTGGCCTGAAAGGTGTCGATACCCAAGTACCAGCGCCCACGCATTTCCGAGACGTCAAAACTCCCATGGCGAGATCAATTGAAGACCTGAGGTCGCAAAATTGCCCAGATTTCGCGTCGCAAGTCGCCCACCATTGACCCGCGCGATAGCGGCGATCATGCCATCCGGCACTGACATCCCGCGCCCCTGACGAGCGGCCAAACCCATAATGTCACCATAAGCAAGAGCGGCCTCTTCGGTCAGGCCAAAAATCCGGGCTGCAAAGCGACGACGCCAGTCGGACAGTCCCTGCTCGAGGCGTTCGGCTCGCTGATCAGGCCGGATCTTCTGGATACCGAAAGCGATCTCGGCAATCGTTACTGTCGGCAGCGCCAATTCAGCATCATGGCGGACGAGCCATGAGATCACAGCTTCATTGGGTGATTTTATCAAAGTTTCCGAAACAATGTTGGTATCGAGAAAAATCAAAGCTCGATGCCCTTATGAACCTGCCTGCCTTCGTTGATAACGGCTTCGAGGTCGATATCCGTCCCGCTTTGCTGCGAAAGCCCTGGCATAGAAGGACACAGCCGGCTCTCTTCCGGCTTCGCGTATTTTATACGATTCGAGGGCCCTTTCGACAATGTCGGCTATCGAGCGGTTTTCACGGCGGGAAAGCCGGTGAGCAAGATCACGCGCTTTTGCGCTCCGTACAGAAAGCTGAGGTTCGGCCATGCCGATCTCCTTTGCGATAGGATATAAAGGCAGCGTTAGCCATCAAGATGGCAAGTGATGGCTTGATACCATTGCTTTTCGTAAATCATCAACCCAATAATGGACGGCTGCCGCTAAGCTCCAATGTCAGAATAATTAACCACATTTCAGTGTTCTTGCGAAATAATGCCATACGTAGATCAGGTCTCTCGAAGTAGAGAAGCCAAAGTTATTTGGAGACAGTCTTGGCATTTACCATTGCTCGCAGTTTGGTGGCGTTCGGCGTCGCCGTTTCAGTCGGTCTTTTCATGTCGATCGGATTGCAGCAATCGGCGCTCGAACGGCTCAAGGTCAACGGGCCGGTTTACGAGCAGGTCGTCTACGGCAAGGATTTGATTGCCGATATTCTGCCGCCGCCGCTGTTTGTGGTCGAATCCTACATGCTCTCCTTCGAGGCGAGCAAATTTCCCGAACTCACCGACACCAATCTTGCCAAGATCGCAAATCTCAAGGCCGCTTACGACGACCGCCGCGCCTATTGGAAAACCACCCGGCTGCCGCAAGCCTTGAAGGACGAGCTTGAAAACGATGTCATCGCCAAGGGCGATGAATTCTGGGAAGTGATGAACCATGAGATCATCCCGGCCTTGAATGCCAGGGATGAAGACAAGGCGCACGGTGCAATCGAGCAGTTGCGCGTCGCCTTTCATTCGCACCAGGACGCGGTCGAGAAACTCGTTGCCAATTCCGACGCCTTCCTGAAGGGTGAGGAACGCAATGCAGCCTCGGAGATCGTGACCTGGACGATCTATGCGGGTGCTGCGGGCTTCGGATCGTTCGGCCTATTGCTGGTGGGACTGTATCTCTTGCGTCGCCGGGCGATCGTGCCCCTGGATGGCATGAAAGCCTATATGGGCAATCTTGCCGAAGGCGATTTTTCGACCGACGTTCCCTACGCCAACCGTTCCGACGAGATCGGCGCCATGTCCAAGGCCGTCGCGGTATTCCGCCGCAACGCACTCGAGCGGCAGGACGCATAGAAGCGCGAGACCGCACTTCGCGATGCGGAATTCGAGCGTGAACGCAGTCAGCTGGCCGAAAGGGCCGCAGAGGAGCAGATCCGCGAAACGGTGATCGATCAGCTGACATACGGACTGGAACAGCTATCGACCGGCAACCTCGATTGCCGGATCAAGACACCCTTTGCCGCTGCCTACGAGACTTTGCGCGCGAAGTTCAACGATAGTATGGACGCGCTTTGCGCTTCGATGGCGGAGATCGCCCAGACCTCCAAGCAAGTGGGCAGCTCCTCGGCCGGCATCACCGATGCAGCCGACAGTCTTGCGTCGCGCACGGAACAGCAGGCCGCGATGCTCGAAGAGGCCACAGCCGCGCTCGATGAAATGAATATCAAAGCCAAAGACGCCTCCGACCATGCCGGCAAGGCAACCGGCATGATGGCGCAGACCCGCACCAGCGCCGAACATTCGGCAGCCGTCGTTCGCGAAGCAATCGCCGCCATGGAAAGGATCGAAGGCTCGTCCTCCCAGATTGGCGCCATCGTCAACGTCATCGATGAAATCGCCTTCCAGACCAATCTTCTGGCGCTCAATGCCGGGGTTGAAGCAGCGCGCGCGGGCGAAGCAGGCAAGGGTTTTGCCGTCGTGGCGCAGGAAGTGCGTGAACTTGCCATGCGCTCGGCCAACGCCGCCAAGGAGATCAGAGCTCTGATCTCCACCTCCTCGGCCCAGGTCTCCACCGGTGTGGAACTCGTCAACCGCACCGGCAAGGCGCTCCTGGAAATCGAGGGCCAGGTCGAGCAGGTTGCCGGCCTGATCGCCCGCATCGTTTCGGTATCCTCCGAACAGGCGGTAGCGATCGGCGAGATCAACACCTCCGTCAACGCCCTGGATCAGGTAACCCAACGCAACGCTGCCATGGCCGTCGAAACTGCCTCGGCCTGCCGCGCCCTCGGTAGCCAAACGCAGACACTGGAGGGGGTCGTCAACCGCTTTCAGGTCGATGCGGGAGCCAGCACGTCCAGACCGCAGAAAGCTGCTTGAGGCGGGAGCGGCAACGGAAGCCCCTGCTCTTTCGGCAACCTTAGTCCAAGACAATCGCCACGACGGCAACGCAATCGCCGGCCTTGAAATTGATCGTGGTTCCCGACGAGAGATGATCCTTGCTTTCGCGGCGAACCTTATCGGGTTTGCAGCGTTTCACGGCAATGGAAAATCATGATGGCACCGGCCTTTCGTTGCGTCGGACTATTTCGCGGCAATGCGACCAAATCGCTCCCACGCCCCTCTTCGAGGGGGCGGAGCGATCGTTCGTGCCAAAAGGCTGCTGATGCCAGCTTCCGCCAGCATGAAACACCTGACGTCCGTGGAAATTGGAAAAATTCGGCGCGCTGTCGGCATAGCGCGCATGATGGATACTGCGGTCAGATTGCCTGTCATCGGCGTGCGGATCGGCGCGGACTCAATTCTCGGCCTTATCCCGGCCGTCGGCGACATTGCCGGATCTCTGATCGGTCTTTTCATCATCGATGAGGCAAGACGCCTCGGTGTTCCCACCCATAAGCTCGCCCGTATGGCCGTCAATCTCGGGATCGACGCCGCCGGCGGAACGGTTCCCCTCATCGGCGATCTTTTCGACGTCTATTTCAAGTCTCATCGCCGAAACGTCGGTATCATCCTCGACCACTTTGGGATTAGCGAAGACGAGCTGAATCGGCACATCTGACGAAGCCGATCGCTTCGCCGGTCTGGATCACGTCCGAGCGCCCTTTCTCGTCAGAAACGCCAGGGCCGCCGCGCCGACGAGGCCAGAGTTCTGATCCAATGCTGCCAGCATCACCTTGACGTCCTTGAATGCCGGCATGGCCCATTGCGTGATGTAGGCTTGAATGCCCGGTTGCAGCCGATCGAACTCGTGGGAAAGCCCGCCTCCCATTACAACGATATCGGGACTGAAGATATGGATCAGGCTGGTGAAGCCGCGGCCGAGAATTTCTGCTTCCTCGTCAACCAGTTGATTTGCCAGACGATCGCCATTTCTAGCGGCCGCGAAGATGCTGCGGCTGTCGATGGCACCGCCATCGCTGCCTATCGTCGTCCCGCTAGATTCCATGGCCCTTATGCGGGCGCGTCGTGCAAAAGCCGGTCCCGATCCATAGGCCTCGAAGCAACCCCTGTTGCCGCAAGGGCAAGGCTCGCCGTTCGGCACGACCGACATGTGGCCGACATGAGCCGCCATGCCCTTGCGGCCGCGCACCACGCGACCATCCGAGATAACGCCGCCGCCGATTCCGGTGCTGACCGTGACATAGACAAGGTTATCAAGCCCCTTGCCGATACCGAACTGCCACTCACCGATGGCAGCGGCAATAGCATCATTCTCGAGGTCGACAGGAAACGGAAACCGCTTCTGCAACTCCGCCTTCAGCGGAAAATCGACGAAGCCGGAGAGGGTCGGGATATCAGTCGCGACACCGGCAACCGTATCGAGTGGGCCCGGAGCGGATACGCCGACGCCCACCACCGAAGCCGGGTTCGATGCTGCAAGCAGTCCATCGGCCAGGCCGCAAATCTGGGCGAGCACGCGGTCGGGACCCGCCAGCGCATCCGTCGGTTCGGCTGCGCGCGCCAGAATCCGGCCTTGCTCGTCGACAAGGGCAGCGCGTACCTGCGTCCCACCGAGGTCGATTCCAATGGCAACCTGCTGCATGTGAAGACCATCAGTTAGAGTGCGCGGACCCATGCCATCCGCTCGTCGAGCGACGGCGCATTGAAAGCCAGGGAACCGAGAACGACCGTCTCCGCACCCGATTGGCGCAGGTGAGGCACGGTGTGCTCGCGAATACCGCCGTCGGCCGCAAGCACGATCCGATGCGCCGCGCCGCAGCCGGCGATGATCTGCTTGGCCTGCTGAAGCCGGGCGCCGGCCTTTTCGTCGAGGCCCTGGCCCTTCACACCGATCGCCGTGCCGAGCAGCGTCACGAAACTCAGCCGGGAAACGTATCTTTCGACCCGCTCCACGGGAGTATCGACTTTGAGGACCATGCCGGCGGCGACGCCGCGGCGATCGAGGAGATCGAGCGCCTGGTCTGCGACGCTTTCGTTTTCAACATGCAGGCTAATCAGGTCGCTGCCCGCATCGGCGAACTGCTCGATCTGCGACAGGATGATGCTGTCGGCGACCATCAGGTGAACATGGATCGGGCGTGCGGAAATTTTGCGCACCCCGGCGACGAGATCGGGGAAAAACAACATTGCCGGCGCGAAATGACCATCGGCGACATCGATATGGAGGATGTCGACGTGCGGATCGACACGCATCAGATCATCGGCGAGACGCACAAGATCGGCCGACCAGATGGAGAATTCAGCAATCAAGCGATCCTTCGGAAGATCAGCGATCCAGGTCTTGGAGGGGGTCGTCATTGTTTCAGAGCTCCTTCAGAAAATGGCCCATGGCAAGCCGGAAGTCGGCGACATATTGCGGACGGCTCACAGTCCTCGATGTGATCTGCACGAAACGCGCGCCGGCAATGCGCTCGGCAAGAGCACATGCGTGGCCAAGAGGATGAATGCTGTCCCGATCATGGCCGATGATGAGCGTCGGTACGGCGATATTGCCGACCTCCTCGTCGGTCACATCAGGACCGTCATTTGAGATCCTGGTGAGCAGTTCGGCGGTCACATCCAAAGGCGTGCGGGAGAAAAAGCCGGCGAGTGACGCCAGATTGTCCGGAGCCTCGGCGGCGAGCCGCACGCCCACCGGCCCTGCCAGGAACGTAGTCTTTGCCTCATCCGGCGGCAGAGTTTTCAAAAGCCGCCCGACTTCGGCATTGGGCGCCATATTCTCCGGCTCGGGTGCCGTCAGCCAGGCCGGCCTTGCGATGATCAGAGCCTTGACAAGATCGGGCCGCTTGACCGCGAGACGTAAGGCGATCGCAGCACCCATCGAGATGCCGCCGATCACGATCGGCGGCGTAAGGTTTTTCTCGATATAGGCGGCGATGTCATCGCAGAAGGTCGCGATCGACAACCGCTCCAGATTGCCGGCTTGGGAGTGGCCGTGGCCACGCGCTTCGATCGTTACCCGGCGAAAACCCGCTTCGAGCGGAAAGACTTCGTCGGTCTGCGCCGCGTCTCCGCATAAGCCATGCTGGAATATGGCGGACGCGCCCTCGCCCGCCATATCCACATTGAGAATGGTCCCGTCGCTGGTTTCGAACGGTCGAGCCCGTCTCATCTTCCTGCCCCCGCAGAATGACCGTCGAGGCTATTCTTCAGGAAGGCCGCCACACCGGCCGCCTCCGAAGCCGAAAGACCATGCGTGACGAGACTGCCCTCGAAGCCGATCGCCTTGAGACGGCCGAGATAATGCGCGTAGTCGAGGACGCCCTTGCCGGCGGTCGCGAAACTACCGTCGCGATTGCGGTCTTTCGCATGCGCCATGACGATCCGATCGGCCAGAAGGTCGATGGCGGAAGACACGATGCTCCGCTGCTCATCCAGCGTCGCGAGCTCGAAGAGATTGGCCGGATCGAGCACGATCTTGATGCGGGGGCTCTTTAGTGCCGTGATCAGCCGATGGGCTTTCTCAGCCGAGTTGACGACATTGGCAAGCTCGGGCTCGATGCCGAGATCGACATCGTAGCGTTCGGCGATCTCGATGGCCGTTCCCATCGCTTCGAGGAGGTCCCGCCAGGCCTCCGGCGTATTGTTGTCGGCGTGGGCCTTCCACTGGTCGATGGGATCGCGTGTGCCGGTGCAGAGCGTGATCAGGGCGGTCGACATGCCGGTGCTGCGCTTGGCCAGCGTCGCGAGGTTACGAAGGCCGGCCTCGCGAACGGCAGGATCCGGGTGGATCATGTTGAAAGTGCCGGAAACGGCAACGATTTCGACGCCGCTCTCGCGCGCGGCTTCGGCGACCGAGCTGGCCTGGGCTTCCGTAATGATCTCCGGCATCGGCGCAAGGCCCGAGCAGGCCATATTATATTGGGCGCAGGTGAACCCGGCCGCGGCGACCGAGTTGAGAACGCTTACCGGTTCCGTTCCCTCGAAGGTCTTTGCGAAAATGCCGAGCTTCATCACACGCCACCCGTGACGTCGGCCAACGCAACCGCCTTACCGCTTTCGGCCGAACGCGCGACGGCGACCATCGCCCGTACGGATGCCAGGCCGTCATCGATGTCGGCGCCTTCCATCACGGCGCCATCCAGAATGGTGCGGGCGAAGCCTTCGACCTGACGGCGATAGAAATGGCCGTCGGCACCGAGAACTCGATGGGTCGCGCCGTCCGCCTCTCGGAAAATGTCCACCTCGCTGGTCTTGTAGTACCACGGGTTATAGGTCTTGCCCAAAATGCTGCCATTCTTGCCATAGATCTGGAAGCCTTCGTGCCAGTCCATGCGCACCTGAACGGTGAGATCGAGATGGCCGAGCGTGCCGGAGACAAATTCCACGTCCACGAACCAGCACCAGATACCGGCGCGCTCCGACAGGCGAGCGTTGACGGAAACGATGTCGCCGGCGAAATAACGTGCGGTGTCGATCAGATGGCAACCGTGGGCAAGCATGTAGTAGCGCCGCAGGTCGGCTTTCGGATTGGCGGAGGGCTTCCGCGCATTGGCGCTGGTGACGATCAGGGGCTGGACCGCATCGGTCATCGGATAGCGGTGCGTGCTGTCGCAATACCATGCTTTCAGAGCAACCATTTCGCCCATTTCATCGCGGATGAACGATTTGGCAGCCTGCAGCCCCGCGTCGAAACGCTTCATATGCCCGACCTGAAACACCTTTCCCGCCCTGTCGACTACAGCTTTCAGTTCAAGGCATTCCTCGACGGTGACACCGACGGGTTTCTCGCACAGGACATGTTTGCCTGCCTGAAGGGCGCGAATGGAAGCCGGGACGTGAAAGGCATCGGCGGTCGCGATCACCACGGCATCGAGGTCGGGATCGGCCAGCATCTTATCGTAATCGTCATAGGTTTTTTCCACCCCGTGGGTGATTGCCATACGTTCGCGGAGATCCTCGGCAACGTCGCAAATCGCATAGAGGTCGGCATTGGCTGCCTTCGTGCAGCTCTCGAAGTGCGCGGCCTGGGCAATCTGGCCCGCTCCCAATACGCCGATGCGGAGACGTCGTTCCTGTTTTGCTGGCATCGAAAAGCCCTTCAGGTCGGATATTGAAGTGAACGCCGGTTTCGGCGTCGGATGGAATGCTTTCAAACGTCAGCGACGTCTTCTGGCCGGGCCGCCACCAGCGCCCGCTGCTCCCTCGTCAATTCAGAGCGCCATATGCGTTTGAGGATGGAAAAAGTGCAGTTTCGCCGGGTCGATCGCCACATTGATCGATTGGCCTGTCTCGACCGCACTGACAGCCTCGAACCGCGCAACGGCGTTGGCGGCCCCGCTCAAGTCCTCGACAGCATCGGGGTCGCCTGAGTCGATCCGGACCGCGTCGATCTTCAAATGCACGATCAACTCGGAGCCTAGCTCCTCGATCGACTTCACGACAACCGGGATCGTCGGATGGGAGGCACCCGACGGCAACCGGCTGTCGTAGAGGTCCTCGGGCCTGACCCCAAAGATCAGGGCCTTTCCCTCGAAGGCGGAAAGACCGGGAGCGCGTTCGAAGGCGCCGTCGGACAAGGGAATGGAGAAGCCCGGCAGATGGATCCGCCCGCCCTCCAGACGCCCTTCGAAAAGGTTCATCGACGGCGAACCGATAAAGCCGGCGACAAACGCATTGACCGGGCGGTGATACAGAGCCTTGGGCGTATCCACCTGCTGAAGCACGCCGCCCTTCAGCACCGCGACCCGATCGCCCATGGTCAGCGCTTCGGTCTGGTCGTGCGTCACGTAGATCGTCGTCACGCCCAACTGTCTCTGCAGGCTGGCGATCTCTGCCCGCATCTGAACGCGCAGCTTCGCATCAAGGTTCGAGAGCGGTTCGTCCATGAGGAATGCCGCGGGCTCACGGACCATCGCGCGGCCCATCGCCACACGCTGGCGCTGGCCGCCGGAAAGCTGTGCGGGCTTGTTGCCCAGCAAGGATTCCAGCTGCAGGATCTTGGCGATCTCATGCACGCGTTTGGTGCGTTCGGCCTTGTTCTTTCCGGCCAGCTTCATCGAAAAGGCGATGTTGTCGAACACGGTCATGTGCGGATAAAGCGCATAGCTTTGAAAGACCATGGCAATGTCCCGGTCCTTGGGCGCGAGATCCACGACGTCCTGACCGCCGATGCTCAATGTTCCGCTGCTGATTTCCTCGAGCCCGGCAATCATGCGCAGAGCGGTCGATTTTCCGCATCCGGACGGCCCGACCAGAATCAGAAACTCGCCATCATGGATCGTCAGGCTCAGATCCTTGATCGCATGGTAGCTGTTTCCATAGGTCTTGCAGATTTTGTCGAGTACAACCACAGCCACGTCTCGTCCTCCCGTACCAGTCCGGATCACATCTTGAACGGCGCTCCCCGCCGTCTCCGATCCTTTTGACAAGAAAGCTCAGGCCTGAGCGTCAAAGTCAACAAAAGAATCGAGGTGAATTCATCACAATCTATCGGAAACAAATCGTATCTAGTTGAAAAATATCATCATTCTATATGAAACGAATATTAATTTGCGGAATTATATTTTTTATCGCGCGTAACTTTTATGGCCAACGCCATGACTGTCAAGAGATCTCGCAAGGCGCTTCAATTGCAGATCAGCGACGCACCGCTCGGTCGGTCGACCAGTGTCGACACCGGTCACACCTGCGCTCACTTTTGGCATCCCGACATCGGGAGCGGCGCAGGTGCATTCTCCGCCGCCATCCATGCCAGACATGTCCGGTGATCCGGCAGGCCTCGGCGCCCTCCCCGTGCGGTCACGGAAATGGCGGCCGCCGCCGTGGCATAGGCAGCGCAATCAAGCGGGCGCTTACCCCTAGCGAGGGCAAGGGCGTAGGCACCGTGAAAACAATCACCGGCGCCGGTCGTATCGACCGCCTGAACCTGATAGGCCGGCACATGCCACCTGACGGTATCGCCCTTCTGGCGGAGATAGGTTCCTCGTTCGCCATCAGTAAGGACAACCGCGGACCGATCCCCGGACCAGAGCTTCTCCAGGATCATCGTGGGATCACCTTCGCCGGTGTATTCCTGCGCAAAGGCGAGCGGCAGCACGAGGTGATCGGCAAAAGCCAGGATCCGGTCTGTCGCGGCACCGACCGTCCATTCGATATCGGCAATCACGGCCAGACCCAGGGCGCGTGCGCGCGCCACGACACTTTCCGCGTGCGTGGCATAGCCATCGATCAGCAGGACCGGGGCCTGCATCAGAACATCGTCGGGCAGTGCATCGGATGTCCCGTGCAGCACATCGTCGTCATAAGCGATGAACCGGGCGCCGTCGGGACCGACCGTGATCACGGAGCGGATTGGCGCGGCATCAGCGTGGCGGGGAGCCAGCGATATGTCGACGCCGTCCCGCTCGAGTTCGCTACCCGCCACATCGGCCGTTGGCTCATCGCCGAGCCAGCCTATGAAGCCGGCCCGCCCACCAAGCCGGGCGGCGGCAACCAGGGCCGTCGCCACGTTGCCGCCATGGTCCGTGGCACGCTTAATCACTTTTCCCTTGCCGGCCGTCAGCCCCCGATCGACATAGATGATGTCATCGATTGCCAGGGCGCCGAAGCCCAGAACCTGGAAAGGGCGCGACACGTCTCAAGCACCGGCCGCCGCCAGCGCATCCTCCGGCGTCATGCCTTTATGAATGACGAACTTGAAGGCACGCGCAGCCATGGTCGTATCGCCGTGGCCCCAAAGGTTGCGACCGACGACCGCGCCTTTGGCTCCAGCGCGCAATGCCTCCGAGGTCTGGACGAGCGCTCCGAGCAGCGTTTCGGTCTTGGGGCCGCCGGCGATCACGACCGGAATCGGGCAGGTCGCAACGGTCTCGCGGAAGGATTCGAAATCGCCGGTATAGCCGACCTTGATCACGTCGACTCCGGCCTCGAATCCGATGCGCACCGCATAGGCAATCTCATCCGGGGTGAACACGATCTTGCCGCCGTCGGAGAAATCACGGGGATAGACATGAGCAACGACCGGCATCTCGAAGCGGGCGGCGGCGTTGACCGTATCGGTGAGCCAGCGGATATATTCTCCTTCGGTGGCGCCGCGCACGGGAATGGCGACAGCCAGAGCGTCCGCACCATAGCGCACCGCGTCTTCCGGGGTCGCAATAAGCTGGCGAATGCGGTCGTCAGCGGTGAAGCAACCACCCTGAATGACGAGCGCTGCCTTTCCGGCATATTCCGACCAGAGGTGGCGCGCCGCGCCAGGCTGGATGCTGATGTAGTCGGGTCCCCCCGCCATGACGCGTCTGAGCGCACCCGGCAGGTCGGCAAGCCCGCCCTCACGCACATTGCCATAACCGACAAAATGATCGACGGCGCCTCCGAACAGATGACCCGATGGGTTCGAGAACAGGCGTGCGAGGCGGACTTTGGTTCCGAGACCCATGGCGATACTTCCTTCGTGATTGCCGGCTTTGCGATTGCTGGCGCCGATGCTGAGGAAACCCTAACTCGAAAACAAACAAATATTCAATATTTCGATTTCTTTCGTTTTTACATGGATGATGAATTTTTGACGTGCATTTTCGTCATCATGCGGCTATTTTTGCAGCAGGAGCCGTAGGATAAGGCGGCGAACTTTCGTTTTTCAAAAGTCATATGGTCGCAAAAGGCGACAGGTCGGGATCACAAATGCTTGCAGAGCAGAGGCGGCAGCAGATCATGCTGGAACTTCAACGGGTCGGTCAGGCACGCACCCGCCAGCTCGCGGAATTCTTCGAGGTCTCGGAAGTGACGATCCGCTCCGACCTCGAAATCATGGACGCGAAGAAGCAACTGATCAAAACACATGGCGGGGCAATCGCCCTGCCGTCCGACTCGCCAGCGGCGGCCTTTGAGGAACGCATGCAGCGCAATTTCGATGCGAAGCGACGCATTGCCCAGATGGCTGCGCGGCAGATCATCGACAATCAGTCAATCGTCTTCGACAGCGGTTCGACGCTGTTGCAAGTGGCCATGCAGATGCCCCCGGTCAACAACGTCGTGGTTGCGACGACGGCGATGAACATCGCGCAGCATCTGATGTACCGTCCAGGGCTCGACGTGCACATGATCGGCGGCCGCGTATTTCCCAGCACCGTGAGCACGATTGTGTCGGACTCCGACAAGGCGGTCGGCGGCCTCGTCGCCCACCAGGCCTTTGTCAGCGCCCACGCGATCGATCAGGCCTTCGACGTCGTCGATGTCTCCGAGGATATTGCGCGAACCAAGCGCAACCTGGTTCGCATGGCCCGGCGTGTCGTCCTCGTGGCGGATTCGAGCAAATTTGACATCGGCGCCTCCTCCAAAGCCTTCTCGCTATCGCGCGTCGACCTGATCATCACGGACAGCAACATGCCGCACAGCATTCGCCACCGGCTGGACAAGCTGGGCGTGGAGGTTCGCTACGCGTGACCTGCAGTCCACCTCTCCAATTTACAAGAGAGACAGGAGAGGCTTTGGCGTCGACGGATGGCTTTGGCCGACGCCATGGAATACGAGAAGGGCTAAAATCCCAGACGTCGAAGCGTCTCGCGGTTCGCGCGAACGGCCGCGGCAGGATCGGTTCCGGCATGGTCCGATTCTTCCTCGACCACGATCCAGCCGATAAAGTTCGGCGCATCCCGAATGGCCGAAATCACGGCAGGCACGTCGCAGACGCCTTCCCCCAGCATCGCCCAGGTCCCGCCGGCGTCAACATCCTTCAGATGCACGTAGCGGATCCGGTCCCGGTGGGCCGCCAGCGTATCGCCGATCTGCTGGCCGCCACGCAGGATATGGCCGGTATCCGGCACCCAACCCACGCCTGGATCCAAGAGAGCAAAGAGGCGATCATAGTCGTTGCGGGTGAAGAGGAGCGTATTGTGGTGCGAGGAAGGATGGACCGCAACGGCGACGCCAGCCGACTGTCCGATCTCGGTCGCACGATTGTAGTACTCGGCCGCAATGGCGAATTTCTCATCGAGTGGACCATCCGAGACGACCGTCGCCGATCCCATCGATACCATCGCACCGGGAAAGTTCGCCGCGAAATCGACCCATCGCCGCGCCGCGTCGAGATCGGAGGCAATCTTTTCCGCAACCGTGAAGCCGCTGGCGGAGCCGAAGGCAAAGGAAACCAGCGCCAAACCGGCATCCTTCAGGGTGCGGGCAAAGTCGGCAGGCTTGAGCGCGTAGTGACCGATCATCGTGTCGGTGATTTCGATACCGGCATATCCGCCATCGGCAATGGCGCGCACCAGATCGTCCGGACCGCCGCTCCAACCGGTACCCAGCATCTCCCAGGTGAATGTTTGGCAGCCGATCTGCAGCTCAGCATTTTTCATATCTCGGTCCTGACCTATTCGTTGATGACAGCCGGTACCGAAGCCGGCGGCTTCCCTGCGCGAGCAATCCCCGTGGCTTCGCCGGCCTTGCCAAACCCCTTCCGCCCGGAGAGGCGGCCGAACACCGGAACGGCGGGCTCTTCAGCGGGGATTGCGACGCCAGCGTCTTGCCATTACCTACGGTCAAATGTTACCGTGCGTCAATATATTTTATTCCTTGCGATTAAAATGTAACGCACCTCAACCCTTCACACCGCAACGGCAAAATCAGGTTCTTCGATGACACAGACCAATGGTATGAAACTCAGGATAGGCGTTGTGGGATGCGGCAATATTTCGCTCGCCTATATGCGCAACGCGCCGCTGTTCCGCGACGTCGAAATCATCGCCTGTGCAGACCTCAACGCTGATGCCGCCAAGCGCCGCGCGGCGGAATTCGATCTGCGGGCGGCTGACGTCGATAGCCTCATTGACGACAAGAACATCGACCTGATCCTCAATCTGACAATCCCGGCTGCGCATTTTGACGTTTCGATGCGGGCGCTGTCGGCAGGCAAGCATGTCTTCACGGAGAAGCCGCTCGGCGTCACGGCCGCGGAAGGACGCCGGCTGGTGGATGCCGCCGCCGGCAAGGGCCTCATGCTCGGCTCGGCGCCAGACACGTTCCTGGGAGCGGCCGGACGCCATGCCCGGCGGCAGATGGAAGCCGGCGCTATCGGCAAGCTGGTGACTGGAACAGCCTTCATGATGGGGCGCGGCATGGAGCACTGGCATCCGGATCCCAGCTTCTACTACCAGGCCGGCGCCGGCCCGGTCATGGATATGGGGCCCTACTATCTCACGATGATGGTCAATCTGATGGGGCCGATCCGCCGTGTGCAGGCCGTCGCCACAAGCGGGCAGGAAGAGCGGCTCATCACCGCCGAGGGGCCGAAACAGGGCACCACATTCAGGGTGGGCACGCCGACCAGCGTGCTTTCGCTCCTTGAATTCGATTGCGGCGCCACGGTCACCTTCGGCAGCTCCTGGGACGTCTTCCGCCACTCCAACCACCCCATCGAGCTCCACGGTACCGAAGGCTCGCTGCGCCTGCCCGACCCCGACAATTTCGGCGGCTCCGTCGGGCTCTCCAGCCGTGGCGCTCCCTGGCAGGAAACGGATACATCAGGCGAACTCTTCGGTGCCGTCAACTGGCCGATCGCAGCGCCGGATCGTGCCAACTACCGCATGCTTGGCCTTGCCGATCTCGCGCGCGCAATCATCGAAGACCGTGCGCCACGCGCTTCGGGCGATCTCGCCCTGCATGTGCTCGAAGTCATGGAAGCGATCCTGCGTGCAGGTGAAACCGATATCGCGCAGACTATTACGGGTATTGTCGCGCAGCCAAAAGAATTGCGGGAAGACGAAGCAAGGAGCTTGCTGGCATGACGCAACTGGACGAATCCGCCAAACGCGCCCTTGCCTGGCCGGGCGATCCGGAAACGCCGGTGGAAAGTTGCACCCCGGCGCAGGCGCGGCAGCAGTATCTGGACAGTTTCGCAGACATCCAGTGGCCACTCGAGGACGTGGCCGAGATGTTGGAAAGCCATGTGGGCGCCATCAGGTTGAAGATATGGCGCGGTCGGGCCGCGCCGCGCCAGGGTGCACCGGCCTTGCTTTATCTCCATGGCGGCGGCTTTGTGATCGGCGCGCCGGAAACCCATGAGGATATCTGCCGGACGCTTGCCAATATGGCAGGCGCCGTCGTGGTTTCACCCGACTATCGCCTGGCCCCGGAACACCCCTTTCCGACCGCGATCGATGATTGCGCCGCAACACTCGTCTGGATGACCGATCAAGCTGATGCCCTCGGCATCGATCCCTTGCGGATTATCGTCGCCGGCGATAGCGCCGGCGGCAATCTGGCCGCCGTCGTCGCCCTCCTGGCGCGGGACGGACAGGTGCCGGCTGTCATCGGACAGGTGTTGATCTATCCAGTGACCGACCAGTCGCAGGCAAGCGACAGCTACTTGCGTTATGCGGAGGGTTTCGGTCTGACGGCCGCGGCGATGAAATGGTTCCGAGACCACTATCTGCCGGAAGCCGCGAGCGGGGCGGATTGGCGCGCCTCGCCGCTCAGCGCAGCGTCGCTGGCGGGGGTGGCGCCAGCCTTCGTGATCCTTGCCGGATACGACGTACTATTTGACGAAGGGGCGGCCTATGCCGAGCGGCTGAGCTTGGAAGCGCAGGCCACAAGCCAGACCTGGCCCGGACAGATCCATGGCTTCGTATCAAAGAGACGGGCCATTCCGGAGGGGCAAGAGGCCCTCAAAGCCATTGCAATGGCATGGCGCGCCATGGACCCTGCGCTTGCCCGTTGAAGCGGGAACCCGCCCAGTCTCAAGCCGAGTCGCGCATAACAAGCGTCGCCTCGAGGATCACCCTGTTGGTCACAGGGGTCGTCCCATCATCCCCGCTCTCGATGTGCGCCAGCAAAAGCTCCACGGATTTCGCCGCGATCTCGGGCGCGTTCTGGGCCATGGTCGTCAGCGACGGACAGGTATATCGGCTCAGCGGGTGATCGTCGTGCCCGGCGATGCGTACGTCACAAGCGTCGCTCCGGCCGATTTTCAGTCCCGAAGCGAATGCGGCTGCCATCGCGCCGAAAGCGAAGCGGTCGTTGGCGCATAGCAGCGTTTTGCCGGGAAGACCGCCATTCGCAAGAATTCTCTGCATCTGCTCGTATCCGAGACGCTCGAATTCCCAGGAAGGTGGGGCGTCGCAATCAATGACGAGCGGGGAATGCCCTTCCCTCGCCATGGTCGCGCGGTAGCTCGCCTGCCGCTCGCCGGCATTTTCCGTCAAATGCGGAATTTCCAGGAATATCGGTGGCTCACCGGATCGGCAGAGATATTGCACAATGGCTGCCATGCTTTGCGCGTTGTCGTTGCCGACATAAGGAAGGTCAGCGCTGGCAGGGTTGTCGAAGCAGACGACGGGGATTGCGTCGCTTAGTCTTTCCAGCGCAGAACGGCGAGAACCGGCCCCGAGCGGCGCCACGATCGCACCTGCAACCTTCAGCGAGAGCAGGGTCCGCACGGCCTCCGCCTCCAGCTCTGGCCGCGTGTGCGAAGATATCTGGACGGGCCAGAAACCCTTTTCGCGCAACTCCAGCTCGATCAGCGACACCACCTGCACATAAAAGGGATCCGACATGGTCGGGACCAGAATCCCGATATTCCTGGTCCGCTTGCGATTGAGATGCCGCGCGAAAAGGTTCGGCTCGAAATTCGACTTCTTGAGAGCCGCCTCGATACGCTTGCGGGTGACCTCCTTGATCAGCGAGGGATCATCGAAATATTTCGACAATGTCGGACGCGATACGCCGGCGGCGGTTGCGAAGTCATCCATCGATTTATAGCTTTTCTTGGCCATTCAATTCCTTATTGGCGGGACGACAACTGGTCAGGAATGATTTCTCACTCAACGGCAGGTCCACTGACGCGCCAAATCACGCATTCGGCAATTTGTACAGGGTGAACTTCGTTTTCCGGAATCGTCGAAAACCAACACGTAAGCCGGCGTGATCCGTCATTTTGGTGCGGGCCATCCCCTCCTTTCGAAAATCGAAATGTTCCCTTCATCTGCGACTTGCGCAGTCTGCGCCGCGTGGTTGCAAAAGGCGCTTGTTTCAGCGCCTAAATTCGAAAATTTACAGTGAAGACTGCCGGGCGCCACTCTTTTCATTTTGTTGGGTAAACTTTCATTTGTTTACGAAAGTAAAGAAAAAATGCGTCACAAGCAACACAAATGCTGCAGAAAAATACTGACGATGTCAATCCATTTTATTATTTTCTATCAATGATTTAACTGAACACGCGCCGCGAATGTCGACCCCCCCATCCTTTCCTGATCACAGTTCTTCATTGACAGATGGGGGCTTCAGGGAACCTACTTTGCCTACGATCTTGAGGAGGATCGATTAACTGACAATCTTTGGGAGGCACAGATGAATATCAGAAAATTCGGCGTGACCATGCGGGCTGCCGTAGCGGTATGGGCGCTCTGCGCCACATCCGCGTTTGCCGACACCACCATCGAATTCATTCAATGGTGGGAACCCGAAATGCCGTCCGGCGCCTTGCGCGGCATTATGAACGATTTCGAAGCCAAAAATCCCGGCATCAAGGTGACGCTGGTCAGCGGTCCCTATGCCACGACGCGTGACCAGATCGTCGTCGGCGCCGCCTCGGGAACGCTGAGCGACGTAGTGGGGCTGGATGGTGCCTGGGTAAACGGGCTCGCCAAGCAGGGCGCAATCGCCTCGATGGACGAATTGATGGAAAAGGCCAAGTACGACAAGAGCCAGATCACCGATATCGTCAAGGTCGATGGCAAGAGCGTGATGTTCCCGCTCGCATCCTTCGTCTATCCCGTCTTCGTGAACCTCGATATCGCCAAGGCATCCGGCGTCGACAAGCTGCCGACGACCCGCACGGAATTTGCAGACGCCGCGAAGAAGATGACCGACGCCGCGAAGAACCAGTATGGCTGGGTTCTGCCGCTCTCGCTGCAATCTCCGAGCGGAATCCAGAACGACGTGATGTCCTGGGTCTGGGCCTCCGGCGCCTCGATGCTAAAGGACGGCAAGCCTGACCTCGAAAATGACGCTGTCGTCGGAACGCTCGACTATATCGCTTCCCTCAATAAAGAAGGCGTTATTTCTCCCGGCATTTTCGCCAAGAAGGAACAGGACAAGGTCGAGGAATTCGTCAACGGCCGCGTCGGCATGATGGTGGATTCCCTCGCCCATGTGACCCTCATCCGCGAGCGCAATCCGAAGCTCAATTTCGGCATATCAGCCTTGCCAGCCACTGACGGCTACACCGGCAAGCGCGGCATGCCCTATGCGTCCTGGGGCATCGGCATCAGCGAAGGCAGCCAGCACAAGGAAGAGGCCTGGAAGCTCGTCGAATATCTGATGAGCCCTGACGTCAACGGCCGTCTGGTCTCGATTGCCAACGCCTTCCCCGGCAACGTCCACGCCAAGCCGGATTTCGTGGCATCGGACCCGATTTTCGCGGAAGCTTTTAAAATCTTCCAGAGCGGTTATCCTGCCAACGAATTCGTCGGGCTTCCGGTCGCCGAAGAGCTGATGCGCGACATGAACGTCGAAGTTCAGAAGATGTTCGACGGGGGGCAATCAGCCAAGGATGCGGCTGCCAATACCCAGAAGGCGTGGCTCGCAAAGTTCTAAGCACGTCGCTTTCACGGATCACCGGCAGCGCGCCCTGGCGCTGCCGGTGCAGTCGTCAAATCTCGGCAGAATGGAAGTCACAGCTCATGAATCATTCCGCTCCGGCTCTGGTCGCTGCGCACGCCAAAGCGCCAAGAAAAGGATGGCTTCGTTACAGCACCTTGAGGAAGCTGGTGCCGTATTTCTACGTGTCGCCGGCGACCCTCCTGCTTGTTCTGCTGATGCTGTTCCCGATGGTGATGGTCTTCAAATATTCATTGATGGACGGCGCCATCATGAAAAAGGACGCTGCCTTCGCGGGCTTCCAGAATTATCTGACCATCTTCGAGAATCCGGTCTTCTGGCAGTCGGTGGTGCAGACGCTTTATTTCACGATCATGAGCGTCGTCTTCCACTTCATCATCGGCCTGGCCTTCGCGCTGCTGTTGAACACCAACCGCGTCGATCCGCTCATTCGCAGCATCCTGCGTGTGCTCTTCATCCTGCCCTGGCTGTTCACCGCCGTCATCATCGCCATCATCTGGCGCCTGTTGCTCGACCCGAACGGTGTCGTCAACAGCGTGCTGATGGCGCTCCATATCATCTACTTCAAGGTCGAGTGGTTTTCGTCCACGCGCACCGCCATCCACGCTTTGACCTTCGCAAATATCTGGGCAGGCTATCCGCTCTACATGGTCAGCCTGCTCGCCGGCCTCCAGGGCATTTCGAAGGAGCTTTACGAGGCAGCCGGTATCGACGGCGCCAACGAACTCGAAAAATTCTGGTACATCACCATTCCGCAGTTGATGCCGATCATCATCAGCATCGCGCTTCTCGACTTCATCTGGACGATGCAGGTTTTTCCACTCGTTTGGATGACGACGGGCGGCGGGCCGATCTATTCGACGGAAGTGCTCTCCACCTTCACCTACAAGCTCGCCTTCTCCCAGTACGAATTTTCGTTGGCTTCGGCGAGCGCGATGATCATCCTCATCATCTCGATGAGCGTCACCTACTTCTACATCAAACACCAGCAGCGCAGGTGATCGCCATGGCAAAGCGTTCCTTCAAGAGCTCGGTATTGCCGACCATCCTGACCTATCTCGGCCTGGGGATCGGCCTGGTCTTTTCGGCCTTTCCGATCGTGTGGATGTTTTTCAGTTCGCTGAAATCGAATACCGAAATCTTCGCCCTTCCGCCGCGGCTTTTTCCGCAGGATTTTACGGTGGCCGCCTATCTGACGATCTTCAACGATCCGGTGAAAGTGCGGTTCTTCATCAACAGCTACTTCGTTGCCGGCGTCGTTACGTGCCTGACCCTCGTCGTCGCGATCGTGACCGCCTACGGCTTCAGCCGCTATCAGTTCCGGTTCAAGAACACCTTGAACATCTTCATCATCAGCACCCAGACCGTTCCGCCGATCACCCTTCTCATCCCCTATTTCGGAATGGTGGTCGCCTTCAGGATCTTCGATACCTATCTGGCGCTGATCCTGACCTACATGGTCTTCACACTGCCTTATGCCATCCTGCTGATGACAGGCTATCTCAACACCTTGCCGAAAGAGCTGGACGAGGCCGTCCTTGTCGACGGCGGCTCGAGCTGGACGGCGCTCTGGCGCGTCATCGTTCCGGTCTCCATCCCCGGGATCGTCGCCACGGCGGTCTACACATTTCTGCTGGCCTGGAACGAATTCCTCTTCGCGCTGACGCTGACGAAATCGATGGATCTTAGAACCGTTCCGATCGGCATCCAACTTCTGATGGGCCAGCACGCCTTCGAGTGGAACGAGATGATGGCGATGAGCGTGCTCGGTTCCCTTCCCCTTCTGGTCCTTTACCTCGTTGCTCAGCGCTACTTCCTGGCAGGCATGACAGCCGGCTCGGTCAAAAGCTGATGGAGCGCTGATCCTAAACTGGCTTTGAGAACGCATACCGCAGGCAGATCGCTTTTCCGATCTGCCTGCCCGCCAAGACTACCGCCCAGCGCTCCAATCCCGCAGGGCATCGCAGACTTCGGCTCTGGTGGGCGCACCGATACGTCCACCGAATACCTGGCATTTGAGTGCCGCCGCCATGGATGACAATCGCATCGTCTCTTCGATCGGCAAGCCTTCCGCAGTAGCCAGCGCAAAAGCGCCATGGAAGATATCGCCGGCCGCGAGTGTATCGACCGCCCTCACCTTCGGAGCGGCAAGATGGACAATTTCGCCGGTTCGGTCGTCCAACCAGAAGCAGCCATTTTCGCCAGCCGTGACGCTGATGAAGGCATGCTCGAACTTTCGCTTCAGAACGCCGACGACCTTCAACAGCTCGGCTGTCCCGACAAGCCGTTCGGCGGCCGGCTGCGAGAATACGATATGGCTGGCGGCCGGTGCCAACATCTCGATCACGCCATCGCCTGCAACGTCACCATCGAGAATGGCCGGCTTGCCCGCCTCTCGGGCCGCCGACAGCGCCCGCAGAGCAAGCTTCGGCCACCGGACGTCGACCAGCACCGCATCGAAAGCAGAAACGTCCTGTTTTGTGACCGGCTTGACCGTTTCGTGCAGGCCGGCATCGTAGAAAGGCACGATCAAGCGCTCGCCCTGGTCATCGACAAGGATCGTCGAGACGGCCGAGCGGGCGCCTGCCACACGCACCATGCCGCTCGTGTCTATGCCGCTGTCGCTGAGGTCGGCGATGATGCGGTCGCCGGTGGCGTCACCGCCGACTGCGCCCCAGAGGCTGGCTTTGCCGCCCAGCCGGGTGACCGCAAAGGCCGCGCTCGATGCCATGCCTTCGGCAATCTGCAGCATATCGTAAGGCAGAATTTTTCCCTGGCCGGTCGGTAACGAGCGCACGCGAAACAACGTGTCCATAACCGCCGCGCCGACACACAAAACGCGGCGCGCCTGACCGGGAGGCGGGTCGAAGGCAGAAGTCGTCAAAACCGTTGTCTCACCCGCTCACTTGACGGCTCCGGCCGTCAGGCCCGCCACGATCTGCCGTTGCGCAAACACCGTCAATATCAGCACGGGCAAGGTGACAATCAACGCCGCCGCCGCCAGCGGACCCCAACTGACCTGCTCGAACGAGAGCATGTTGTAGACTGCGACCGGAAGCGTGCGTGTCTCGCGGCTGGCGAGCACGATGCCGAAGACGAAGTTGTTCCACGAGAAGATGACTGACAGGATGAAGGCGACCACGATGCCCGGCCTTGCGATCGGCAAGGCGACCAGCCGGAAAACCTGCCAGGGTGTGGCGCCGTCAATGCTTGCAGCCTCTTCCAGCTCCATCGGCGTCGTCTCGAAATAACCGATCATGATCCACACGACGATCGGCACGGTGACCACGAGATGTATAATGATCTGCGGCATGAGCGTGCCGAGCAGATTCAGCCACTGGAACAGCAGGAAGAGCGGGATCAGGAAAGAAAGGCCGGGCGTCATGCGTGCGATCATGATGACCATCGCGGACTTCTCCGCCTTCAGCCGCGCGATGCCATATCCGGCGGGCACGCCGATCAGCAGCGCCAGAAGCGTGGCCGCACCCGTCACCAGCACCGAATTCCAGAGATAGAGGAAGAAGTTGTTCTCTTCGAAGACCTTCAGATAGTTCGACCAGGCCAAGCGCTCCGGAATGAAGATCGGCGGATAGGCGCCGTTGTCGATCTCATATTTCAGCGACAGCGAGATCATCCAGAGGAAGAACAGGACGACCGGCGAGATCATCACCAAAGCAACAAACAGCAGTCCGATGCGATCGAGTGTCTTGCGCTTCATCAGCGTGCCTCCCCGTCGGACCAATTTACGCGCTGCCGGAGCATCATAAGGACGAAGGAGAGCAGGACGATGAGGATGAAGAAGACCACCGCCATAGCCGAGCCATAGCCGATGTCGTAGTAGGCGAAAGCGGTGTTGTAGAGATAGATGTTGATCGTCTCCGACGCCGTGCCGGGGCCGCCTTGGGTCATGGCATAGATGATGTCGAAACTTTTCACCGCATCGATGCTGCGGATAATCACGGCAATCATCAGGAACGGCGCGATCATCGGCAGCGTCAGATAGCGGAATTTCTGCCAGACATTGGCTCCGTCGATTTCAGCACTTTCATAGGGCTCGCGCGGAACCGCCGCCAGACCGCCGAGCACGATCAGCATGATAAGCGGCGTCCACTGCCAGGTCTCGACCAGCACCAGCGACGGGATGACGCTGCTCTGATTATAGATCCACTCCTGCGGGCCGATGCCGATGAAGGAGAGGAGATAGTTGAGGACGCCGAGCTGCGGATGGAACATCATCGTCCAGACGAGTGCGATGGCGACCGGTGTCGCCATCATCGGCATCACGAATATGCCGCGGATAAGACCGCGCAGTGGAAATTGAGCATCAAAGATCAGCGCCGCGAGCGTCCCCAGAAAAAGGGGAACCACCACCGACAGCGTCGTATAGAGCACCGTATGCCACAGCGACTCCCAAAAGCGCATGTCGGTGGCGAGGCGCGCGTAATTGTCCAGCCCAGCAAAGACCTGCGATTGGCCGAGCGTCCAGCTGTTGACGCTCATCCACACAGTAAACACCCATGGAAAGACGATGACGGCTGATATGACGATGAGCGCCGGGATGACGAAGGGCCAGTAGTTGGGAGCAAACCGATCTGGTTTGCTCCTTCCTTTCGACGTCTTGGCCACTGCGGTCGTTTCGATACTTGTCGACGCCATTATCCCTCGCTTTTCGCCAGGACGGGTTCGAACTGTGCCGTCGCTGCCTTCAGTTCGGTTTCGGGATCGGCGCCGCCGATCATGTTGGTAAGACCGACGCCATAAACGTCACGGAACTCGGTGACCGGAATGATGACCGGCAGCGCGAGCTTCGATATCTTGCCGGAACCGACGACGGCATCAAGCCATGCGCTCGGCATCTTGACACCTTCACGGACTTTCGCATCCTCGAGGACAGACTGGCGGAAAGGAACGCCGGCGCCGGCCTGCAGCAGACGTGCGCCCATTTCATGCGAAATCGCCCATTGGCAGAAGAGGTACCCGGCCTCTTTTTTCTGGCTTGCCGCGACGACGCCAAGCCCGTCGCCGAAGGTGCCTGCGGCCTGTGCTTTCGGACCTTTCGGCATGATGCCGTAACCGACCTGGCCGACGACGCGTGACTTTTCCGGATTCTCAATCGGCGGCGCAAAACCGACGCCGTCCAGCCACATACCGATCTTGCCCTGCAGGAAGGCCGACTGCGCCTCGGCCCAGTTGAAACCGGATACGCCGGGAGGGGCGGTCTTGGTCATCAGCCTTTGGTAAAGCTTGGCCGCATCGATCGCTTCCTGCGATGTTGTGCGCAGCTTGCCATCAGGGCCGAGCGGGCTCGAACCATAACCGAGCAGCAGCGACGTCCAGACCGGCGTATTGGCGTTCTTCAGGCCGCGGGCGACGAAACCGTAGGTGTTGGTGGAAGGATCGGTGAGCGCCTCCGCAGCACTGGCGAGTTCTTCGAACGTCGTCGGGTAGGCAAGCCCCTTCTTCTCGAACAGCGCCTTGTTCCAATAGATGATCCAGTAATCGACCGAGAATGGAAGCGAACGCAGAACGCCGTCCGGATCTTTGGCAAAAGTCAGGCCGGCTTCGGCGAAGTCGCTTTCAACCAGAGACGGGTCGGTCAGAGAGGGGTCCTTGAGGAAACCGCTGATATCGGCAAGCCAGCCGCCCTTTTCGAACTGCCGCTTCTGGACATGATAGCTCATGTGCACGACGTCAAAGCTCGGCTTGCCGGAGCTCAGCTCGATGGTCGTCTTCTGGCGCTGCTGTTGTTCGGGCGTCGCTTCGGCATTGACCTTGATGCCGGTGAGCTCCTCGAATTCAGGCAGGTACTTCAGAAGTATTTCGCTGCGAGGGCTCTTGACCAGGTTGACTTCGAGCGTCGTGCCGGCAAAGCGCTTCCAATCGACCGCAGCCGATGCCAGCCGCACGCCGAGCATGCTGCTGGCCCCAAAAGCGGCCGTGCCCGCCAGAAAGCCGCGTCTCGTCGGATTTAAAAACGATGACATGTGATTCCTCCTCCTTTTGCCGGCGATCTCCTCACCCCCGGCTGTTTATTTCCGATTATATCCTGAGCGCACGATCTCTTGCATGATTAATGTGTGCGACAAGGCTGTTGACGGCGTCCTCCGCCGATCGTCGTTCGATTGCCTCGAGCACCTTGAGGTGCTCGCCCATGACAGGTCCGACGTGACCATCGATGCGAAAACGATCCTGACTGATCAGGCGCATCTTGATCGAGTTCACCCGGTAGGCGTTCGAGATGATGGTATTTCCTAAAGCATCGATAAAGGCGTCGTGCATGCCCCAATCGACAGCTTGCGCGTGCACTTCCAATTCGTGCGATCCATCGCCGTTTCGAATGGCATCGGCAATATCCCGATGCTGTTTCAGAAGCTTGGCGATCGTCTCGTCAGACGCAGAGCGGGTGAAAAGCGCAACTGCTTCCTTCTCCAGGAAGACGCGCAGCTGAAACGCCTCGCGAATGAGGTTAAGGTCGATATGAGCGATCTGCAAACCCCGCTGGGGCACTGTCTTGATCAGCCCTTCGGCTTCGAGCCTCGGGATAAGTTCGCGGATGGCGCCAAGCGTCAGCCCCGTCAGCTCGACGAGGCGACGCTGCGAAACGAACTGGCCGGGGCGCACATCACGCGCAAGAAGGTGGCGTGTGAAGCTTTCATACGCCTTTTCCCGCAGTGTCGGCTGCTCGTCGGTTCCGTCCATCGCCTCTCCCAGAAACATGTCCGCCCTATGCCGCTTTCGAGCGGAAAAGAGTATCGAAGGCACGAAAGAGTTGCGCCTGCCCTTCTGCGGATATTGAGACGAGTGGCGGACGAACCGCAAGCCAGATTTCATCCGACGTCACGTGAGTGACCATGGTTTTCACGGCCGCAGTCACCGGAAATTTCAGCAGTTCCTCCACGAAATCCTCGATGCGGGAATCGTCCATGCCTTCCTCCGCCATCAGCTTGACCTCGCGTGGCACGAAATTCGCCATGCCGGAGATCGCACCCTGGCCGCCAAGCCGCACGCCCCTCGCCAGGTGACGTTCGTCCCCCACCAGGATGACGAGATCGCCATGCGCCTTCAATAGTGCTTCCGTGAAAGGCCAGTCGCCGGAGGAATCCTTGACGCCGATAACGATGTTGGGAAAGGCGGTCCGCAGCCGACCAATCAACGATACGGTCAGCGGAACCATGGTGAGCGAGGGAATGTTGTAGACGATAATGTCTCGCGCCTTGTCGCCGAGGATGGCGAATACAGCCGAAAACCACTGGAAGACGCCGTCATCACTCACGTTCTTGAAGTAGGAAGGGGGAGCAAGAAGGATATTTCGGGCTCCTTTGGAAAGCGCGTGACTTGCCAGCATCGCGGCATCCTCGGCCGCGTCGACCAGCACGCCGACGATGATTTGCTTTGCTGCTATCCCGCTATCAAGCATCGAAGCGAGGACACGTTCACGTTCCTGCGTTCCGATGGAAGAGCCTTCACCCGTCGTCCCGAACAGCGTAACGCTCGAGCATCCGGCCGCGAGGCTGCGCCGCGCCTGCTCGATCATCGCCTCGATCGCGATATCGCCATTGCTGTCGAACGGTGTCGCAAGCGCGACCGAGAGCCCGAATTTCTGTGTCAACTATGCTTCCTCCCAATTACCGCGTCAGACGTAGCAGACTAACATGTTAGCTGTAAAGAGGTGATTACACACCCCTCGTTACGCGATTGTCGCGGCCGTAGCTTCCTTACGATCAACTGGCATGCCTTGCTGCCGGTCCGTTCGCCCGAACGAGCGCCATCAGCATCGGGCCGATCGCAAACTCGCCCCTTTCGGTCCTTCGGGTCAGATCCCTGAGGTAACCACCGGGCGAGTTGATCTGCCCTCCCCTTTCCAGGATACAGGCGATCACGGTTGCGGCGTTTTCCGGCCCCATACCGGAGCAGGCTTCCTCATAGGCCGAGGGACTGACGCCGAGCATCGAGCGCACAACGACGGCGGCCGACATCAGGTCTCGCCAGTTACCGATGGTTCCGCCGGGCCCGTAGTCGAGAATACTCGGGCAGGCCTGGAGGACGAGGCCGAGCGGGAAGGATTTCAGGCTTGGCCCGGCCCCTGGATCGACCGCGCCTCCCGCCCTGTTGCTCATCCCGCCGGACGGCTTCGGCTGTTTCAATCTTCGCTCGACCGGCGGCCCGGCGTTCGGTTCATCATCGGCTGCTGCCTTTTCGCCCTGCTTCGTTTCGAAGCTTGGTTCAAGTTCATAAGTGGTGTCGGGATTTGAATTCTGTCTGTGACGCTCAACTTGAGACTCATTGGCGTCTATTTTTTTCGTTTTTATCCGTCTTTCCAGCACGTTGACGATCTCGGTACGCAGCAGCCCCATCTCATCGAGCAACGGTGCCAGTTCTTCTGCGGTCGCCACGCGCGGAATCCGGGCAAGGAGCGTTCGAAACATCGCCGAAATGCCTTCCCAATCACCAGAAACCCCTTCTTCGATAGCCGCCGCGATCAGCTTGGAGACATCGCGCCGGCCCACCGTCAGGCGTTCCCTGGTCACCCGTAACAGTTCCCGGTCGGCAACCGCCTGGGCGGCCAGGCTTTCGATCTCGACAGCACGCGCCAGAAGCGGCGCGACGCTAAAGCCAAAGGCCTCGCCGATGGCCCCTGCCCTGTCGCGGCGCGCATAGCGCTTTCCGTTCGGACTGTCCTTGCGCAGGATCAGGCCGGCGTCGACCAGGACGGCAAGATGCCGCCTGAGGGTGGCTGCCGTCATGCCGCGAGCACGCAGCGACAGCTGCGCATTCGACGGGAAGACAATCAGGCCCTTCTCCTCGGAAATCTCATCGTCTGGGTAGAAGGTCAAAAGCGCATCGAGCACCGTCAACGCCCGATCGGTCACGCCGAGCGCCGGCCGCGCTTCACAGATTGCCCTGAACAGCTTCCACTTACTGCGCTTCATTCCCGGCTCGATGGTCTCGGCCAATTGCTGACTTGCCAGCATGCCAAGCGACATCGGCCGCCGCCCAAAGGGCGTCGTCACATATCCACTCTCCATTTGCCTTCACCTTCGTTCAGGCAAAAGAAAACCATCCACCAATTTGGTGCCTAAGACGCTTGACTGTGATTCGTGGAAATGCGATTCTCGATGTGCTTAAGATCTGAGAAGGGCTTCCACGACGGCGTCGTTGGGGGCCTTTTTCTTTTGCTCGCTACGCTCCTCTGTCCTTGTTGAACTCCTGGAACAGGCCTTTCAGCCGTTCCTGGACGAATTGATCGAAACCGGGTGCGGTCTTGCCGTCGAAGACAAAGGTCGCACCGGACGCTGTCGTCTTGATCATGACAGGCACGCCACTAACCTGGGTTTTGGCCACCGCCGGCTTCGGCGCGGCCGTCTTCTTCGTTGCCAGAACGAGTGCCCGCTGAAAGCGCTCGTCACTCGAAATTTTGCGCGCGTCGTCCGCGGACAACTCCGCGATGATCTTCTCGACGTCGGCTTTCTCAAGCCGCTCGCCCAATTCCAACCATCGCCGGCGGCCGATATCAGGTGCCGCACCGATGGCGTTGACGAGCCTCAGGGGGACCTGTCGTATGACGATCAGCATTCTCGACAGCGCCGCCTTGTCCACGCCGAGAGCCGCCATAATGACATCGCGGCCAAAGCTGCGTTCCTCGAGCCGCGATGCAAAGAGCGCGCGCTCGATGTAGGAGAGATTGGTTCGAGCGCTGTTTTCCTGTCCCTGGCTGACGACCAGTTGACCGTCGGTGAGATCGCGGACGACCGCGCGCACCCTGATGCCGATTTCTCGGGCGGCAGCCAGGCGACGATGGCCATAGGCGACTTGGTAGCGTCCCCTGGTTTCGGGATGTGGGCGGACTAGGATCGGAACCTGCTGCCCGTGCTCACGGATTTGCTCGACGAGCTGTGCAAGTTCGGCCGCATCGATCGCCAATCGGTCGCTGACGAAGGAAGCGTCGATCAGGCCGGGATCGAGTTCGACGATGGTCTGGCCGGTGGCAAGCTGCCGTTCCAGTTCACTCGCACGTTCCATTTTCTCGGTAATGTTGCCGAGCGTTTTCGTAATGCCGCCGACAGGCGCAGCACTGCGCTCCTGCGGCACGAATCCGGCGATCGGACGATTGTCGCGTGGTGCAACCGCGTCCATCCTTTCCGGGTTCGGAGCGGAAATTTCGATGAGGTTCTTGCGCGCCATCTATCTATTTCCTTCCCCAGGTCGAGCGAATATGCGCCTCGATCTCGCCATTCACGAGGTTGAGGGATTCCAGCGCCCGATCGTAGGTTCCGCGTGTGAACTGCGACCGCTCGACCTCGTAGAGAGTCTGCTTGGTGACGCCGGCATCGGCGACCGCCGTCGATTTCACCATGGCATTGTGCAGCATTCGATTGCCGAAGATCGCCCGCATGAAGCCGGTCATCTGGCTTTGCGGTCCGTCGTTCGGCTCGAACCGGGTCACGAGATAGCGCATCCAGTCATAGCTGGTACGTCCGCCAGCCTTTTCGACGACCGACATCAGCTCACTCGTCATCGTCAGAAACTGCGACATCGACATGACATCCAGCATCTGCGGGTGGACCGTGATCAAGACCGAGGTTGCCGCGCAGAGCGCCGACATCGTGAGGAAACCCAGCTGTGGCGGGCAGTCGATAACCACGACGTCATAAAGGCTTTCGATCTCCGTCAGGACTTCGCCGATGCGGGCAAAGAACATCGTCTCCGCCGTCCCCGACGCCATCGCCTTCGGCGTCTCGTGCTCGAATTCCATCAGCTCGAGATTGCCCGGAATGAGATGCAGATTGGGCGTGTAGGTGGCGCGCACGATGTCGGCGATGGGGCGCGGCTCCTCATATCGGATCGCACCGTAGATCGTTTCGCCCTCTCCGACGTCGAACTCCGGCTGATGACCGAACAAGGCGGACAAGGAGGCCTGCGGATCGAGGTCGACGGCGAGCACGCGGTAGCCTCGCAGCGCCATGAACTGCGCCAGATGGGCCGCAGTGGTGGTCTTGCCCGAGCCGCCCTTGAAATTCATGACGGAGATGATCTGGAGCTTCTCGCCCGGCCTGCGAGCCGGCACATATTTCGGCGTTCCGTTTCGCTCGTCGAGGACCCGGCGAATGCGATCCATATCCGTTGCACTGTAAAGCCGCCGTCCGTTTGCGAGCGGATCGGGCCCATGGCCGTCGGCGGCCACCTGGCGGAGATAACCTTCTCCGATGCCGATAAAGGCCGCAGCTTCCGCCGGCGAAAATGTTCTGATCGTCTTTTGCGACAGCGGGGGGAAGATTTTTGCCTGATGCTGCTGAAGTTGATAGGATAACTCCTTCGCATCTGTTGCCAGAAGCGATGGGAGGTGCTCTTGATCGTCCTGAACAGCAAGACTCGGCTGCATGATCTTTTTCCCAGGTAACTGCGCAATTTTGAACGAAAGCGCTTCAGTTGCGCAGTTACTATATGCCCCGATTCGTTACCAATTTACAAATGCTTAACCAAACCGCCCGTTTCAGCCGATCGAGACGGCTGACGACATGACACAGATTTCAGGTGATTCGCGCATTGCCGACGGCTCGAAGTAACTGATACCAACGGTGGCTTTCCAGCCGACCGGGAGGTCAATGGCGTCGCCGTATAAATCCACTTTATCAATAGCTTGGGCGCTGTCTCTCATTTCCGCGCTTATCGTCCTCCGTTTCCGGAAAATCTTTCTGCAGCATAAAGAGATTGCCCTTGCCAGCCTTCCTCCAGCCCGAAGCGGCATCAGGCGACGTCACCGTCAGGCCGCCGATATCGACAGGCGGCGCAAATGCCTGGCGGCAGGAGAAGAGGCCGAAAAGCACGAGAACGAAACCCAAGGCTGATTTGACCCGGCCGATCCGATCGATATGCGCGTTGCCCATGCGCCCCTGCCCTTGCGTTTCGACTACCGCCGACGGATTTGGAGCCGGGTGCGGCCATTTCAACCCCGAGCTTTCATGAAGGTTTCTTGAGGTCTGATCGCAAAGCTCAGAGCGAGCGATGCGAAACTTTCGCCTGTCGATTTCTCATGAAACCATCCCGATGCCGCTTTGCAAGCAACGAGAACTCGGTCGAGTTCAAGAAGCGCGGCAGGATCTTGAAGTTCATCCTGTTCGGCTCCGATGCCCAGGATAGATGGGCCGATCAACCTTTCGTCGTGAAGGCAATAGCGATCTGATTTTGATCAGCTCATTGTCATAGCGGCCCGTCACGACGACCTGCAGACTGCACGCGACGAGCCTGATATTCACCAAAGTGAGAATAAAACAGACGTTGCAGTCGTTGCACTCAGTTCCCAGGCTTCTCGTCGTTTTGCAGCGGCAAGCCGGCTGCCTGCAGTCCTACAAAAAACCGCTCTTGGTCTTCGATCCGCACCAGCCGACTGGCGACCTCCTGTTTAATATTCGGGATCAACGCCGGTGAGTGGAGCTCGATCCAGTCGAGTTGCTCCTTCGCCTCGGCCTTCTTTCCCATGGAGCCGAGGATAGCGACCAGCACGAGACGATGCATCGGATTGTAATTGAGGTCCGACATGCGGGACCATAATTCCGCAGCCTGTGTATCCCCTCGCATGAAGGCGCAAAGCGCCATTCCCACCTCGTAATATCCGCGGGGGCCAGCATTTTTGCTGACGACCGCAGAAATCAGCTCGCATCCCCTGCCCCATTGGCCCGACATCGACAAGCGCAAGCCGTATTCACCGGCCACTTCAGTGTCGTTCGGATTGCTGGCATAGGCCGCCTCGCCGGCGCGCATGGCCCCGGCCAAATCTCCACCGAAAAAATTGGCAAGCATGAGGGCCTGAAGTGCGCGCGCATTCTTTGGGTCGAGTTGCACGGCGCGCTCTGCAAATTTCTTTGCGACGCCAAGCGTGGCGACGGTCGGTCTTGTGTTCAACTGATACGGAAAGCGAAACTCATCAAGATAGGTCAGGGACAACAAGGCCGTGGCATTGGAATCGGCCGATTTTTCCTCAACTGAAAGTTGCAAACAGGTTTTTGCGATTTCGTGTGCACGGGCAGTCATTTCGCTGCGGTAGCTGTAATAGGACAAGACACATGAAAAGGCGTCCGCGCCATTAGCGATATTGGCGGTATCGGTCTGGAACATGACGCCAAATGGACGCGCGACTGCCGTTGCAATTTGTTCGGCAAGACTTGCCTGCGTTTTCAGGATGCCCTGCACTTTCATGTCGGCATCGTAATTGCTCGCCCAGATAACGGCCCCATCCGTCCGCCGTACAAGCCGCGCGGTTGAACGCAGCATGCTGCTTTCCAACCGCACGCCTCCCTGAAGGGCATAAAGCGGCTCTGGCGAAATCTGCCCCTCTCTGGACCGCGGCAAGTCGGTAACGACGACAATGTCGTTAAAGGGAACCAGCTTTTCAATAATGTCGTCGGTGATGCCCTGCGAAATGTCCAACGCAAGTCTCCCGTCGGAACTGCTTTCGAAGCGCTCGACGACAATGATCGGGCGACTGCCGACTCCGGATGCTATCTCAGTTCCCGCGTCAAGCGGCCTGTCATGCTGAAGCAGCGCGGCGGCCGAGAGAAGACTTAACAACACGCCTCCGGCAAGGAGCCAATTTCGGGATCGTGACAATTGGGGATTTGCCGTAATTCGCTTGATTACATCCCCGGGGGCATCAATCCGTTGTAAGCCCTCCTCCGAAGATATCGGCCATTCGGATTGCGGCATCGCTAACGTTTCAACGCCCGGCCTCACGTCGAAGACCGGAGCATAGCCGCCCCTCGGAATCGTGATGATGACCCGGTCGGCGCTGCCGGCAGTCAGATAATAGTGCTCCAGCTCTCTGCGCAGCCGCCCTGCTTCGATGCGTACGCACGGATCCTGCTGGGCGTCGAAATTCGCATCTCTGCCAAAAACGGCTTGCGCGATGGTAAAGGCCTTTAAATAGTCGCGACGACCGGCAAGCGTTTCAGTCACGACAAATTCCAGGAATCGTCTCGCCCGCTCGGGAAGGCGAAATTCCGGACTGGAAAGAACGCGCTCGAGTTGCTGCTGCACTTCTTCGTGTGAAGCCAAGCCGCTGCCAGTTGCACCAACACCTGCACTTGTCATCGGTTCCCCGCCAGTTTCCGATTGCAAACAACCTGCAGTATAATGCTTCAGACAATAGTCCCGACTTGTCAGAACGGCAACGCCATTCGACCGAACAAGCTGACAGGGACAAACTAACTTTGACGGCCACCGACGTTCAGGGAGGGGGCAGCGAGCGCCGCATGCCAGCGTAAGATACAGTATACTACCGAAGCGGACGTGTATTTTACTGCCCTAGCCTCCCCGCGCGCCTTATCATTTCCGCGCATGATGGAGGAAGCGACGATGACATCACCTGAGACGCCAACATCCCATTCGATGACAAGCGCAGAGGATCTGCGCAAGCGTGCTCTGGAGCTTCAGCTTCTCGAAATGGAGCGCAACGAAAAGATCAAATCGCGGGAGGCAAAGAAACATGCCGAATTCGTGGAGGATTTTTTTCGCAAGCAAATCGGTGAAGCGGAACGCGCCGTTATCAAGCGGCTCGTCATGAAGGCAGCTGCGGACGGCAAGTACGAAGCACTGATCTACAGCTTCCCCTCGACTTTCTGCACCGATAGCGGTCGAGCTATCAATAATAATCTTCCCGGATGGCAGAAGACGCTGCAGGGAAGGGCAAAGGAGCTTCTGGAACTGTTCGAGGAGGTTGCCAAGCCACAGGGCTACGGGCTCAAGGCGATGATCATCAACTTCCCCGACGGCATGCCGGGCGACGTAGGCTTCTTCCTGACCTGGGAACCGCCTGTCGAGTGACCGACGGAGCGATCCAAGCGAAGGAACCACAATTGAAAGCGACTGAAATCGAGCGCAAGTTTCTGGTCCGCGACGACAGTTGGCGTCATTGCGCCGACAATGGGCAGGTCCTACAGCAGGCTTATCTGTCCCAACGTAATCGGAGCTGCGTGCGCGTTCGCCTGATTGACGGACATTGTGGATACCTCACAATTAAGTTCCCCAAGTCACGCCTCGCTAAAGAGGAATAGGAGTACGAAATTCCCGTCGGCGAGGCACGTGATCTTCTGCTCGCCGCCGGTCACATTCTCGAGAAAACCCGCTACCGCGTTCTTCATGACGATAGACATTGGCAGGTGGACGTCTTTGCGGAACCGTACGAAGGATTGACGCTCGCCGAGATCGAAATGGCGAGCGAGGATGACCGCTTCACGCTGCCGCAATGGCTTGGACGCGAGGTAACGGGCAACAACCGGTACTCCAACCGCGCCATGGCCGCTGCCTCGCGTGTGTCGGCCATAGCGCAGGGAGCCACTGGCTCGGATCCTACTCGCCTACGATGGTCCAATCGGCATCCGGATTGAAATCTTTTATCGCCGCGGCCCGCGCTTCGGTTTGCGGGCCGAGATCGCGCTGGTAGATGGCACTCCTCCCGTTGACAACAAATGTCTGCACGCCGGTCACCCGATATTTGACCGGCCAAGCGATAAGGGCAAAGCCGCCCGTCATGTAGCCGTTGACTATATAGCTTTTCTTGCCCTCAAGGACTTGGTCTCCCTGTGCAGTCAGGATGCGATAGCGATAGCCAAAGTAACCTTCCCCGCGTTTGGCGGCGCCGAAGGCCGCCGTCTCGACCAGCGCGCTTGCCGGGCTTTCCTCGGGATAGACGTTCGGATCCCAGTACAGGCCATCAAGTTTGCCCGGACTGCTGATCAATTTCTTCGCGAACTCATAAATGCCATCGCCGTCACGATCCTCGGATGCGTATTGATACTGCGCCGCGACATATTCGTGCATCGTATCAAGGGTGGCGAGTTCATTTTCTCCGATGCGGCGGTTGATGATCTCTTCGAAACCGCGCTGGGTGTCAAAGGACCATTTGCCGTCCTTGCCTTCGGTCAGCGGAAACGGCAGCGGCCAGAGCCGATCGCCGATCGCAACGATCTTCATGCCTGCAGAATCCCGCAGGACCACTTGACGCTCGGCGCCTTCGCGGATCAATCCGTAGGCGATCATCGCCTCATTGCTCGAGCGCAGCTTGTCTGGCTTCAAGCCGAGCAAAGCGGCAAGATCGTCGATACTGTCGGAACTCAGGGCAGATTTCAGTTTGTCTAGAGCAAGCGATGGATTGTCGAATTTCGGCGACGGCGTTGCCGCCTTGTATTCGGCGAGATCTGTCTGCACTTGGGAGAGCGCCGGTGCCGCCGGCATTGCGCAAAGCACCGTCGCAAGCATAAACGGAATTGCGATCGATTGACGTCTCATGATGTAACTCCTTGAGCTAGAAAGAGGTTTTACCGCCGTCCGCCGCCACCGCCGCGTCCACCACCGCCGCCACGGCCGCCACCGCCGCGACTCGGCATTGGGCGCGACCGCTGCTGGGGGGGACGCGCTGACTGGCGATGGGCGCCCATGCTCTGCGCTCCCCGCTTTGAGGAGACAGTCTCGCGACGACCGGACTGGACGTTGCCAAGCGCGCTTGGTTGCCGTCCGCGATTGTCGGGTCTGGCGGCCATCTGCGGCTTGTTGGGCTTCTTGACGGATTTCTGCGCAGGCTTTGACGGACGATTGGCTGCCTTCTGAGGACGCGCCTCGGGCCGGGATGCAGCCGGGCGATTGGCGGCCGTAGGCCTATTTCCCTGCGGCCGCTCCTTCAGTCCCTGCGCCGTGCTTTTGCGAATATCTTCCGCTCGCGCCGAATTGGCACGATTCGCAGGTCTCTGGCTCGCCTGGATATCGTTAGCCCTGTTGCGCAACTGGTTGCGATTGTCGGCCTGCAGCCCCGACTTGATCGCCGATCGGTCCAGCTTCGAAATCTGGTCCTTGCCGATACTCAGCTTGCTGCGATCGACATTGCTCCAATCGACGTCGTTCCATTTCAGCTTTCCGTTGAAGTTGCGGTCGTTCAGGCAATTGTTGCAGTCGATATCGATATCGCCATCCCAGCGGCCACCCCATACACCCCAGTCATCCCAGTTGACGACGGCTGCCCAGGCAAGGCCGGTCACCGCGCCGGCAAAGAATGTCGCCCCGGGATAATAATAGTTGTCGTAATAATCGGGGTAATAGGAGACCGGCGCTGACGCATAGTCCGGCTCATAGAGCATTTCCGGCGGATATTGCGGGATATAGATCTTTTCCGGATCGGTTGGGCGGATGATGATGTTGTCGTTTTCGGTAACAACCGTCACCTTGTCATCCGTCTTGATGATGTTCTTTGCCACCGCTTCGTCGCGAAGCTGCTGGATGGCAATCAGGACATCCTTCTGCTGGTTGGCGAGCGCATCGGCGAGCGATTGGGTCCAGTCGAGATCCTCGCTCATCATCTTGACGATGTCTGGATAGTTGAGAAGCGAGACGACACTGCCGTCCCAATCACTCTTGGGCTTGAGATCGGAATTTTTCTTCTTCGCCTCCAGGAACCGCTGCGCTTCGATGACCTGGAGAGGAAAGAGCGAGGCAGCTGAAATTGCCGCGACCAACTCGTCCGGATAGAGGGCGATCCGTGCCACCAGTACTTCTAGCTCATCATCCGACAGAAGCGCGGTTTCGGGTTGGTCGGCACTCGTCTGTGCGGGTGCCGTTGCCGGCGCAGGGGTCTGGGCTCGCGCAGGGAGGGCCGGCTGGAACGCAATGATTGCGAGAGCCGACAATCCACCAAGCAGTTTGCGAGATATTGCTTTCATAACGCACGTACCTCCCTAGGATCATTGAATGACAGAAGCGCTTACGGAGATTTCGGGCCGGTCGGCGGCGACCGCCTGAGCACCACAATTTTCGATTGGGCGATCGCCTCCCCCATTTCTTTCAACAGGGCGTCGACGAGATCTGTATATTCCTGCCGCCGCGCCTCTCGAACCGCCTCCGGTAGCCCCTCGATATGTGCCAGAGCCTGCGCCGCAGCAGCGAGATCCTCACACATGCTGTGAAAGGGCTCGTTGACATAGAAAAGCCGCTGCACCAGCCGCTTCTGTTCGGGAAAAGAAGTTTCTGCCGTCTCGAGGGCGGACAAGTATGTCGAACCACTTTCTCCCGACACCATCTCCGCCTCCGCCGTCGAACTACGCTAAGCAGATGCAAGGGACTATATAACAGGCGGATCGCCGAGAGACGTAAAATACGCGATCTTACGTTAGCCGGCTTCCGAAAAACTCGGGAAATTCCGCACATGGAAACTCGAATGGCATCATCTCGCGGACCCCACCTCTTTAGTTTCCGCAGAGACGTTCTTGTCGCACGGGCCGACTACCAAGCCGCCCGTGTAGCTTACGTGATGCTACGGGTCTTTGGGCCAAAGCGGGTCTAGAATTTCATGGTCGACAGCGACGGAACGGTGTGAATTCAGATCATGCCGGGCGGCGTCGTCGCGGAGGTCGCGGTCTATACCCACCACTGGCACCACGTGGCAGTTCTGCGAAAAGTGCTTCTGCGCATGAGCAGCTGGATGAACTTCGTGTTCCTGGAACATTGAAATGAGACGCCGATCCTTTCGGCATCAGCGATGCAAACGTGATGCCGGCAAGGTGCAGAGAAACATGTCAGGAGGCCGCGGTGATAGCCAATCTTCCGATCCTGCGTGGCCTGGCCGGTTTCAATCGAGACTGGCTCCGCAGTGACATACCGGCTGGCCTTTCGATTGCGGCCGTGGGCTTGCCGAGCGCCATCGCCTATCCGGCGATCGCCGGTCTGCCGCCTGAAACCGGCATCTACGCCAGCATCGTTGGTCCGATCGCCTACGCGATCTTCGGTCCTTCCCGGCTGTTGGTCATCGGCCCCGACGCCGCCACAATGACGGTACTTGCGGCTGCGATGGCGGCGATCATTGCGGCAGAGCCCGCCGCCGCCGGCATCGATCGGGTCGCCATCGCCTCGACCCTTGCCCTCGGGGTCGGTTTCTTTTGCATCGCTGCAAAGCTGCTGAAGCTCGGCGTCCTGGCAAGCTTTCTCTCCCGCCCCATTCTTGTCGGTTTCTTCGCAGGCGTGTCCCTCTCGATCCTGGTCGGCCAGATCGGTCGTTTTACCGGAGTGAAGATCGAGTCGGAGGGATTGATCCCGCCGCTCCTCGAGATTCTCCGCAAGAGCGCTTCGATCCATTGGCCGTCGCTCCTTTTCGGCCTGCTCATGTTCGCATTGCTATGGGCAGTCCGGGCCTTCCCGGTCAAGGTCCCCGGCCCCGTTCTGGTCGTCGTCCTGTCCGTCGTTCTTTCCGCAATCTTTGATTTTCAGGGACGAGGCATCGCCGTCGTCGGCGACATTCCGAGCGGGCTGCCGATGCTCTCCTTGCCAGCACTCCATCAGATGCCGCTCGACAAGATCGTGCTCGGCTCCGCTGCGATCTTTCTCGTGAGCTTCGGCGCCGGCATCGTAGCCGCGCGCAGCTTCGCATCTCGGACCGGCGAAGAGGTCGATGCAAATCAGGAGCTGATCGGCCTTGGCGCCGCCAATATCGCACCCGGCCTCTTCGGTTCGTTTCCGATCAGCGTGTCGGATTCGAGAACCGCCATAAACCTGTCGACCGGCGGCGTCTCTCAAGCTTCCGGTTTGGTTTCGGCCGCCACGCTGGTTGCGGCACTTGTTTTCCTTCATAGTGCCTTGCGGATACTTCCAATCCCTGCGCTCGCGGCAATCCTTGCAACGGCAGCCATCAGCCTTATCGATGTTCACGAGCTCAAAAAGATCTGGCGCATCAGTCGCATGGAATTCGTCTTTGCGCTGATCGCAATGTGGGGCGCAATCAGCTTCGGCGTTCTCAACGGCGTAATCGTCGCCGTTGCCGCAACCCTTGTCTATCTGGTGCGCAAGACGATGTTCCCGCGCGACGGCCTTCTTGGCCGCATCGAGGGACGGCATGGTTTCTTCGACCTGGCCCGCTTTCCGGAAGCGCGCCCCGTAGAGGGTGCGGCAGTCTTCGCGATCCAGGGCAACATCCTGTTCTACAATGCCGATTACCTGCGTATGCGGCTGACGACGATTGCGAAGGAGCTCGCGGCCGGAACGAGCTGCTTTGTGCTGGATGCCAGTGCTATCACACATATTGATAGCACTGGCGCGACCACGCTCGCCGCTGTGGCCGAGATCCTTGCGAAGCGAGATATCATCTTCGCAATCGCCGACCTCAGCGAAGAAAGCCGCGACATTCTCGACCGCGCTGGAGTGATCAAGGCGATCGGCGCTCACAACCTTTTCAATGGCAGGGAAGAAGCCCTGACGGCGCTCACGAGCAAGAATAGCCAAGCGAGCGACTCGGCAAGCACTGAGCTTTAGACGCGAAGGAGGAGAACCATGGACGAGAAATATGAACCCCAGCAGGTCGATGCAGAGGCAGGCCGCAATGGCAAAGACAAAAAGAAGAAGAAGAAGTCATGGGATTATGACAAGGAAATCAGCCGCCTGCAGGTGGAACTGGCCCATCTGCAGGCTTGGATAAAAAAATCCGGCGCACGAGTGGTCATCGTCTTCGAGGGGCGCGATGCCGCCGGGAAAGGTGGCATGATCAAGCGTATCATGGAAAAGGTAAGCCCACGCGTCTTTCGCGTGATCGCCCTGCCCGCTCCGACCGATCGCGAGAAGTCCCAGATCTATATGCAGCGCTATATCGGCTATCTGCCGGCGGCTGGGGAAATCGTGATCTTCGATCGCAGCTGGTACAACCGTGCAGGCGTCGATCGCGTCATGGGCTTCTGCAGCGAGAAGAAGGCACAGCGATTTCTTGAACTGGCGCCTCGCTTCGAAGCGGCAATCGTCGAAAGCGGCATCATTTTGTTGAAATACTTCCTGACGGTCAGTGAAGATGAACAGGATCGCCGTTTCAAGCGCAGAATCGACGACCCGTTGAGACAATGGAAGCTCAGCCCCATGGATGTCGAATCCTATCAACGCTGGTGGGACTACACACGCGCCTATGACGAAATGCTGCGAATGACCGACAGCAACCATGCGCCGTGGTGGATCGTGCCATCGGATGACAAGAAGCATGCGCGGGTTAACTGCATCTCGCACATCCTGCAATCCATTCCCTATGAGCGTGTGAAGTTTGCGGCACCTGATCTCGGCAAACGCCAGAAACGCCCGTCGGATTTTGTCGAGGATAGCAGTATTCGGCACGTCGTGCCCGACACGACGTCATAGATCACCTCGGCCGGAACGGCGCGGGACGGGATGCGACGATGGAACAAATAACCGGAGATACGACGGCGCAAAGAGCCGACACGGGGCAGATTTCGATAGAGGCGAAGGTAAGCGACCTCGTCAGATTGGGTATTATCGGGCTCTTTGCCTATTGGACCCTGCTTCTCATCGCGCCCTTCGCGCTGATCGTCGCCTGGTCGGCCATCCTTGCGGTGGCGCTCTTTCCGATGTTCGAGGCGCTTTCGAGACTGATCGGAAACAGGCCCGTCATTGCCGCGACTGTCATTGTCGTGGCCTGTCTCGTCCTGATCATCGTGCCCCTGGCGCTCGTTGCGGTCAACGTTACCGATGCGATACAGCCGCTTCTCGCCAAATTGCGGGCTGAGAACTTCGCGCTGCCCGCCGCGCCGGCAACCATTCGCGAATGGCCCATTGTCGGTGAGCGAATTTATGACGCATGGAACCAGCTCGCTACCAATCTGGCATCGACCATCGTCAAGCTTCAAGCACCAATTCTCGAAGTCATGGGTGTCATCGTCGCAAAATTGGCCTCGCTCAGTGGCGGTGTCTTGAGCTTCGTCGCCTCGATTATTCTCTCGGGTATCCTACTCACCATGTCGCCGCGACTGGCTGTGGCAATACAGGTACTGGCAAGCAGGATCGCTGGCGATAAGGGCGTCGGCTTTGCGCGCCTGGCCGGAATGACCGTGCGAAACGTCTCGAGGGGCGTGATAGGAGTCGCCTTCCTGCAGGCGCTCTTATGCGGATTGTGCTTTGCCCTCTTTGGCATTCCGGCCCGCGGGGCCCTGACGTTACTGGTGTTTGTCCTTTGCATAATGCAGCTCGGGCCTGCGCTGGTACTCGTGCCTGCCATCATTTGGGCGTGGTTCTCCTGGCCGACTTCGACCGCGCTCATCTTCACAATCGTCGCTGTCCCGATCATGGTTGTCGACAACGTCCTGAAGCCGATCCTGATGGCGAGAGGTCTCTCGACCCCGATGCCGGTCATACTGATTGGCGTGATAGGGGGCACCCTGTCATACGGTCTGCTGGGGCTGTTTTTGGGACCGATCGTCCTCAGTGTCTTTTATGAATTGCTGAGAGCCTGGGCCTGGCCGTCAGAGGCACCAGGCGGATCGAAAAATGCTTGAAACAAAGCGTGACCGACAAGACGGGAGGCATGAAAACACGCCGAACTCGTGTCAGGACTTGTCACAAGTCGAAAAATCTCCATCCGCCGACGGACTACCTTCCGGTTTTAAAGTGTGCATTCCCTCCTCACCGATCGGTGCAATACATGATGACTTCTTGCTCTATCTCGCGGCAGAGTTGCTCGTACTCCTTGATCAGGACTTCCTCCCTGGGACTCTGTCTTCGAAACCGGTCCAGCGCATCGGCGGCAAGATCGTAAGCTTCAAAGATCTCGTCCAGTGTCTCACTGGCCCTGTCGGCCAAAACACGACGGAAATCGGGGAGTCTAAGCATCAATTTCCTCCGTCCACGCTCTCTGCCCATTGATTAGCTCCGCGTTAAGCACCCCCGCAAATCATACGAAATCGCTCGAGTATCAGATCGTACCATAGGAGATCTGCATTGATGTGTTTTCGGAATGAGAGATCGGCTGGGATGCAATGGCGGTGGGAAGCCGTTTGCGGCGAACGTGGACATGCCAGCGCGAAAACGTAGCTTTATGTGACCTAGCATATCGATGGCACGCCGCCGGACGGGGGAAGACGTCTCGTTGACATGTCCTACTCCGCGCTGCCGCGATCAGTCGCGTTCAAGGCCTTCACAGTGACCGCAGCAACGACGCCGGTCAGTATAATTCCCGCAAAGCCGATCACCACTGCCAACACCCGCGCCGACACGTGCTTGGGCGTAAAATCGCCATAGCCGATAGTAAGCCCTGTAACGAAGGTGAAGTAGAGAGCTTCGTCGATTCGCCAATCCTCTATGCGCCATATCGCAAGGCCGGAGATGATCATTATCGACACAATGCCGGATAGAATCGGCCAGATTACCCGCAGCTGCTTAGCAAGCGCGATGAAGAACAGACGTCTAATTTGCCTATTGCTCGGCTCATTGCCTACTTTTGACGGCATGACTTCGACCTTTCTGCGGTCAGCGTCAGGAGAGAGCAATGAAGCGTGGAGAACCCAAGCCCGAGATCCACCAGACCGCATCAGTCGCGCTCACATCCAACCACAGTCTATTTGCCTCCGGACGATTGCCTCTCTCTCTCGAGAGCGGCAATCCACTTCACGGCATTCGTGGCGGCAAGACATAAAGCGTTATGGCGAAGATCAAATAAACCATCAGCACCAACACGCCGACGAACCATGCAGACCGTCCGCTATTGGTTACGAACATCGCCGTAATGGTCGCAAGCAGCACCATCACCACGACGCCTGGCGGGAACTGCAGGTCCATCGGTGACGGGCCGATCACGTAACTGAGCAAGACCAGGACGGGCGCTACGAACAAAGCGATCTGCGAAGCACTTCCCAGCGCGATGCCCACGCTGAGGTCAAGCCGGTTCTTGCGGGCGCCGGAAAACGCCGAGGCCATTTCGGCAGCGCCGCCAACCAGTGCGACGACAATGAAACCGACAAAGGCAGGCGTCATTCCGAAAGCTTCCGCTGCCTTTTGCACGGATTCGACGAAGATCTCGCTTACCAGCGCCACGAGGACGGTGACCCCGGCGAGCGTGACCAGGGCCAGGCCGATCGGCCACGGCATTTCGTCTGTCTGTGCGTGTTCTGCGGCGGCGAAAATCTCGCGATGCGTCCTGAGGCTGAACAGCAGCCCAAGTCCGTATCCGACGATGAGCAGGAGGGCTAGGCCAAGACTGAGCTGTTGGGTGACGGCGGCCGCGGAGGTGGAGTCCATTTCAGCAACAGCCGAAGGCATCAGCAACCCGACTGTGGCGAGAAAGAGCAGGCCGGCTTGAAGACGCGCGCTGGCTCGGTTGAACTCCTGGAAGTGGTACTTAAGCCCGCCAAGCAAAAACGAAGCGCCCAGCATGAACAGCGTGTTGGTGACGATCGCGCCGGCGATGGACGATTTCACCAGCGTGTACTCGCCGGCGCGCAGGGCAGCCAGCGCGATCACCAACTCGGTGAGATTTCCCAGGGTGGCATTGAGCAGCCCACCTGCGGCGTCACCCGTTTTGGCGGCAACTGATTCCGTAGCGTGACTGAGCAACCCGGCCAGCGGCACGATAGCAAGCACCGACAGAACAAAGAGTGTCGTGTGGGCCTCGGGGATGAATATCGCAGCAACGAACACCACCGGCACGGCGATCAGCAACCACAGCATAGGGCTGTCGCGTATCTCTTTCAAAAGGAGGCTCAACGGACGCTCCTATTCGGGTGATGCTATTCAGGCAAGGCCGTCTGCTGGAAGAAAGTGACAGTCGCTTCATCCGGGGGCCGAACCACTTTGAACACCATCAAACTATTTTGGCCGGTCATGTCATTGATCGCAGACAAGGTGCGCTGCAGCATCCTGCGATTGGGCACATTCAATGGAGGCGTGAAACTTCGCATCGATGGATCTGCCATATGCGCCAATGGGTGGGGTGGACTTCCAGTCGTTCACCAGTCATGGCATTCGCCCAACCATCAGGCAGGCGCCGACATGGAAAGATCAGGGCATCAACGCCTTGATCGCCGATGACGGCGAGTTCTATATCCTCTTCGAATGGAGCTTCGACAATCAACCGCCACATCACCGAATCCTCCACGACGATGCACCAGCATCAACTGGATAGAACATCCTCTCGGCTTGCCAGCACTCGGCCGACGTGCTTACTCCTCAAGCGCTTCGCACTTGTCGCGACTACGCTTGCCTGTCCCAACTCGGCGATGAGGCGATCAATGGCGATTTCACGTGCGGAAAAACATCCTGTCAGTGCGACAATCGCTCATCCTATATAGAAAGTCAGATTGCCATTACGGATCTGTGTCACCCATTCGATGACTTCAGACGCCAGTTTCTTGGCTTTCAGTTTGAACCAGCCACTTGTTGGAACGGGCGGCCGCCCATTTGCTTGCCATAGTAGCGGAACAATCACGCCCGGGCATTGCGCCGGATCAATGGAGATGAGGAAGCCCGAAATATCGCGAGCTTCTCGCTGGGGGGCGCAGGACGACAATAGAGCCTACGCGATGCTACACCGCTCATCCGTTCAAAGGTGGTAATCTTGCATCATTATCGACGAGCAAAACGGTCCAGCTACTGCATAACTTCTCGGATGAGCGCAGGAGACCATCATGTCCATCAAGATGGAAAGGCCGCATGTTGCAGAGTACGGTCCTGACGTTTCAACCGTGGTCGAAGGGGACTCGTTCATACTAGGGCGCAGCCAACCTTCACGCGTGCTCCGCCATGAAGATAGAGCACCGCGGATGGACTGGATCTGGAAGCTCTACGAACACATGCCGGATGCGGTGTTTTTTATCACCGAGAGCCATCTTGTTTCGGCCTGCAACAAAACGGCAGTCGCCCTGTTTGGCTACGACGAAAGCGAATTGGTCGGCCGCAAGATCGACTTCGTCTGGCGCTCGACACCGGATGTTCAACTAAGAGGGCGATGGGCAGACCAAGGCCCAGTACGCGCCGGCCTCGCAATCACCAAAAGCGGTGCTCAATTCCCGACTGCCCTTACAATCATCAGGGGGCAGGACGCAAAGGAGGGCTTCACTGCAGCGATTTTCGAGGACTTCCGCGCCGAGCGCGAGACATTGCAGCAGGTTCAGGAGCTTCAATGCGAGATTGCCCGCCTCGCAAGAATAACCGCGCTCGGGGAAATGGCATCGACCCTTGCCCATGAGCTTTCACAACCGCTCTCGTCAATCGCTGCCTATTCGCAGGGATGCAGACGCCTTGTCATGAATGATCACCGTCGATGCGGCGAGAAGCTTCGCGAAGCCCTATCGGACATTACGCAACATGCTATGTGGGCAGGAACGATCGTCCAGAACATAAGAGACTTGGTAAAGCCCGGCGCTGGCGCCAGAAAACAGGAAGCGATGCACGAGTTGATCCATGAGGCGACCACACTCGCGTTCATCGGATCACAGCGCAAGGGGCTCCATGCGGATCTCCGCCTCGAAGCGGCGTGGGACACGGTCATTGTCGACCGTGTCCAGATCGTGCAGGTGTTGACAAACCTTGTTCGCAATGCCCTGGAGGCAACCGACGATGTCGATCAGCCCCATATTGCGATCCGAACCAAATCCGACACATCTTCCCATCTCGTTGTCGAAGTGTCCGACAACGGCTGCGGTATCGCAGCCGAGATCGAGGAGGCATTGTTCCGCCCCTTCGTGACCAGTAAACCGCGCGGCCTCGGCATGGGCCTGGCCTTGTCCAAGCGCATTGTCGAAGCCCATGGAGGCCGCATAACTGCGCGCAAGGGGATGAACTGCGGTTCGATGCTCTGTTTCTCGCTTCCGCTGGCGGAGATCTAAGCCGATGGCAAACGATCTCACGATCCATCTCGTTGATGACGAGGAATCGCTCAGACGGTCGGTGACATTCCTATTGGTATCGGCAGGTTTTGCCGTTCGCGCGCATAGCTGCGCGAGGGCGTTTCTCGAGCTTTTGCCTCTTTCCGGGAGGAACTGCCTTGTTACCGACCTCCGCATGCCGCATGTCGACGGTATCGAACTGCTCCACCGCTTGCACGATTTCAACGCGGACGTTCCGGCGATCGTCATCACCGGCCAGGGCGATGTCGCAGCAGCCGTTCTGGCGATGAAGGCCGGAGCGTCCGACTTCCTGGAAAAACCTCTCAAAGAAGAGGCGCTGATAGCAGCCATCAACGAAGCAATGGGACAGAGGCGTGCCGGCAGGGCGGTTGCCGATCCCGAAAGTGTCACGGCGCGACTTCGGCAGCTTACGGACCGCGAACACCAAGTCCTCATCGGCGTGCTTGACGGCCTTCAGAACAAGATGATCGCCTATCATCTAGGCATCAGTTCGCGGACTGTGGAAGTCCACCGCGCCAATGTGATGGCAAAGATGGGCGCGCGCAATCTGACAGAGCTCATGTGGATGGCCATTACCATTGACGCGACCGGGCAGCGATCTGAAATCGAGAGGGGCGCGCCCGTCGGCCACATATTGCCCCACCTTCGCTGATCGAAAAGCAATCCTTGCAAGCAAAGACATGTACGATATGATGTGTTAGAACATACTTAAATAATAGCGTGATCTTGTCGTGGGGGCGGTCGGTCATGAGAAGCGCCAAGCTCAACACTTTCCGCAGTTTTGAGCCGACAGCAGACGAAATCTGCCTGCAAGTCGAGCGAATCCTCATGAGCGAGGAATTTCACACCCCCAAACGCGGGCGAAATTTCCTGGAATTTGTCGTCAACGAGACACTTGCGGGTCGATCGGGGTTTTTGAAGGCCTTTACGATAGCAAATATGGTTTTCGGCCGGGAAGCATCCTTCGATCCGCAAAACGATCCGGTCGTCCGGATCGAGGCCGGCCGAATAAGAAAAGCCCTCGAGCGCTACTACCTTGTCGCGGGCCAAGCGGACGAGGTCATCATTACCGTGCCGAAAGGCGGATATGTGCCCCATTTCGAATATGCTCAGGATGAGCCCGACCCCGTATCTGAGAAAGGGCTGGAAAAATCGCCGGCCGGGGGACTGGATGATCAAGACGATCCGCTTCCGGACATAGATCGCAGAGCGAGGCCAGTCGCTCTTGGCCTTGGAGCCACTCTCGTCACCGTTCTTGCGCTTCTGCTCCTCGCTCTTGCTGGCGCACTTTCAGTTTCGCGGGATGTTTCGACCCGGGCATCACCAGCGGGATCCGCGAAACCAAAGGTGGTTGTCGATTTTTTTTCCGAGAGCGGCCCCATAGGCGCCGGTTCGGACATCGCCCGTGGCCTGAGGGACGACGTCATCGGCCAACTCGCTCAGTTCGATGACATCGTCGTAGTTGCCGGGTCGGTACTCGGCGAACCTGCTGACGGCGCCGCCTATGCGCTCCAGAGCAATGTCCAGCTCGATGGCAGCAGGATGCGCGCCGCTGCGAGGCTGGTGCGTCAATCGGATGGGGCCGTCATATGGGCCGACAACTATGATGCTAATCTCGATGTTCAAAACAAGCTTGTGATTCAAGGCGATGCCGCCCGGAAAATCGCCAGCGCGATTGCACAGCCACATGGCGCTATCTTCCAAGCCGATACGGAAACGATCGCCAGGCCTGCGGAGAATGGCGGCTCGGACGCCTATGCCTGCACCCTGATCTATTACAGCTACCGGCAGGCCATGACTGAGCAAAGCCATAGGAAGGCACGCGAATGCCTGCAACAAACAACCCAGCATTTTCCCGATAACGCATCCTCTTGGGCCCTCCTGTCCATGGTCTATCTTGACGAGATACGTTTTCGCTACAAACTCGGCACGCCAGCCTCAGCCCAACCCCTCGAACTGGCGATTGCTGCGGTGGAACGAGCAATATCGCTGGCGCCCGGCAATCCGCACGTGCTGCAGGCCCAGATGCTGGTGAGCTTTTTCAGAGGGGATATCGAGAAGGCGCTGACGGCCGGGACCTCTGCCTATTCCGCAAATCCAGACGATGTCGAAGTTGCAGGCGAATACGGCTCCCGCCTTGCGATGTCAGGAAAATGGCAATCAGGTTGCGAATTGCTGTCGATCGCTCTCAGCAGGAACGCCGGACCTAAAGGCTTTTATGAGGTCGGCATGGCTTTGTGCGCCTTCATGCGAGGCGATATCGAAGCGGCGGAGCAGTGGTCGCGACGGTCCGATCTCGATGGCAACCCCATGCACCATCTCTTGCTGCTGTCCATTCTCGGGACCGCTGGAAAGACGAATGAAGCCAGACTGGAACGGGAATGGCTCAACACCCACGCACCGGAAATGATGGGCAATGTCCGTACGGAGGTCTCTCTGCGTTTGCAAAGACCGGAAGACCAGGAGCTGTTCCTCAACGGCCTGCGCGCCGCGGGAATGGTCATTCCTCCTGTCAACACGCCAAGATAGTTACGGGTCAGGGCCCTGCGTCGCCAAGCTTGCGAAATTTTGAAATCTCCATCGCGATTTGCACGGCGATGTCGTCCTCGACATCGAGAATGGTCTGGCCACTCAGATCGCGATCATATTGATTTGCCCAGACGACTACCCCGTCGGCGCCGTCTATCAGGCGGATATGCAGATGCACGATCGTGCTTTCGACAAGTGCACTTCCTTGCAGGTTGAAATGCGGTCCGCTCGTTACCGCGCCGGAGCGGCCTGGAGTAAGCACGACCAGGTTTTGCACCTCCATGAGTTTTGCAATCAGCTGATCGCCCAGTCCCTTTGCAAAATTAGCTGTCTGCGCCGTGCCGTCGAGGGCGACGAGGGGGTCGACAGTAATCCTGATCCTGTTCGTCGGCGCTGAGGCAACAGGGGTCCGGGTCGCTTGCGGTGGTGATAGGTAGGATTCGAGTGGGCGAATGAGGGCTAAGATCGCCATTGCCCCGAATAGTGCAGGGACACCAATCGGCAGCAGAAGATGGCGATAGGTCGTTGGCCCCTGCTGCCCAGTCTGTTTTTGTGGATTCTCGTGATCTTGCGAAGCGGCCACTTCTCTGGCAATCGACGTGTTTTCGCCGCTCGAAAACAGCGTGGCGTAGCCTCCTTTGGGAATTGTGATCCTTATCGGGTCGTTGCTTCCACACACGAGGTAATATCGCTCGAGTGCGCGGCGGATACGGCCAGCCTCTATGCGCACGACCGGATCATTCTGGGCATCGAAGGACGCGTCGCGTCCGAAAACGATCTGCGCGATCATATGGGCCTTGAGCCGTTCGCTGTGCCCTTCAAGCGTCTCTTCAACAATATACTGCAGAAAGCGACGCCCGCGCTCGGGAGCATGGAATTGCGGGCTGGCGAGTATGCGTTCAAGCTGCTCTCGCACGCTGGCGGGACCTTGAGATAAGTCGCTTTCCCCTCCCTCTTCCGATGCCATAGGACCTCCCACGACATTTTCGTGTCGCTCTCCCCAAAGGGCGAAAGCCTTATACACCGCAGAGTAATCCGGGGCTTCCGTAGCAATACGTAAGGGGTATCTCGAATATCGGGTCGCGCGGCAATTGCTTATGCTCCGATGCGGATAGGGGCGACGCAGATGCTTCAAAATCACGCAATAAATTACACGACTGCTCGAGGCCACCGGTATGGGGGCGCAGCCGCTACAACCAAGGATCAGTCGATTAGGCTCAAGGCCGATGAGACGATCTACAGCGAAGGCGAACACGCGCTTACGATCTACCACGTAGAAGCGGGCGCTGTGCGGATCTATAGGCTGACGGCCGCCGGACAGAGATACATTCTGTCGTTTTACGGAAAGGGCGAATGGTTCGGGCTTGAAACGGGCGATATACGCACCGATTTTGCCGAAGCCGTCTGCGAAACCTGCGTCACGCCCTTTCGCGCCAATCATGACGCCGTCGTTCCCATCGATCTTCTGCACATTGCCTTGACGAATCTTGCCAAGGCGCAACACAAACAACTCGTCATCACCGAGCAGAGCGCACTGAAGCGCGTCGCGGCCTTTGTCTGCGAAATGGCCGACCGTCATCCGGGCGATTGCGAATTTGACATGATGATTTCCCGCAGCGATATCGCCGACTATCTTGGACTGACAGTCGAAACCGTTGCCCGCTGTTTCACGAAGCTCCGCGAAAAACGTATCCTTTGCCTGAACGGCAAACTGCAACGCATCGTTCGCCTTCTCGATCGCGATGCGCTGATCAGCCTCACGATCTAACGGCAAAGCATTCGCAGGTTCGATCTCAGAAAGAAGGACTTTGACGATGACGCATGCATCTCGCCGGAAATCAGGCACATCGGGCAAAATGCTCTATGCAGGCTTGATATCGTTGGCCTTTCCCATGACGGCAGTTGTGGCGCAAGACAATCCGTTTGATCAGTTCCCGGTGGTTATCCAGTGCAAATACCACGAAACCTTTCACGCCTTTTATCTGTCGCGTGTGTCTCAAGATGGAACTGCAACCTATTCTGCATCCGACCGGATCGCCGGCACCATCACGATCGACGGCAAGGCAAAGGCAATAGGCGCTGAAGGCGGAGGCAGTTGTGTCGGCAAAACCTTGTCAGAGCTTCGCGCATCGCACCAGGCCTACGACCTGAAACGCTAGGGCATCGAATTGAAAATGAGAGATCCAGAGGACTTTCGCATCCTGGCAAGGCTCACCCCTGCAATCGCTGCGTCCTCGGACTCGATCGCGGTGGTCGGGCCGGAGGAGACGACGATTAGTTCAAGCCTGAGCTTCATAAAGGTTTCTTGAACGCCTCGATGCGGTGAAGCCCGGCGACATATATGAAAAAATCCAAACCTCCGGCGTCGCGCTCCTCGACCGTCCGACGGACGCCGCCCTCAGCATCAGGCGGTAGGGTACGCCTCAGCATCACGGGTTTGCACCGACCTAACGTGACTTACCCGGCAAATGAATGTTTGCCATTTCTTGTTTTGCAGTGCACAATATTTACTGCAAACAGGGACGTGAGCCGTTGAGAATTTGCATCTACAAATCAGATGAAGTTCCTGAAGTAACGCTGTTCTTACGAGAAGGCGTACCGGTGCCCGCACATCCGAAAAGCCAAAAGTGGCGGCACATAAAAGCAGTCGTTGGCGAGGAGGTAAGGGCGGACCTTCTGACGCAAATCGAGATCGGCAATGGATGTCTTTTTGTCAAGCTTGGGGCATCTCCGAAGCACTGATCTAGGCTGCTGGAGTTGAACGCTGTTCGGCCGCCATGGAAACATGCTCACTCATTATCGTCCCCCCGCTAGATCACCAATCGGCTGTCCTCAAGCAGCGTGCCGATAGCGGCGTGCATATCGCCCTTGGATAGGCCGATCACCTCCTCATGCCCATCGTCTCCCACGGCTTCGCTGATCGGCGGCTCGCGCATCTCCGCACTTCATATCTGGGTTTTCAGATTGGCAGCCGCCCCGCCGATGTTCTTATTATGTTCGTATGAATTCAATAATCAATCTGGGTGAATTGCTTTTTAAGGCTTTGCTGATGAACTGCCATCATGACAAAGCCGCCCCGCAAGCCGTCCGAGCCGCTGCTCGGTGAAGCCTACGAGCAGCTCCGCAGCCGACCGCGTCGGCGGCGAGATCCCGCTCAGCCTAATCTTCCTCACGATCCGATGCCGGCGCGTATCGCGCCGCCTCGGCCGTCACGGAAGACAGGGTTTCAGATGACAGACGACCTGGAATTGAAGCAGGCCGAAGGTCAGCAATACCCGCAGGAGACGACCGACCGGGACATGGCTGCTGGCAACTACCTCAACACGGCGATCTTGCTGGGGATCCTGTTTATTGCGATCGTCTTCAGGTTCCACAAGATCACCTTGCCGCTGGTCGACGGCTTCAGCTGGCGCGAGATAAGCACTGCAATGATGGCCGACAATTTCCAGCAGCGCAGCTGGAACATCTTCTTTCCGGAAGTCAGTTGGACCGGGCCCGGGCCAAGCTATCAGGGCCGCGAGTTCCAGATCGTCAGCTATCTCACAGCCCTGCTCTACCAACTCTTCGGTTGGCACGACTGGTTCGGCCGCATGGTTGCGGCCTTCTTCGGTCTCGTGACGGTGTTTTCGTTGCACAGGCTAACGGCCCTCTGCTGGGACGAGATGCGTGCCCACGCGGCGGCACTTGCCTACGCGCTGATGCCGGCGGCAATCATGATCGACAGCTCGTTTCTTCCCGATCCCGCGATGCTGGCCTTAGTGACCCTTGGCGTCTGGCTGTTCGCCAAATACTGGGCCGGCGGCAGCGGCTGGCTCTTGCCGCTCGCCACGGTCAGCTTCTCGCTCGGCGTGCTGTCAAAGCCACCAGGCATCGCTGCCGGTGCCGTCATCTTCTATCTGATGGTCTGCTGGATTCTGGAGAAGAAGCGAAAGCAGGCGACCTGGGTCTTCCTGTCGGGGCTTTTGAGCCTGGCCATCATCGGCGCTTATTTCAGCTGGGCGATTTATCTCGGCCGCAGCTATCCGCCGTTTCATGTCGCCGGCAGCGGCGGCTATATCTGGGATTACGGCTTCTGGACATATGTCAGGGACAGGTTCTACTTCAAATCCGTGTGGAACACCTCGGTCCTGTGGTTCTACGGCTATCCATTCATGGTGCTGCTCGCGGTCGGCTTATGGATGCCGGCCAGCCTCGCCGAAGACCCGAAGCAACGCACCCTTTCGGCCATTCCCTATGTGTGGCTGGCTGCCGCCCTAATCATCTATCTGGCAGCGGCGGGCGAAATCACCAGCAATGTGTGGAATCTCCACATCTTCCATGTGCCGGTCGCGATGTTCTGCGGTCGCGGCGCGCTTCTTCTGGCAACGCTTGCATCGAGAACCATTCTAACGCCGGCGGTGATGCTTCGCTCGATCTGCATCGTGGCTCTCACGCTTGCCTGGTCGACCTTGCCGCTCGTCAGGACGATGAAGAAGCCGATCGCCATGAACGGCAAGCTGCTTGGCGAGGAACTGGCGCGGTTGGCGCAACCGGGCGATCTCGTCGTCGCCATCGCCCCCGAGGTCGGCGATCCCGTCGCAGTCTACTACAGCAGGGCGCGCGGCTGGGTATTCCCGCCTGGCGGAGGCGATGCGGAATGGTCGAAATTCGTCGCGGATGACGCCACTGCGATCGCGCAGCTCGAGGAACTGCGCGCGCAGGGCGCGGACCTGTTCGGCGTGGCCAAGAACGCCACCGACAAGCACGACCTGCTGTTCGTCGAGCATCATGATGGGGTTGTCGACTATCTCGACAAGACCTCAACCAAGCTTGTGGATTCGGCTGATTTGCTGATCTATCGGATCACCCGCCCATGAGCCGCGACAGGCTGGGGCCGTGGGCCTTGCCTTCCCTCGGAAAAGGAACCGCCAAATCGCGCCGGTCGTCCGCCACACAGACTATGGGCCGCATGAACTCGCCCTTATCCGTCGGACACGCTCTGGGTTGTTCACCGCTGACGATCTTTGGGAAAGCGCGCTTAAGCTAATTTACCGAAAACTTCCTGCCCATATAAGCACGGATAGGTTTATCGAAGTGGGTGAATAGAAAATGTGCTGCAGCAATAGCAGCTAAGAGCGTGCCGCTCACCGTGATTGCCAATGGTATGACGCCATCGCTAGCGCTTTGGAACTGAGCGCCAAGTCGAATAATAGGCTGGTGAATAGCGTAGAGCGGATAAGACAACAATCCGAAGTATGCCGCGAGTGGCCGCTCCTCGTTGGGCGGAACTGCAGCTGCCAGAGCGACAACGACTGGAATTATAATAGTGATACAGAAAAAATCGTATAACCCCCTGGGGACGGAAAAGGGAAGGAACAGAACCACGATCAGGATAAAAAGCGGAATCTGAGGCGCGACCCTCCCGACGCGATGATTGATGTTCCAGCGAAAAATCAGAACACCGGCAAAAAATGAAAAACCGACTCTGACAAAACCTTCAAGGAATGTTCGCCAGCTCGAAAATCCAACTGGACCAATTGTACCCTCGATGCCGACAATTTGGAAAAGCGCGACCGCGAAGAATGCGAGAAACGCGACATCGCCCCACAAACGAATTTTACGGCGAGCGGCCGATCCGTAAACGAGGCTGGCGACCATTTCAAAGCAGAGTGACCAGAGTGGGCTGTTAATCGAGAACGCTTCTTGCCCCGCCAGGAGTCCCAAGGGCAGGAGAAGTAATGCACCCACGGTAAGAATTGGGATGTCGTGGAGAGAAATATGCGGTTCTGAAGCAAATACCGCCGCAAGAACGCCTACCGCAACACCGACCACGATCATGGGATAGAGGCGCGCCAAGCGCTTCAGGAAAAATGCACTGCTCCGCAAACCACCGGACCTTAGTTTTTGGTCATACCCGTTTGCGAGAACAAAACCGCTAAGGCAAAAAAAGAAATCCACGGCGAGATAGGCGTAAGAGCCAAGGCCGAAACCGAAGATCTGGCTCGCATGCAAGAGGACAACGGATAGCGCAGCTACCCCTCGAAGTTCGTCCAGAAACGCAATGTGGTTCGTCAATTTACCGGCCCTGCTACCGGAGGTCACATTGCCAAGTCTTCGTTTGCAACCGATTAACGGATGACCTGTTTTCTGGCTGACGGCTTGCATGCATAGCAGCCGCGGAGGTGAAAGACGCTAACAACAACGGGACGAACGCCGCACTCGATGACGGTGCCGCCGCACGGATAAAGCGCGAAGCATAGGCTAGGTTAAGCGCCTAGGCAGCGGCCTCGTATCCCGCGCTGTGGAATGCCTTACCATCGTCGCACCACGACCGGATCAATGTTGATCCGGTCGCAGAATCACAGTGCGGTCTATTTCCTGGATGCAGCGTCTTCAATGACCTTCGCGACTTTATCGGGATGAGAGACCATCACGACGTGAGACGCGCCTTTAACCACAACCGTCTCTTTCGAGCCCGCCCGCTCCGCCATCCATGCGAGCGCTGCCGGCGGTATGTTCTTATCCGCGTCACCATAGACGAACCAAGACGGGATCTTCCTCCAGCTCGCCGCAGTCGAGGCCTCGCCAAGAGCCTTATCAGTGATGGGGCGCTGTGTTGCGGCCATCAGCTTGCCCTCCGCCTTGGATACATCTGCAGCGAATTGATCGTGAAACGCGCTCTGCTTGATGTACAGGTCCTTTACTCCACCATCCAACGGGACGGGCTCGTCAAGGGTCGGTGCGAGCGTGCTTCCCGGAAACTTACCTGAAAGCGCAACGGCGGTTTCTCCGACATCAGGCGCGAAGGCCGCGACGAAGACGAGCGATTTGACGTTGGCGCTGTCTGCTGCTGCCTCATTGATGACTGAGCCACCGTAGGAGTGACCGACGAGAACAACGTCCGTCTTCAGTCCCGCCACCACTTTGCGCACGTAATCGCCATCCGACGTCACGCTTCGAAGCGGATTAGCAACCGCCACCACTGGATATCCATCCTTTTCCAAACGTGTAATTACGCCATTCCAGCTGGAGGCGTCGGCGAATGCGCCATGGACAAGTACGACCGTCGGCTTCTCAGCCGCGTAGGCATTCAAAAAGCTTCCCGCCACGATAGCGGCGGCGGCGACAAACATCTTCAACATAGCTTAACTCCTTTTGTATCGCGTACGATTATTTAATGCACAATCTTGTTGTAAGCAAGTCCCGGAATCGCTGTTCACCTCGATTTGAAGATCGCGGTGAGCCATTGAGGCCGCATGCATTGCTCAGACCAGACCCGGCAACTATGCCGGTCTATTGCCACATCCGGCTCGAACTCGACAAAACTCTTGCGATTCCGCGGGGCCTGGCCACTTGTCGTATTCAAAGGCGCCAGGGCTCCAATTGCAGCCAGGCGAAAGTTCAGTGGCAGATCAGTTAATCCCCTGCCGGCCGGGAGATAAACCGCACAGCCTACTCCCCCATCGATTGGTAGAGCCAGTCGGATAGCTTTACGGTCGCCACCCGCGCACCTGCCTCAGGAAGCAGCGCGTCTTCAGTCAATTCAACCCCGAAATACGATGCGGATGAATCCGTCACCACCTGCCGCTCATCCTCATTCGCGGTGAGATAGATCCGGGCGATTTCGTCGATACCGAATTGTTCCGGGCCGCTGATTTCGGCGATATCGTCCAACGGCGCTCCGACTGCCAATTCCGCCAGCAATGCGGCGACGTCGCTCGCGGCGACCGGCCTCATGAACGCCGGGGGCAATCGAAACACATCGCCATCAGCACCGGTATCGATCAATCCGCTGATGAACTCGTAAAACTGTGTGGAGCGGAGAATAGTATAGGGTCGGCCTGAAGCCCTGATGAGATTTTCCTGCACCATTTTCGCGCGAAAATAATCGCTTTCCACGAGACGAGGCGTGCCGACAACAGAGAGTGCAAGATAGTGCCTGACGCCAGCCTCGGTCGCGGCCGCGAGCAAATTCTTCGTCGAAGCCTTGAAAAAATCCAATGCAGCACGGTCGCCGAATGATGCGGCATTGGTCACATCGACAATGACTTCGGTTCCCGCCACGGCCGCTTCGAGACCCTTGCCCGAAACTGTATCGACACCTAGCGACAATGATGCGGCCATTACCTCGTGACCTGAGCGGCGCAAGTTCTCGCTGAGCCGCGTTCCGATAAGGCCGCTTGCTCCAACCACCGTGATTTTCATATCAGCATCCTCCATCGCATGCCGTCTTCCCAAAACCGCGGCACCCTTTCGGGCGACATGCATTATAGATAGCCGCCGAGTTGCGCGGCGCGAACGGCGACACAATGACCGGAAAGCCAGACCCCTTCCACTATGTAAGAGGTCTAGCGGCTTAGACTTGGGATATAGCGGAGCCATCCCGAAGGTTAGGAAGACCAATCGGCAAGACGGAACGACATGCCGGTCTTCGTTCGCGCCGAAAATTCCGACCTGGCGCGGCGGCTACATCCCCGCGCAATGCATGGGTTTCCATGAGTTGCGGTTGCAATGTGGCGGGGTTACGGTTCGAATATGAGCCCGCCAGACCCGAAATCGAGAACAACGACGGTACGAAACGCTGACGATCCCCTGACTTTGTCTGTCCTGCAGGAACAGCTGATGATCAGCGTCTGGTCGCACCGCCCCCAACTCCTGCACCTGGGGCTCTTTATTGCGGCCTATGTGCTGGCCTGCGGATTCGCGCAGTCGCTCGCGATCGTCCCTGGAACAGGTATTTCCATCTGGCCAGCAGCGGGGCTTTTCATCGCGACACTTGTCGTCGCATCCGGCTACAGCTGGCCTTGGTGGGTGCTGGGAGGCTGCCTGGCTGAATTGTTCAGCAATTTCCTGTGGTTCCACAGCCCCCTGCCTGCGGCTTTCCTGATCTACATCGGCAACGCCCTTGAAGCGGCTGCCGGGGCATGGCTCGTCAACCGGACCTTGACGCGGCCAGTTCGGTTGGAAACCTTGCAGGAAGTTCTCGCATTCGTCGTACTGGGGGCTGGGATTGCGCCCATCGTCAGCGCGACTGTGGGAAGTGCGACCCTGGCGTGGTTTGGCATACAATCGCAATCCTTCGCAACGGCTTGGCCTCTATGGTGGATCGGGGACGCCACCGGCGTCCTGATCGTAGCGCCGCTGGCACTGGTCGTGTTTCACAGCTGGCGTGGCAAGACCCGGCTCTCGGCCGCGCAATGGGTGGAAGCTTGCGTCCTGGGACTGATCTTTCTCGGCGTTGCCGCTCTTTCTCTGAGCGGCTACCTCCCATTCGCGTATATCATCATGCCGCCTCTTCTTTGGGCTGCGGTTCGCTTCGAGTTCAAAGGCGCTGCCGTATCCTTGGCTCTCCTCGCCCTGATCACGGCGCTGTTCACGATAACAGGCACCAGCCAGTTTGCCGGCGATCCCGAATCCCAGAAGCACAAGCAGGTCATGCTGCAGCTTTTTCTGGCGATCTCGGCATTTTCGGCGCTCATCGTGGCCGCCATATCCCGGCAGCACCAGCTGGCAGTGCTCACATTGCGCCAAAGTCTGGATACGCTGCGCGACCGCGAGCGGGAACTCTCGCAGCTCGTGGATATGGTTCCGAGCCACGTTTGGCGTCTGACCCCCGACGGTGAGCCGACCTTCTTCAACAAACGGATGGTCGATTTTCTCGGCCTCGATGTGGCGGATTTCGACAAGCCCGGCATGAGCCGGCTGGAGGCCGTCCTCGAGGCCACCGTTCATCCCGAGGACGCGGCGGGGTTCGGAGATGCCCTTCGCCATTGCCTCGTTACCGGCGAAAGCTTCGCCATGCGGTATCGACTGCGCCGCGCCGACGGCCTCTATCGCTGGATGTCGAGCCGTGCCGAACCGATGCGGGATCAGTCGGGGCGCATCGTTCAGTGGTACGGCCTTTGTCACGACATCGACGATCAGGTTCATGCGGAAGAGGCTGTGCGGCGGAGCCAACAACAGCTTCAGCAGATCATAGACGCCGTGCCGGTCCGCATCTGGAGCGTGGAGCCTACCGGCGGGTCGTTCTATTTCAACAAGCGATATCAGGACCATTTTCGCTCCGTTATCGCCGATTTCGACGCTCTCGGTGAGCCGCGCATCGACGATCTGCTGCAGCAGCTGGTTCATCCCGAAGACGCTCCCGACGTTCAGCGTACGCTCAGGAACTGCTTCGAAACCGGCGGCGGCTGCGCGATGCGATTTCGCTGGCGCGAAAAGGATGATGTCTACCGCTGGGCAGAGTGCCGGGTGGAGCCGCGGCGCGACGAAAACGGAACGGTCGCGGAATGGTATGGCGTTTCTCTCGACATCGACGATGAGGTGCGTGCGCTGGAGGCGTTACGCGAACGTGAGCGGGAGCTGTCATTGCTCGTCGATATGGTCCCCGTTCATATTGCCCGCATGGCGCCCAGCGGCGAGCCGACCTTCTTCAGCAAGCGTACCCTGGAATCCATCGGGGTGGACGACGTCGCGGCTTGGGACAAGCCGGACGTCAGCCGCTCAGCGGCCATCATCGGGGCGACAGTCCATCCCGAGGATGCACCCCGCATGAGAGAGGTGCTCAGCCATGCCCTCGCCACCGGCGAACCCTACACCATAAGGTATCGTCGGCGCCGTGCGGACGGCGAATATCGCTGGATGGAGGGTCGCGCAGAACCATTGCGGGATGAAAACGGAATTATTCTACAATGGTACGCTGCTGCACTCGACATCGACGACGAGGTGCGCGCGCAACAGGCCCTACGAGAGCGGGAACGAGAGCTGTCACAGCTCGTCGACATCGTTCCGAGCCTTCTCTGGCGGTTGGATTCGCAGGGCGAGCCGACTTTCTTCAACAAACGGCTGATCAATTTTCTGGGACTGGACGTTGCCGATGCAGACAAGCCCGGCATGAACCGTCTTTCCGCCATCATGGAAGCCGCCGTCCACCCTGACGATGCGGAGAGCCTCGCCGAAGCGCTCGACCATTCCTTCGTCACCGGCGAGCGCTTCTCCAAGCAATATCGCCTGCGGCGCGCCGACGGCGTCTACCGCTGGATGAAAGGCAGCGCCGAGCCTCTGCGGGACGAGAGCGGCCGGATCGTCCAGTGGTACGGTCTGACGCATGATATCGACGATCAGCTGCGCGTCGAGGACGCGCTGCGAGAGAGAGAACGCTCGCTCTGGCAGATCGTCGAAACGCTGCCGGCAATGATCGATTGCGCGGCGCCTGATGGAGAACCGGTATACCGCAACCCTCAGCTCCGCGACTTCCTCGGATATAATCTCGAAGAGCTGGACGGAACGGGGAAAACCCGGCTGGACGGCACACTCGATGCCGGTGTTCATCCCGACGACGTGGCGGGGGTCAAAGAGAACTATGCCCATTCATTGTCCACCGGCGAGCCCTATGCGCGCAGGCATCGTCTGCGGCGGCACGATGGTGAATATCGCTGGGTTGAGACGCGTGCGGCGCCGATGCGCGATGCCGACGGCATCATCGTCCAGTGGAATGTCATCTGCCTTGATATCGACGGTGAGGTTCGGGCCGAGGAAGATTTGCGTCAGGCGCGAGAAGGCCTTGCACGGGCGAGCCAGGTGGCGAGCCTCGCCGAGCTTTCGGCCTCGATCGCGCACGAGGTGAACCAGCCGCTCGCGGCCGTCGTGGCCAACTCACATGCCTGTCAGCGCTGGCTCATGGCCGAACCGCCGAATATGGAGCGGGCGCAGAGGACGGTGGAGCGCATCATCCGGGACGCTAACTCAGCGGCAGATGTCGTCAGCCGTATCCGCGCATTGTTCAAGCAATCCGCAGACCGCAGGGTCCACACGACGCTCTCCGGCGTCGTCGACGAAGCGCGCAACCTCATGGCCGACGAAGCGGCGCGCAGGCGCGTTCGGATCGACATGGGCATTGAGGGCAACCTTCCGCTGGTCGCAATCGACCGCGTCCAGATCCAGCAGGTGCTGATCAATCTCATCCGCAACGGCATCGAGGCGATGGACGCCGTTGCAGACGACAGGGTGATCGAGATCCGTGTGCAGCATATGGGGAATGCCGTCCGGACCGAAATCAGCGACCACGGCCCGGGCATCGAGTTTCCCGAGAGGATGTTCGAGCCGTTCTTCACGACGAAAGAAAATGGCATGGGCATGGGGCTGGCGATCTGCCGCTCGATCGTCGAGCTGCACGGCGGACGGTTGTGGGCCGAGAAGAACAATCCGCGCGGAGCGACGTTGATCTTCACCTTGCCCATAGAAACGAAGGCGGCGCCATGACAGCCGATGACCATATTGTCTTCATCGTCGATGACGATGGACGCATTCGGGAAGCCCTCGGCGAGCTGCTGGAATCGCATGGCATGCGCGCCATCGCCTTCGAGTCAGCCTGCGATTACGTCAGAGCGGACAAGCCGGATGTCCCCGCCTGCCTCATCCTCGATATCGAGCTGCCTGACATCAACGGCCTGGATCTGCAGAAACAGATCGCCGACAGGGACCATCCGCCGATCGTCTTCATCACAGGACACGGCGACATCCCCTCCTCCGTGCGTGCGATCAAGCATGGCGCGGTGGATTTCCTGACCAAACCCTTCAGCGACGCGGACCTGATGGCGGCAATTCACGCGGCGATCGCTGAGGATCGGGAGAAGAGATCGCAACGCGCCGAACTCCACATGCTGAGGCAACTCTATCTCGACCTGACGCCGCGAGAGCGCGAGGTGCTGCCGCTCGTCGTCAGCGGTCTTCTCAACAAGCAAGCAGCAGCCGAATTGGGGATCAGCGAAGTGACGCTGCAGATCCATAGAAGAAATGTGATGCAGAAAATGGCGGCGGCATCGCTCGCCGATCTCGTCCGGATCGCGGAGAGATTGGAAATACCGATAACCCACTCGCGCCGAGTGGGAGGGAATTGAACATGAACAAGACAAGACACGTCGTGGCAATTGTCGATGACGATCCAAGGCTGCTTGAATCGATGGGCGACCTTCTGGAATCTGCGGGTTATGTGGCTCGCAGCTTCTCGTCGGCGGGCTCGCTGCTCGTCAATGGGCTGTCGGACCTCGACCTGCTCATCACCGATATCGGAATGCCTGGCATCGACGGCTTCGAACTTCGCGACCTGGTGAGGAAATCACGGCCGGAGCTGCCGGTATTCCTGATCACGGGCCGCCACGAGATAGCAGATCAGGGCCGCGCTCAAGGCGTGGGCGGATTTTTCCGCAAGCCTTTCGATGCCCAGGCCCTGCTGGCGGCTATCGCCAACGCTTTGCATAAATCGACAGATGGAGGGTAACATGAGAGTTGACCAGCCGTTGCTGCGGAAATCGGCGCCGTTATCATTGCAGTGCAGTTACGAAGAGAACCAGCCGCTCGTCATTATCGTCGATGACGACGCCTCCGTTCGCGAGGCGCTATCGGAGCTGATCCTGTCGGCTGGCTTCCAGTCGACCAGTTTTGCCTCGACCCGCGAACTGCTTGACGCCGATATCCTGGATTGCCCCGGCTGCCTGATCCTCGATGTGCGCATGCCGGGAGCAAGCGGCCTCCACCTGCAGCGTCATCTGGCGGAAAAGGGCATATCCAAACCGATCATCTTCCTGACCGGGCATGGCGATATTCCGATGACCGTCCAGGCGATGAAGGCCGGCGCCGTGGATTTTCTCACCAAACCGGTGCGGGACCAGACGCTGCTCGACGCCATCACAGCGGCCATTGCGATGGATGCCGAACGAAGGGCGGAAGCCGCGGTCGCCGAGCGCAATATCAAGCGCTTGGAGACGCTGACGCAGCGCGAGCGCGAGGTTCTGCATGAAGTGGCGCGCGGACGCCTCAACAAGCAGATCGCCTTCGATCTCGGCATCAGCGAAGTGACGGTCAAGCTGCATCGCAGCAATGTCATGCACAAGATGGAGGCCGCCTCCATCGGCGAATTGATCCGAGCGTGGGAAACACTGCCCATGCAGATGCGCCAGGCTGGCGCGCGCTAATCATCGACGCGCGCTTCAAGTCATTGATTTATGCTTTTAGCCGCGTGTCTTTCAATGGTGGAAGATACCGGCCTCGAACATCATCTGCGACCGCTGTCCATTTGAGGCGAGTCGTATCCGATTTGCGCCAAAAAAAGCGATGCGGCGCCGGCAATGGGTTTCGGTCTCGCTCTCATGCGGTAATCCTAAATTAAAGCTCGGGGATATGACCTGGTGCCCAGCTTTGGTTACCTAAAGGAGATCTCGCCGTGAACAATCAATCGTCAACCGCGCCTTCCCCTGAAACCAACGCCTTCGAAAACGAAGCAAACTTCTTGTCGGCTATGGGGAATGCCAAACGGCTTCACATTCTGCATCTGCTGGCCGAGGGAGAAATGTCCGTGAGCCTCCTGGCCGACGAGGTGGGATTGAGCCAATCTTCGACGTCCCAGCATTTGGCAATTCTTCGAGAACAGGAACTCGTGCAGACGCGAAGAGCTGCTCAGACGATCTACTATTCACTTCAATCCGGCGCGGCCAGGGCAATGCTCGATACGCTCGCTGACATCTTCGGATCGTACCGTCGCACCGAAGTAGAATGTGTCCGAGCCCTGGGCACCCAATAAAAAATACGAAACGTCGATCCTACGCAGCTGATGGTTGGCGCCGCGGCAGCGAAGAGCAGCGCAATGGCGAAGAACGCGGTTTCGAGGAGATGACTGCGGCTTGAGTGTAAGCGCCAAGTCCCGCGATGCCTCGCCGACATGCCCCTCGAACACATCGATCCCTGATGTACGTTTGATGTACCCCTCCTAGACCACCGTGTGATTACGCCTCCATTGCGAATGGAGATAATGAACCACATCAGGAACGGAACAGTCAGGACGAAACGACCATGAGTATGGACAACACCTCATACCCCGGCAGACTGGAACCCGGCGAGCTGGTTCCGTCGCGCTATGCGCTTGATATCGGCGAGATTGACGTAACGGCGGTCAGCGATGGGATGCGAGCGCTGCCAGGCGCGATGTTGGGCCACAACGCTGGCCCGGCCGTCCGGGCGGACGGAGGCGATCATGGACGTATATGAGGCAGTCAAAAGTCGACGATCGGTGCGCGGGTTCAAAGACAAGCCTGTGGAGAGGGAGGTGCTTGAGCGTGTGCTGTCCGCCGCAGCTTGGTCGCCGTCAGGATCGAACATCCAGCCGTGGAACACCTACGTGATGACCGGCGCGCCGCTGGCTGAGCTCAAGACGTCCGCCGTCGAGCGCGTGGCCCATGGCGACGCCTGGGACAAGCGGCAGTACGAGATGTACCCGCCCGCACTGAAGTCCCCCTATGGGGAGCGCCGGTCCGCCTTCGGCAAGGAGCGCTACAGCGCGCTCGGTATTGCGCGCGAGGATTGGGAGGCGCGCCAGCGGGCAGCAATCGCCAACTGGAACTGTTTCGGCGCGCCCGCCGCCCTGTTCTGCTACATCGATCGTGACCTGGGCCTGCCCCAATGGGCCGACGTCGGCATGTATCTGCAGACGGTCATGCTGCTGCTCCGCGCCGAAGGTCTTCACAGTTGCCCGCAGATGGCGTGGTCGCAGGTTCGCGAGACGGTCGCGGAGGTCCTGTCACCCCCGGACGGGCTCATCCTCTTCTGCGGCATGTCGATCGGGTACGAGGACCCCACGGTCAGTTATGCCCGTACAGGCCGCGCCCCGCTCGGCGAGACGGTCACGTTCCTCGGCGAATAGTGACTTGCCATCATCATGCGAGATATTGGAGAACGCCATGACCACGCATAAAGTAGGTTATCTCATTGGCAGCCTGGCCAAGGGCTCGATCAACCGCAAGCTCGCCAAGGCGTTGGTGCGGTTCGCCCCGCCGGAACTTGAAATGTCGGAGATATCCTTCAAGGACCTGCCGCTCTACAGCTACGACTATGACGCCGACTACCCTCCGGCTGGCAAGGCATTCAAGGCGGCAATCGCAGCCGTCGACGCCGTGCTGTTCGTCACGCCTGAATACAATCGATCCATACCCGGTGGGCTGAAAAACGCAATCGACTGGGCGAGCCGCCCCTACGGCACCAACTCGTTCACACGTAAGCCGTCAGCGGTGATCGGCACGTCGCCGGGCGCGATTGGCACGGCAGTCGCCCAGCAGAATTTGCGCAGCGTGCTCAGTTTCTGCAACTCTCCCCAGATGAATGCCCCGGAAGCCTACATCCAGTTCACGCCGGGGCTGATCACCGATGACGGCGAGGTCACGAAAGACACCACCGCCGATTTCCTTCGCACTTTCATGCAGGACTTCCATGTCTTCATCGCAAGAGTTCGCTCAGTGTTGCCGAAAGATGCCTAGAAGCGTCGCCCTGCGGGAGCTGGCGGCGTCCACCCGGGCGGCCAGCTCCTGTTTTTAAAGGGGGCAATGCCCTCAGGCGAAGGCGTAGGAGCCGTCGGGCCGCTTCGGCACGCGCCGCTGCCAATGGATGTAGCCTTCCTCTTCCATTGCCTTCTCGTCCATTTCGACGCCCCAGCCGGGCCGGTCGGGACGCAGCTCCAGATAGCCGTCCTTCGGCAGATAGGGATCGACGACGTAACGGGTTTCCCCCTCCCGCTTCTCGATATCGAGGCCGCCATAGACGTAGGCCTGTCCCTTTGGCAGCCGGTATTCGAGGATACGGAAATTCTGTGCCGCCGCCGAAAAATGAACGTTGACCGCCGTCGCCAGCGGACCCATCGGGTTGTGAGGCGCCACGCCGACGAAGAAGGCTTCGGCGAGAGTGGCAATACGGCGCATTTCGCTGATGCCGCCGACGACGCAGATGTCGGGCTGGATGAGGTCGGCGCCCTTGACCTGCAGCAGGCGCAGGAACTCGTTTCTGTTATAGAGCGACTCGCCAGTCGCCAGCACGCAATTGAGCCCCTGTTTCAGATCGCCCCAGGCCTCGATATTTTCAGGACGCAGCGGCTCCTCGAAAAACAGGGGGTCGTAGGGTGCCAAGGCATTGCCGAGTTGCCTTGCGGCGATCGGCTCGAAAATCTTCGCATGGGCGTCGAAGGCGATCTCGTATTCGTCATTGACCGTTTCGCGCAGCGAGCGGAAATAATCCGCCGAGGCTTTGACGACATTGCCCCAGCGATTGGAGTGCATGTCGATACGCCAGGGGCTGAGCTTGAAGGCGGTGAAACCCCACCCTTCCTTCAGACGATCGAACTCGTCGCGGGCCGCCGGTGCATCCGGTGCGGTATAGACCCCGGCATAGACCTTGATGCGGTCGCGCACCTCGCCGCCCAGCAGCTTGTAGACCGGGACGTTTGCCGCCTTGGCGGCGAGGTCCCACAGGCAGTGATCGAGCGCGGAGATCGCGGCAAGGCCGAGCGCGCCCGGCGGGAACCGGCTTTGCTGGATCAACAGATTGACGAGATAGTCGACGCGTGTCGGATCCTGGCCCGATAGAAATTCGTAAAGATAATCCAGGAGCGGCGGAAGCGCCTTGTCGGGGCCGTGATTGTAGCATTCGCCCCAGCCTGTTAGCCCGTCATCGGTGTCGAGCGCGACGATCACGCGGGGACGGTCCTTGTCTCGGGTCATGAAAACCCGCATGCGGTCGATCTTCATCTTTCTGTCCTTCTAGCGATTGAAATAGGTGCGGCGTGACAGGCGCGTCTGCACGTAGAGATGCTCGTTGTCGGTTCCGGGATTGTAGGCACCGGCACTTTGCGGCACCGAGACATTGCCGTTGCTGGGGAAGCGCGCCACGAAGGCCTCGTCGATATCGCAGCCAAGTCCCGGACCATCAGGAACGGCGATCAAACCGCCGACCTGTTGCGGATGCGGCACGATCGTCTGGCGGCGGCCGTCCCAGTCATCGTCGAGGCGCTCGAGGATGAGGGCGTTCGGGATCGCCGCAAGCAGATGCAGAGCCGCATATTCCGCCACCGGCCCGAGCGAGCCCGAATGCGGCGCCATCTGGATATGATGCGCCTCGGCCATGGCAGCGATCTTCTTCATCTGGGTGATGCCGCCGGCCCGGCCCGTGTCCGGCTGGATCACGTCCACCAGCTCCTTTTCGATGAGCTCGCGCTCGCCGAAGATAGTCGCCGAACGTTCGCCGGCCGCAAGCGGCACATGCGCTGCGTCGCGGATGCGCCGGTAGCCGTCGAAATTCTCCGGCGCGATCGGATCTTCCACCCACATCAATTCATAGGGTTCGAGCGCCCGAACCAGCCGGCAGGCATCCGCAGGCGTCAGCCACGGCGGTCCATGCAGATCGATGGCGATGTCCATGTCGTCGCCGACGGCGTCACGCAACGCGGCGACCTTGCGGACCGGATCGGCGACACCGCCGCATTTGATCGCCTTTATGCCGCGCTCTTTGAGGGCAAGCGCTCGCTCGGGCGTATTCGCATGCGAATAGATCGGAATCCGGTCACGCACCTTGCCGCCGAGCAGCATCCAGACAGGCACGCCGAGCGCCTTGCCCTTGATGTCCCAAAGCGCCATGTCGATGCCGGTCATCGCACCGCCTCCGACCGTCCCGAGCATGCCATGGCCCATCATGGCGATATGCATCTTCTGCCACAGCCGTTCGATATGGGCCGGATCTTCGCCCACGAGGAGTGGGGCGAGATCATGGATTGCCGTCTCGACGACACGCGGCCAGCCCGAGCATTCACCGATGCCGGTAATGCCCTCATCGGTATCGATCTTCAGAAAAAGCCAGTTTCTGGTGCCGCCAAACTGCTTGGAGGCGCCACCGCCGGAACGTTGGTCGGAAGCCCAGTTCGCGGGGTCGGGCTGACCGACATGCATGAGAAAAGTACGGATCCCGGTGATTTTCATCGCTGAAAAGTTCCATTTTTCAGAATGTCCGGCGCGACGTAGCGGAAACGCCGCGAATGATCGCGATCGCGCGGATCGGGGCGCGGGATCGCTGATATGAGCGCCTGCGTATAGGCGTGCTCGGGCGTGCGGCAGACCTTCTCCGCATCGCCAATTTCGACGAGCTGGCCTTTGTACATGACGCCGACACGGTCGCACATGTAGCGGATAACGCCGATGTCATGGCTGATGAAGATATAGGCGAGACCGAGTTCGTCCTGCAGGCGCATCAACAGATCGAGCACCTGCGAGCGCACGGAGACGTCGAGCGCCGAGGTTGCCTCATCGGCAACGATGACACGCGGATTGAGGGTGATGGCTCGGGCAATGCCGATGCGCTGGCGCTGGCCGCCGGAGAATGCGTGCGGGTAGCGTTCGCGCGCCCTCGGATCGAGGCCAACCTGCTCCATCAGATGGCAAACGCGCTCCTCCAGCGCCCGCCCCTTTGCGACGCCATTGACGAGCAGCGGCTCGCCGATGATCTGGGAGACGGTCATGCGCGGGTTGAGGGAGCCGAAAGGATCCTGAAACACCATTCGCAATTCCCGCCGTGCGGCAGCAAGCGTCTGACCTTTTGCCGTTGCCAGATCGATGATGTCGCCGTCGGCGCGGCGATAGAGGATTTCACCTGCAGTCGGATCGATCAGCCGCATGATAGATCGGCCCATCGTCGTCTTGCCGGAGCCGCTCTCGCCGACGATGCCCAGCGTTTCGCCCGGCAGAAGCGAAATGGAAACATCGTCCAGCGCTTTCACCTCGCCGAAATCCATCGATACATTGCGGAGTTCGAGGATCGGTGGCGCCGTCGTGTCGAGCGGCGGGCGCGCCAGCCGGATTTCGGCCTTTGCTTCCAGCTTCAGCACCGAGCCGATCAGCATGCGGGTATAGTCGTCTTGCGGCGCATGAAAGATCTGCTCGACTGGCGCATATTCCTTGGCGACGCCGTCATGCATTACGAGTACATCGTCGGCGATCTGCGCCACGACGCCCATGTCATGCGTAATGAACAGAACGGCCATGCCCTTGGCCTTCTGCAGCCTTGCAATCAGGTCGAGAATTTCGGCCTGGGTCGTCACGTCGAGGGCCGTGGTCGGCTCGTCGGCGATCAGCAGCTGCGGTTTGCAGGCGAGCGCCATGGCAATCATAGCGCGCTGACGCATCCCGCCGGAATATTGAAAGGCATATCGATCCAGCGCTTTATCAGGCGAGGGAATTTCGACCTGCTTGAGCAGCGATATGGCTTCAGCGCGCGCCTCTGCCTTGCTCATCCTGGTGTGAAGGCGAAGCGCCTCGACGATCTGGTTGCCGACCGTGTGGATCGGCGACAGCGACGACATCGGCTCCTGGAAGATCATGGCGATGTCGCGGCCGCGGATCGATCGGATCTGACGCCCGCGCGGATTGAGGCTGGTCAGATCGATCGAGCCGCCGTCCTGATCGTTCAGTATGATCGATCCGCCGGATATGCGGCCGGGCGCATCGACGATCTGCAGGATCGATCGCGCCGTCACCGACTTGCCGGAACCGCTTTCGCCGACGACACAGAGCGTCTTGCCCGGCTCGATCGAGAAAGAGAGATCGCTAACGGCGCGAAAGACGCCGGTGCGCAGAGGAAACTCGACCGTCAGATTTTTCACCTGGAGCAGCGGCCTGCCGGCAATGGGAACGATATCGGTCATGCCGGCCTCATTTGTTGTAGGGATCGGCCGCATCGCGCAGGCCGTCGCCGAGAAGGTTGAGCGCCATCACGGCGACCACGACGGCACAGCCCGGCATGAAGAGCCATGGCGCGGTGGCGATCGAGCGAATGTTCTGGGCCTCGCGCAGAAGCACGCCCCAGGAGATGGTCGGCGGCTGTAGACCAAGCCCGAGGAAGGAGAGAGAGGTTTCGGCAAGGATCATCGCCGGCACCGCAAGCGTGATCGACGCGATGATATGGCTGGCAAAGCTCGGCAGCATGTGGCGAAAGATGATGCGCCTTTCGCGAACACCGTCGAGCCTGGCGGCGGCGACGAATTCCTCGGTGCGCAAAGACAGGAAGCGGCCGCGAACGACGCGGGCGAGCTGTGCCCAACCGGTCAGCGACAGGATGATCGTGATCATCATATATTGCAGCGTCGCAGGCCAGTCCTGTGGCAGCGCCGCGGCCATTGCCAACCAGATCGGGATCGTCGGCAGCGACAGCACGAAATCGATCACCCGCTGCAGGAAGAAATCGATGCGGCCGCCGTAATATCCCGAGATGCCGCCGAGCACGATGCCGAGCATCAACGAGAAGAAGACACCGACGAGGCCGATCGACAACGAGATCTGCGAGCCCTGGACCGTTCGGCTGAAGACATCGCGCCCAAGCCTGTCGGCGCCGAACAGAAGCAGCGGCGTCGTCTTGTCAGGCGAGGCGATCAGATGGATGTTGGTCCTGAACAAGCCGAACACCGAATATTCGTAGCCGCGCCCGAAGAACTGGACGTCGACACGTTTTGTCGTGTCTTCCTTGAAGATGGCGGCCAGCGTTTCAGGATCGCGGGTCAGCTTCATCGGATAATAATGCGGGCCGAAGGAGAACCCGTTCTGCGTATCGATCAGATGCAATCTCTGCGGCGGGTGAAAAGTCGCCCGCGCATTTTGCAGGTTCGGATCGTTGATGGCGAAGAAGCCGGGAAGCAGGGCGACGATATACATCAGCACGGTGACGACGAGCGCCACCATGGCCAGCCGATGCCGGCGGAAAGCCCACCAGATGAGCTGCCACTGCGACGCGACGGCGGCGCGATCCGGCGGAATGTTCGTGACGGTGATGTCGGCCATATAAGGCTCCTATTCCAACCGGATGCGGGGATCGACCAGCGCAAGCAGGATGTCGCTGATCAAAGAGCCTATCAGCGTCAGCGCGCAGATCAGCAGAACGAAGGCGCCGGCGAGATACATGTCCTGGGCCATCAGCGCCTGCAGCAGCAAAGGTGCTGCCGTCGGCAGATTGAGGACGATGGCGACGACGACCGAGCCGGAAATGAGGTTGGGCAGCAGCCAGGCAATCGTCGAGATGAACGGATTGAGCGCGATCATCAGAGGATATTTCATCAGCAGCCGGAACTCAGAGAGACCTTTTGCCCGTGCCGTTGTGACGTAAGGCTTCGGCAGCTCATCGAGCATGTTCGCGCGCATGACGCGGATGAGGCTCGCCGTCGAGGAGACGGCAAGGATGATGACGGGAAGCCAGAGATGCGAGAAGAGGTCGACCATCTTGGCGAAGCTCCAGGACGCGTTCTCATATTCCGGCGAAAAGAGCCCGCCGACATCCTGTCCGAATTCGACCGCCGCGACATACATCAGCACCAGCGCCAGCAGGAAGGACGGAACGGCCAGGCCGAAAAAGGTGAAGGCAGTGAAGAAATAGTCGCCGATCGAATATTTGCGCACCGCGGAATAGACGCCGATCGGCAGTGCGATCGCCCAGGTAGCGATCAATGTCGACAGAGCCAGAACGAGCGTCAGCGCCATACGCTCCCAGATCAGGTCAGAGACCGGCTGCTGCCATTCGAAGGAAATGCCGAAATCGCCGCGTGTAAGAATGCCCCATATCCATTTGAAATATTGGATGAGCATAGGGTCGCCGAGGCCAAAGCGCTCGCGCAACTGCGCCGCTGTGTTCTGATCGACGATCTCGTTGGAGGCTGCCAGCGTCGCAATATAGGTCGTGACATAATCCCCCGGCGGCAGCTGGATCAGCACGAAAGCGAGGAAGCTGACGGCAAACAGCGATGGAATCATCCATAGGAAGCGTTTGGCGATAAAGACCAGCATGAGGCGCCTCTTGCATTGAACGCCGCCCACCTGGCCTTGTCGGCCGTCAGGACCGGCAAGGCATCTCGGAGGGCGAACTGAAAGAAAGCGCCGTACCGTCGGGCACGGCGCTTAAGACGAAAATCAGCTCGTGAAGGTGAATTGCTGCGGCATTGCAGGGCCGGGATTGGGCCAGGACCAGCTATCCGGCTCCTTCTCGGGAACATTGCGCAGATTGTTGCGGATGATGCCGAAACCGCCGACAGCAAGGCAAAGGCCGACGGTCTCGAACTCCTCAGCCGCGATGTCGAAGATCTGCTTCATGATCGCGCCGCGTTTGTCGAGATCAGCCGTCGAACGTGCTTCGTCGAAGAGCTTCATGCGCTTCTTCTGGCTTTCCGGCGGTTCTTCGCCACGTGCACCGTTGGAGGTGTACCAAAGCGTCCACGGAATGGCGTAACGCGAGCCCTGCGGATGGAAGGCGAAGAAATCGCGCGGGTCGAGCATCGGATCGAGACCGCCGGGGCCTGGCCATACCGCCGCATCATGGGCATTGTCGTCGCCGCGGGTGTAATAGAGCGCCCGCTCGATCGTGTTGACCTTCATGTCGATACCGATCTGGGCCCAATGCGTCTTGACCAGTTCCAGGGCATCGACGAGGTCGGGATAGAGCGTCGGAATGACGTCGATCGAGAAGAATACTTTCTGGCCGTCGGGCCTCAGCCGGAAACCGTCGCCGCCTTTCTTGTAGCCGGCCTCATCGAGCATCGCGCCTGCCTTGTCGGCGTCATATTCAGTGAACTGGCGTGCGTATTTCTCGTTATACCAGGGATGGGTCGGACGCGGCCCAGCCTGGTAGGGCTCGCTCTGTCCGAAATAGACGATGTCGATGAGTTCCGGGCGATTGATGCCGATCGAGAGCGCTTGCCGGAACGCCTTATCCGCAAACATCTTGCGCATGGCAGGATCTTTGTGGGTGATGTTGAAGTAGATCTGGCACTGTTGCGAGGCCGAAGGCACGAGCGTCAGCAGCCGATAATCGCCTTTCTCCATGTTCTTGGACAGCGTCGGCTTGTTGGCCAGAACGCTGATATGGCGTTCCTGGATGTCGATCTTTCCCGAGATGACATTCAGCATCAGCGATTCGACGTCCTGCGAGATGCCGAAGTTGATTTCATCGATGTAGGGAAGCTGGTTGCCCTCGGTATCGACCTGCCAGAAATAAGGGTTGCGGGTCATGACGACGCGCGTCGCGCCACCGGCATAGGGCTCCTTGATCACCCATGGATCGAGTGTCGGCTTGTCGACATTACCCCATCGCGACGGGATCTCGATGTCGCCGCAACGGCTGCGGAACAGCTCCGTCCAACTGGTGACGCCGGCCTTCTTCGCATCGGCCTCGATATTCGGATTATATTTCGGCAGGAACTGGCTGCAGTAGTGCTTCGGGAACAGCGTCGGATGCTGACCAAGCGGCGTGGCGAGGTTTTCCAGATAAAGCGCGTTGGCGGCCGCAAAGGTGAACTTCACCGTATAATCGTCGATCTTCTCGACGGTGACCGGCTTGCCGGCGACCGCAAGCTGCGCCGGTGTCGAGCTGTAAAGCTCGGTGTTCTTGACGCAATCTTCGATCGCGAAGACAACGTCATCGGCCGTAAAGGGATGACCGTCCGACCAGCGCACGCCTTCGATGAGATGGAACGTGAATTGCGTTGCGTCATCGCTGACTTCCCAGCGTTCGGCAAGGTTCGGCTGCACGGCGGTAAAATCGAGGTTCCAGCGCACGAGGCTCTGGTTGCCGACCATGCGCAGGATGCCGTTATGGTCGGATGAACCGCGAAGGCCTCGGCGCAGCGAACCGCCGTAGGTGCCGACTTTCTCGAACGGCGTCACGACCATCGGCTTTTTCGGCAGGCGCTCGGCGAGCGGCGGCAGCTTTCCATCCTTGGCGAGTTGCGCAAGTGCTGGCGCTTCGCCACCTGCGGCAGAGACGCGACCGGCGATAGACAGCGCCGCGACACCAGCCATGCCGCCAAGTACGGCGCGGCGGGTGACACCACGCGACAGTATTTCATTGGCCATCGAATTCCTCCCTTTTGTGCCGGCGCAGCCTTTGCCCCGGCCGATGCGGCGGGCTCCCGACCCGCCGCTGCGCCCTCCTCGGCGCTACGACCTGAACCATAGACACGTTCGCAAATGATTACAAGAGTTGACAGATAATTACAAATTTTGTAGCGATGCAGCATCGAAATACGATGTTGTGCCGCTGAAATACGGCCAGCAGGATCAAAAACGTTCGATCTGTCAGATGCTGTGCGCCGCCCTGAACATCATGGTCGGCGACAGCCAGGGTGCGACCGTCAACGCCGTCGCATGGCGTCGAGAGACGAGAGAAAAGGACCAGAATGACATTTACGGTCGATGCCGTTTCGAACAGGGGCGCAACGCGCTTCAGCGACATCATCTACGAGAAGATCGTGGGGATGATCGCCGACGGCAACTTTCCGGTGAACGAACGACTGCCACCGGAGACGAAGCTTGCCGCAGATTTCGGCGCATCGAGACCCGTCGTGCGCGAAGCGCTTGAACGCTTGAGAGCCGACGGCTTGGTCGTTTCGCGCAAGGGTTCCGGTTCCTATGTCAGGCAAAGGCCGGATTCGTCGATGCTGAAAATGGTGCCGGTCGGCTCCTTGGCCGATGTCCAGCGGTTCTTCGAATTCCGCGCCGGTCTCGAAGCCGAGGCGGCGGAGCTTGCCGCACGGAACTGGCAGCCGGCCGACAAGGAGCGGATAACGGCAGCGCTTCTTTCGATCGAACAATGCCTGCGCAACGGAGAGCTTGGTGCCGAGGAAGACCAGGCTCTGCATGACGCAATTGCCATGGCGACCGGTAACCAGTTCCACATCACGCTGCGCGAGTGGTTCAAGCCGCATTTCGCCATCGGGCATTCCGTTACGAGAAGCTTGAGCTTGAAGCGGACGCCGGAACAGATCCGCAGCGTCCAGGACGAGCATGCGGTGATCGTCGAGGCAATCTTCGCGCACCGGGAAACCGAAGCGCATGATGCGATGAAAAAACACATACTGAATGCTCGCGCCCGCATGTTCCAAGGCGTGTGAGCACAATGGGAGGAGAAATGATGAAACGGGTCGCCATGACGGGTGCTGCCGGACGTGTAGGAACTCTGCTGCGCCCGCTCCTTCGGTCGCATGTCGAGCACCTCAGCCTGATCGATCTCCAGGAGCCTGACGAGCTTGGCGAAAACGAGAGCTTCCTAAAGGCCGATCTTACAAAGCTCGACGAGGCGACGGCTGCGCTGAAGGATGTCGACGGTGTGGTTCATCTCGCCGGCATTGCAAGCGGCATCGACATGAACGCCATTCTGCACGCGAACGTGCTTGGAACATACAATCTTTACGAAGCGGCGCGGACCAACAAGGTCCAGCGGGTCGTCTATGCATCGAGCAACCATGCCACGGGCTTTTATCCGCGCGGCCAACTCGTGTCGCCGCTCGACCCGATGCGCCCCGACAGCCCTTATGGACTTTCCAAATGCTGGGGCGAACTTGTGGCGGGGCTGTATTACGACACATCAGGCATTCGCTCTCTTTCCATCCGCATCGGCAATGCGGGCACCTATCCCAACAGCGAGCGATCTGTTGCGATCTGGATCAGCGCGCGAGACCTGGCGCAATTGGTCAGGATCGGCCTGTCGCACCCGTTGATCGCAGCAACGGTGGTTTATGGCGTTTCTGATGCCGAGGAGATCTGGTGGGACAACGGTCTGGCGGCACGATTGGGCTACCAGCCACAGGACCGGCCGCGCGATCACGCCCGCATCGAGGAGGGATCCGAAGGGCCGGTCGCGCTTGCGTTCCAGGGTGGCGGGTTCTGTGAGATCAATCACGACGGCACCATCCGCATGCGCGACGCCGAGGGTCTGGCCACGAGCCTGGAGACAGTTGAATGACGGCCCCGCTAGTCATCCGCCCGGACGTCCGTTCCGTGATCCAGCAGCCGCTGACGGTTGGTGAATCGCCGGTATGGGACGAGGAGACCGGCACTTTGTGGTTCGTCGATATTCAGGCGCCGGCGCTCGTCCGGCTCTCGGGTTCAGGAAAGATCGACCGCTTCGACATGCCGACAGCAATCGGCGCCCTCGGGCTTTGCCGCGATCACAAGATCGTCGTGGCGCTTCAGACGGGCGTCCATCTCTTCGATCCCGCCTCTGGAGATTTTGAGCTCGTGTCCGATCCAGTCGGGCGACACATCAACTGCCGCCTCAATGACGGAAAGGTCGGCCCCGACGGGCACTTCTGGATCGGCTCGATCAGCGAAGCCAAGCCGCAGATCGATGATGCCGCACTTTACCGCGTTAGCGCCGATGGCCGCACGCGGACCGTTGCAACCGGACTGACGAGCTCCAACGGCCTTGCCTGGTCGCCGGACGGCCGGCGGATGTATCACTCCGACAGCCGGCAATGCTTCCTGCAGGCATTCGACTTCGATCCTGATACGGGCGACCTCGGCGATGGGCGCCGGCTTCGCAGCTTTACGGAAGACGAGGGTCGTCCGGACGGAGCGACAACCGATCGCGATGGGTTCTACTGGAGCGCCGGCGTTTCTGCCGGTCGCCTCAACCGAATATCGCCCGAAGGCGAAATCGTCGAGATCTACATTCTGCCGGTCGCGGCACCGACAATGCCGTGTTTCGGAGGGCCGGATCTGCGCACCCTCTTTGTCACGAGCCTGTCGACGGACCGTACCGGACGTTTCGAGGCGGGGACGGTCATCGCCTTCGACGTGGATGCAAAGGGCCTGCCGCCCTTCCGCTTCGGGACCGGTCACCCTCCGGGATGACAGCGAGCCTCCCTTCGAAATGACAGCGAATAGATGGAAAGATAACGGGGAAGAAAGATGAGCATCGCAACCATGCGCAAGGCGCTTACAGGCGTATCGGGTGTTCCGGTCACCGCCTATGACGGCAAAGGTGAAGTCGAACCTCGGATCACGGCGAAAGTCTATGAGCGGGTCGCGGCAGCCGGCATTCACAACATTGTCGCTGCCGGCAATACCGGGGAATTCTATGCTCTGACGCCGCAAGAAATCAGGATCGTCCATGAGGCGGCGGTTTCAGGCGTCAACGGCAAGGCGCCGGTGACGGCGGCAATCGGCCGATCGCTGCGCGAGGCGATCGGCATGGCGAAAGATGCGGCCACGATCGGCGCATCCGCCGTCATGTCGCATCAGCCCGTCGATCCTTTCGCAGCACCTTCGTCCCAGATCGACTATTTCTGCAATCTTGCGGATGCTTCCACCCTGCCGCTCATCGCCTATGTCAGGGCCGAGGGTTTCAGTGTCGAAGATATCACCCGTCTCGCAAATCACTGCAATATTGCCGGCATCAAATTTGCCACCACCGATCTGATGCTGCTGTCCAGAGCGATCGCTGCAGCCGATCCGGCCGGCGCACTGTTCGTCTGCGGCCTGGCGGAGAGCTGGGCGCCGACATTTACGGCTGCGGGCGCGCGCGGCTTCACATCCGGTCTCGTCAATGTCGCGCCGCACCTGTCGCTTGCCGTTCACGATGCACTCGAAAGAGGAGACTTCGGCGCGGCAAGGGCTATCGTCAACCAGCTTGAACCGTTCGAGCGGATGCGGACCAAATTCCGCAATGGTGCGAACGTGACTGTCGTCAAGGAGGCCGTCACCTATTCCGGCCTCGATGTCGGCCCCGTGCGCGTGCCGGGATTGCCGCTGCTCGATCGGCATGACCGCGAGGAACTCCATCGGCTGCTTCAGCGCTGGGATGCCGCCGGCAACAACCAGATCCATCCACACCAGCAGGATTCCGCAAAGGCGGCCGGCTGAGTTCGACACTATTTCCACAAACAACAGGATTGGGAGGTCTTGAGATGTTGAGACAGGTACTGACGACGATCGCAATTACCGGCGCCATGATGACGGCGCAGCCCAGCTTGGCGGCGTCGCCGCCCAATATGCTGGTGATCGGCACCAATCTCACGGGCATAAGGACGCTCGATCCGGCGCAGAACAACGCCCGCACGGTTTCCGAACTGATTTCGAACATTTACGACAACCTCGTGCAGCTGTCGCCGGACGACCTTAAAACGTTGAAGCCGATGCTCGCGACGCAATGGAGCGTCTCGGCGGATGGCAAGATTATCACGCTGACATTGCGCGATGATGCGGTCTTCCAGAGCGGCAACAAGGTGACGGCCGACGATGCGGCCTGGTCGATCCAGCGCGTCATCAAGATGGGCCAGGTCGGCTCCACCGACGTCGCTCTCTGGGGCTTTACACCCGACAACGTCGAAAAGCTTGTTCGGGCAAAGGACGAGCATACCCTCGAAATCGAGCTGCCGCAGGCTGTGAACACCGATCTGGTGCTCTATTCGCTTGCCGGCTCATCGATCGGCATCATCGACAAGAAGACGGCACTGTCGCATGAGGCAAATGGCGACTTCGGCGGTGCATGGCTTTCTGCCAATTCCGCCGGCAGCGGCCCGTTCGCTCTGACGCAATGGCGGCCGAACGACGTTGCGATCTTCAACGCACGGAAGGACTATTGGGGCGGGGCGCCGGCCATGGCTCGCGTCGTCGCCCGGCACATTCCAGAATCCGGCAACCTCAGACTGCAGCTCGAAGCCGGAGACGTCGATGTCGGCCAATACCTAGCAAGCGGCGACCTCGACGCCCTGTCCACCAAAAAGGACATGGTGATCGAAAGCGTTCCGGGCCTCGGTTTTTATTATATCGCGCTCAACCAGAAGGACCCGGATCTGCAGAAGCCGAAGGTTCGCGAGGCCTTCCAGCATGCCTTTGACTGGAAGGCGATCTCCGGCAACATCATGCGCTATACCGGCTTCCCCTGGCAGTCGATGATCCCGCGCGGCATGATCGGTGCCCCTGAGGAAGCTGCCTCACGTTACGATTACGATCCTGCCAAGGCCAAGCAACTGCTGGCGGAAGCCGGCTACCCCAATGGGCTGAAGAAGGTGCTCAATCCGTCAGGTGCGCCGACACTGCCCTTCGCCGAAGCGCTGCAGGCGAGCGCCCGCGCCGCCGGCCTCGATCTCGATCTCGTGCCAGGCGAATTCACGCCGGCCTTCCGCGAGCGAAAATACGAAGTGCTGCTTGGCAATTCCGGCGCCCGACTGCCTGATCCTTTCGCGGTAGCCACGCAATATGCCTACAATCCCGACAATAGCGACGAGGCGCGTCTCGGCAGCTATTATCTTTGGCGCACAGGCATGAAGGTGGACGAGCTCAACACACTCGTCGACCAATCGATGAAGGAGCGCGATACCGGCAAGCGCACGGATATCTTCAAGAAGATGGACGGCATTTACAGCGGCATGGCCTCGCCGCTCGTCATCTTCTTCCAGCGAACCGACCCTTATGTCATGCGCGCCAACGTCAAGGGCTATCATGGGCACACGACATGGTCGACGCGCTGGCATGACGTGACCAAGGAGTAGAACGCCGTGGCGAGCGCCGATCTGACATCGAAGCGAGAAAACAGCCTTCGTTCTACGGAGGGCGGGTTCGCCGATGCGGCCCCGCACCCTCTAATGAGCCTGTTGCGGCGCCTGGCAGGGCGCGCCGTCGCGGTCGTGACGACGCTGCTCGGCCTGCTCTTCCTGACCTTTTCGATGGGTCGCCTGCTGCCTGCCGACCCGGTGCTTGCCATCACCGGGGCGGAGGTCAGCAAGGAGGTTTATGATCGCGTCTATAATGAGCTGGGGCTCGGGCAACCTGTCTGGATGCAGTTCCTCGCCTATGTCGGGAAGATTGCGACAGGCGATCTCGGCACATCGGCGACGACCGGCCAGCCGATCCTCACCGATCTCCTGACGATTTTTCCCGCCACCATCGAATTGGCGGTCATCGCCATGATCATCGGGGCGATCATCGGCGTTCCGCTTGGGATCACGGCTGCCGTCAGGCGCGGAACGATCATCGATCACGTTGCCCGCATCATCGCCCTTGCCGGCCATTCCATCCCGATCTTCTGGACCGGGTTGATGGCGCTCTTCATCTTCTATGCAAAGCTCAAGCTCGTCGGCGCATCGGGCCGGATCGATGTCTTCTACGAGGGTCTCGTCACGCCGGTGACCGGCTTTCTTCTGATCGACGCGGCGATAGAGCAGCAATGGGACGTGTTTCACAACGCCCTTGGCCACATCATCCTGCCGGCAGCGATCCTCGGCTATTATTCCGTCGCCTATATCAGCCGTATGTCGCGAAGCTTCATGCTGGAGCAACTGAGCCAGGAATACATCATCACGGCGCGGGCAAAGGGGCTCGGCACCCGCAAGGTGGTCTGGCGCCATGCATTCAAGAACATCCGGGTGCAGCTTTTGACGATCATGGCGCTGACCTTCGGCGGGCTGCTCGAGGGGGCGGTGCTGATCGAGACCGTCTTCGGGTGGCCGGGGCTCGGCCAGTACCTGACCCGGGGGCTGCAGATGAACGACATGAACGTGGTCATGGGTTCCGTCCTGACGATTGGCGCCGTCTTCCTGACGATCAACATCCTGTCGGATTTCCTTTATCGCATTCTTGATCCGAGGACACGGTGACGCCATGACGATCTCTTCTGAGCACGCAGACAGCGTTAACACTGGCGGCCTTCGCAACTGGCTGCTGGCACCGGAGCCTCGAGGGTGGTTCCAGTCATCGGCGCAGCAAATTCATCAGGGCTGGCGGAAATTCAGCCTGCACCCGCTAGGACTGGCCGGGCTAGCCATCATCGTAGTGCTGATCGTCGTGGCGCTGGCCGCCCCCCTGCTGACGAGCTATGATCCGATCGTTCAGGATATGGCCGGGCGGCTTGCGCCGCCATCCGCCAGCCATTGGCTCGGCACCGACAATTTTGGCCGCGACGTCTTTTCCCGGGTGATCTATGGCGCCCGCACCACGCTCTACATCATCATGCTCGTCACGGTCATCGTCGCACCGCTCGGCCTGCTGATCGGCACCGTCTCAGGCTATTTCGGCGGCATCGTCGATGAAGTACTGATGCGCGTCACCGACATTTTCCTCTCCTTTCCCGGGCTCGTCCTCGCGCTTGGTTTTGCCGCAGCGCTCGGTCCAGGCATCACCAATGCGATCATCGCAATTTCATTGACGGCCTGGCCGCCGATCGCGCGTCTTGCCCGCGCCGAGACGCTCAGCCTGCGCAAGGCGGACTATATCGCCGCCGTACGCCTGCAGGGCGCGACATCAATCGCGATCATCACGCGCCACATCCTGCCGATGTGCATTCCCTCGGTGATCGTCCGCGTCACCCTCAACATGGCCGGCATCATCATCACTGCCGCCGGCCTCGGTTTCCTCGGCCTTGGCGCGCAGCCACCGTGGCCGGAATGGGGTTCGATGGCCGCCAGCGGACGTGAATTCATGCTCGACAGCCCCTGGGTCATCGCAGCACCCGGCATTGCCATCGCACTCGTCAGCCTCGCCTTCAACCTCGTCGGCGATGCGCTTCGCGATGTTCTCGATCCCCGAGGTTCAGAATGACGGACTTGATCGATATCCAGAACCTCGAAATCGCCTTCGGCGGCGGACAGGTGCGGGCCGTGCGCGGCGTCAGCTTTTCGCTTGGACAGGAAAAGCTCGGGATCGTCGGTGAATCCGGCTCGGGAAAGTCGACCGTCGGCCGCGCGATCATGAAGCTGCTGCCACCGACCGCGATCGTCAATGCCGAGCGGATGCGCTTTCGCGACGTGGATCTGCTCAAGGCGACCGAAAAAACGATGATGACGATCAGGGGCCGGCGGATCGGCCTGATCCTGCAGGACCCGAAATATTCGCTCAATCCCGTCATGCGGATCGGCGAACAGATTGCCGAGACCTACCGCTTCCATCATCCGAGGACGAGCAGGGCAAAGACCTGGCAGCAGGCACTCGATATGCTCGAGGCCGTTCAGATCCGCGATCCGGAGCGTGTGGCCCGCCTTTATCCGCACGAAATCTCGGGCGGGATGGGCCAGCGGGCGATGATCGCCATGATGCTGATTGCCGAACCCGAAGTGCTGATCGCCGACGAACCGACGTCAGCGCTCGATGTGACGGTGAGGCTCGAAATTCTCGCCCTGCTCGACGAGCTCGTCTTGCGCCGCAATCTCGGGCTGATCTTCATCAGTCACGATCTCAATCTCATCAGGAACTTCTGCGATCGCGTTCTCATCATGTATGCAGGGCGGGTCGTGGAAGTGCTCGAGGCGCGCGATCTCGACAAGGCCCGACACCCTTATACGCAAGGGTTGCTGGCATCCTTGCCGACGATCGAAGATCCGCCTGCCCGGCTGCCGATCCTGAAACGAGATCCGGCCTGGCTTGAAGAATTCGCATTGGAGCCGTCGCGGTGATTAAAATCGACAATCTTACGGTCCGTTTCGGGCCTGGGCAGCGGCCTGTCGTCCGAGACGTAAGCTTCGCCATCGAAAGGGGAACTGCTTTCGGCCTGGTCGGCGAGTCCGGCTGCGGGAAGTCCACTGTCCTGAGGGCGCTTTCCGGCCTCAACGCCAACTATGACGGCCGGATCGAGCTCCACGGCGAGACGTTAAATCAGCAGCGCAGCCGGCCTTTCTTCCGCCGGGTGCAGATGGTGTTCCAGGATCCCTACGGATCCCTCCATCCCCGCAAGACCATCCGCTCGCAGCTGAAAGAACCGCTGCGCAACCAGGGGCTGGATACGAATTCGGTCGACATGAACGCGGTCCTGAGATCGGTTGGCCTCGACCCGGCGCTGAGCTACAGATTTCCGCACCAGCTGTCTGGGGGCCAGCGGCAGCGCGTGGCGATCGCCCGTGCGCTGATGCTGGATCCGGACGTTCTGCTTCTCGACGAACCGACATCGGCGCTCGACGTGTCCGTTCAGGCCGAAATCCTCAATCTCCTCCAGGATCTGCGCACCAATCGCGGTCTGACCTATCTGCTCGTCAGCCATGATCTCGCCGTCGTCTCGCACATGTGCAGCCGCGTCGCCATCATGGAAGCGGGCGAGATCGTCGAACAGGTCGATGTCGGCGCCTTGCGAAAAGGTGCGGTCGAACACCCCTATTCGCAACGCCTGCTGCGCGCGAGCAGGATGTATGGAAAGGCGTAGCTGTTCTCGGCCTTTGTTGAAAAGATTAAAGCTTGCAACGCCGGCCGCGTGTCATTGGCTCAGACGCATTTAGATATGGCAGACTTCATCTCAGACGATTTTCTTCAGGCGTACTAACCAGTCGTGCAGCCTCGATATTTGCCTTCTGAAGCGCGGCGTTCATCGTCTTCCCGGATGCGATTTCCGCAGCAAGGACGCCGATGAACTCGTCTCCGGCCCCATGCGTGCTCTCAACCTCAACCTTGACTGCTGCAACGGCGATCTCTTCTCCGCTGCGATTTGCGTAGGCGACACCCGATCCCCCGGCGGTCACCACCACTTCGGGGAAGATCTTCACAAGCTTCCTCGCCGCCTCCAGAGCGCCGTCAAGCGTTTCAACAACGGGAACGCCTGCCAGCATTTCGGCTTCGATGGCATTGACGACGATGATGTCGATCAGGTGTTGCAGATCGTTCGACAGAATGCGTGCCGGGGCTGCATTGATCAGCACGCGCCCGCCTGCCTGCTTCACGGCCTTTGCCGCCGCAACGTTGGCGGCATCGGGAATCTCGTTTTGCAGGACGAGAATTGTTGTTCTGCTGAGCAGATCTCGAGCTGCCGAGACATCGTGGTCGCCAAGCGTCAGGTTGCTTCCCGACACGATAACCGCACCATAGTCGCCTTCGGCATCGAAAGTCGCGACACTCATGCCGGTTGACTGCGATGCATCACGTCGGACGAATGTATGATCGACATTTTTGCGAGCGAGATTTGCGATAAGAAAATCCCCGAAGTCATCACCAGCAACCGCCCCGATCATGAAGGTGGCGACCCCGGTGCGGGCAGCCGAAACCGCCTGATTGCCGCCCTTGCCGCCGCTTTTCGGATGCCAGGATGTCCCCGTCACTGTCTCGCCCTTTCGGGGCCGGGCCGGTCCAAAGACGGCGATATCGTAGTGAAGGCTGCCGAAGACGGTGACAACAGGCGAAAATGTCATGGGAGGCGATCTTTTCGTTTGGACGTGACGGCGGACATAGTGCGTTCAAGATTGCGTTCGGCTGCCTGATAGTCACGCTGGGCGACGGCAACGAAGATGGCATCAAGGATGTTGAGCTGGGCGATGCGCGCTGCGGCATTTTCCCCCATCAGCGGTGAACCTTGTGCGGTGGAACACAGAACCACGTCTGCGGACTGGGCGAGAGCCGAGGAATCGTAGTTGGTGATTGCAATGGTGCGCGCGCCGTTCCTGCGCGCGAGCTGGATTGCCTCGATCACAGCGATCGTGTTGCCGGAATGGGAAAAGCCAATGGCGATATCGCCATCCACCAGCAACGAGGCCGACATCAGCATCATGTGGGAATCGTCGAAGACGCTGGCGCGCACGCCGATGCGAAGAAACTTGTGCGCCACATCCCGTGCGATCTGCGCCGAGCCGCCGACACCGTAAAAGTCGCGGTTTCTCGCCTGGTGGATCAGATCCGCTGCCCTGTCGAATGCTTCCATATCGAGAATGGCAAGCGTTTCCTCAAGGGCGTGGATCGAGGTGCGAAACACTTTCTGGACGATTTCAAGCGACGTATCCTCGACGGACAGTTCCTGATGCATCTCTGCCGTTGGCTGGCGGTTATACTGGCTGACGGCGGAGCGGAAGTCACGGAAACCGGAGAAGCCGAGCTTCTTGGTGATCTTGACCACCATGGCTTCGGAAACGCCGGCGTTCTCCGCGATCTGCTTGAGCGACGTCTCGTCACTGAAATCGCGCATGGCGAAAACGGTATCGACGACCTTTGCTTCGAGCGGCGTCAAGAGCGGCATCATCATGCGGATGCGTGGCCCGACGGCCTTCATGTCGAAGCTTTCAGCGTTCATCCCCGTCCCCTTGTCGCGCGATCGATCATCATGGCGACGAGGATTATAAGGCCGGTGGCGAGCAGTTGATAGAAGGCTTGAACGTTCATCAGCGTCAAACCGTTACGCATCGCACCAAGGATGATGGCGCCGAGGATCGTGCCGAGAATGCTTCCCTTGCCACCCATCAGCGAAGCGCCGCCGATGGCCGCAGCCGCAATCGCGTCAAGTTCCCATAGGTTGCCGAGGATAGGCTCGGCAGCCCCGAGACGCCCGATCAGGATCAGCGAAGCGAGTGCTGCCAGCCCCCCGGAAATGACATAGGCCGTGATCTTGGTGCGCGCAATCGGAACGCCGGCCACATAGGCTGCCTCTTCATTGCCACCGACCGCCATCAGATATTCGCCGATCGGTGTCTTCTTGAGCAGGATCCAGGCGGCAATCGCAACGGCAGCGACGATAATGACTGGCGTCGGAATGCCGAAGAGATTGCCGTTGAAGAGTGAGCGGAAGCCCGTGGGAATGCCGAGAACAGGATTGCCGCCGGTATAAATGAGCGCGATGGCCCGGTAAGTGCTGAGCGTCCCGAGCGTGACGATGAACGGCTGCAGGCCGACATAGGCGACAAGCGCGCCGTTGATGAAGCCGCAGACGACGCCGACGCCGAGACCGGTGAAGATCGCCAGCGGTATCGGCGTGCCGGTCAGAAGAAGGGTCGCGGTGATGACGGCGGAGATTGCGGCCGTCGGACCAACGGATAAATCGATGCCGCCCGAGATGATCACCAGCGTCATGCCGAGCGCAAGGCACGCATTGATGCTCGACTGCTGGAGGATATTGATGAGGTTTCGTTCGGAGACGAAGCCAGGAACGAGCGCGGCAAACACGGCCATGATGATAATGAGCCCGATCAGGGTTCCGGCATCGCGGAGCGAAAACGAGAAGCGGCGAAAGACCGGTGCGGGCTTAACGGATGCAGTCGAAGAACTGGTCATTGGGTGTCCTGTCTGGTTCACGCGGAGCTCGCAGTGCGGGCGACGGTGGCGCCGGGGTTGGCCCCGGGAATGGCATGCGCGACGATCGCGCTTTCGCTCAGCTGGTCGCGTGGAATGTCCGCAGCGATCGAACCTTCCCGCATGACCAGCACGCGGTCCGAGAGCCGGATAACCTCCGGCAGTTCAGAGGAGACGACGATGATCGAATGGCCTTCGCGGGCAAGATCCTCGATCAGATGATAGATCTCGGACTTGGCGCCGACATCGATACCTCGGGTGGGCTCGTCGAACAGCAAGATCTGCGACTTGGCCGCTAGCCAACGGGCAATGATCGCCTTCTGCTGATTGCCGCCGCTGAAAAGGCGAATGGGGCGATCCAGTTGAAACGGCCGCAGATTGACGCGCTTCAACAAATCTTGTGCGGCCGCACGGAGCTTGCCCGTGTTGATCATGCCGCCCGACGAAAAGCTGGAAAGCGAAGCGAGCGCCATGTTGGTACTGACTGGACGTAGGGGAATGATCCCTTCCCGCTTGCGTTCTTCCGGCACGAGACCGATGCCGGCGGCGATCGCATCGCGCGGGGAGGCGAAGCGCAGGGCCTTGCCGTCGATGGCGATCGACCCGTCGCTCAGGCGGTCAGCGCCGGCCAGAAGCCGCAGCAGTTCCGTGCGACCGGAGCCCACGAGCCCGGCAATGCCAAGCACTTCACCCTTGTGCAGCGTGAACGACACATCGCGGATCTTCGTTGCGGATGACAGGTTCTTGGCCTCGAGCTTGACCGTATCGGTGACGAAGGAATTGTGTTCCTCTTGCATCAGCTCGCGACCGACCATCATCGCGATCACGTCCTTTTCCGAGGCACTCTTGAGATCGACCATGCCGACGAGCTTGCCATCGCGCATGACGCTGGCGCGGTGGCAGATGCGGAAGACCTCGTCCATCTTGTGGGAGACATAGATGATCGAGACCCCACTCGCCGAAAGGCTGGCGATCACCTCTGCCAGACGGTCGAACTCGCTCGGCGTCAGGCTCGACGTCGGCTCGTCCATGGCGATGACCTTCGCCTTGTCGAGCAGCGCGCGACCGATCTCGACGATCTGGCGTTGCGCGACCTTGAGGGAGGAGATCGGCGCTGAAGGATCAATAGTCCTGTCGATCAGCGAGAGGGCTTGCGCCGCGCGGCTCTCCTGCTCACGGCGGGAGACGAAAAGACCACCCAGGCGGGTCAGCGGATGACCGAGAAACATGTTCTGGGCGACGCTCAAATGCGGCACCTGCTGCAATTCCTGGTGAATCATGGCGACGCCCACACTGCGGGCATCTATCGGCCTTTTGAGGATCAGGGCCTGACCATCGACAAAGACCGTTCCGGAGGTCGGGCGGAACACGCCGGAGAGGATTCGCAGAAGTGTGGATTTGCCGGCGCCGTTTTCGCCTAGAAGTCCGTGGATCTCGCCGGCTGCAACATCGAACGACACGTCGGCCAGGGCGTTCACCCCGGGGAAGCTCTTGGAGATCGTCTCGAATCTCAGTCGCGGCACCATCACTCCACCTCCTTCAACACATCGGGATGCCGGCCTTGACGGCCGGCATCGTCGACGTTCGTTACTTGGCTGCCTTGGCATCTTCCATCAGCACCGCCCGGACATCGACGCCCGCACCCTGGTAGCGGCTGAGATTGTCGGCGGTGATGAGGGCCTGCGGGGTCGCCACCACGCGTGGCAGCTTCTGGCCGGCAACCAGGCGCAGCGCGGCCTCGAGCGCCACTTCGCCGGTCAGGACCGGGAAGCTGTCGACCGTGCCGGTCAGTTCGCCGGCCTTGATCGAAGCGTAGGCGTCAGAGATGCCGTCGGTGCCGAAAACAGCGACCTTGCCCTGGAGGCCTGCGGCTTTCACGGCCTCGACGATGCCGAGCGCCATGCCGTCATTGTTGGCATAGAAGCCGACCAGGTCGGGATGCTGGTTAAGGATGTTGGTCGCAGCATCGTAGGACGTCTGACGATCCCAATTTCCCGGAACGCTGGCGACGACTTCGAACTTGCCGCCTTCGCTGATTGTCGATTTGAAACCGTCGGTGCGTTGCACCGCCGCATAGACGCCGGCTTGACCTTCAATGATGGCGACCTTACCGCCCTCGGGACGATGCTCGATGAACCGTTTGGCCACGCGCACGCCGTTGTCGCGCTGGACGTTGCCGACATAATGCTCGGCCTGCGGAATGACGGCATCGTTGACGTTGACGACCGGAATATTGGCCGCCTTGGCCTGCTCGATGACCGGCTGCAGGTTGGCGTCCGTCTGCGGAGAGACGAGCAAGACGTTATAGCCCTGCGTGATCATGCCCTCGGCGATGGTCAGCTGGCCGAGCTGGTCACCCTCGCTCTGGGCAGCCTGATAAATGACGGGAACGTTGACCTTCTTGCCGAGGGCCGCGTAGCCTTCGCCCAGCGAGCGCCAGTATTCGTTCGTCAGTGTCTTGGAAACGGCACCGGCCTTCGTGCCTTCGGGCAGCTTGGGCAGCGCGCCAAGCTTTGTCTCGAGCTGCGACCAGTCCATACGGTCCTTTTCGGTATCGGAATTGAGGGGCGCGAGTTCCTGCGCGACGGCCGCGCCGAACAGGAGGCTGGCGGCAATGCCGGCAGCAAGGGTCGTCTTCAAAAAGGTCGTCATCGGTTCCTCCCGGATAGGGTCGATCGGCACGCCTCCGGCATGCCTTGGGTTCAAGGGTCGTAGAAATTCAGGGTATGTTGACGGTCAGGCAGTTCAGCCGAGCATGAGTTCCTGGACAACCGCCTGCGCAGAGACTGCATCCTGTCGGTCAATCGCCCCGGAGAGACGATTGTCCTGCTCGAGGCGATCCACCACCGTCAGCATCCGCTTGACGGTCTGGATGTTCACCTCGCATTCGTGGACCGGATCGAGACCGGTCATATCGGGGAACGTGTCGAAATAGATCGCGCCGTCATAACCGTCCTTGCGGATCTGGCGTAGCAGCTCGATCGTCTGCTGGGTATGCACCGCGCCGACCATCAGACCGTCGTCGCGTTTGGCATAGCCGTCATTGAGATGAACACCCAGAACGCGGCTGTAGCGGGCAATGAGAGCTGCGGCAAATGCCGGCTGCTCGTCGGCATAGAGCACATGGGCAAAGTCCAGCGTGACGCCGAGATTGGGCATATCGACATCCTTGATCGCCAGGAGCGTGGTCGCGCAGTCGGGCATCAGGCTGTAGGAGCGTGGCTCGTTCGGCTTGTATTCGATGCTGATCTCGCAGTCGGGATCATGCATGCAAACTTCACGAATTCCGTCTATTTCGTGTTGCCAAAGCGTATGGTAGTCCGCCTGAAAGGCATAATCGAAACCATCCTGTCCAAGCCAGATCGTCATCAGCTTGCTGCCGGCGGCGCGGGCCGAGTCGATGCCCTTCTTGGTGAGATCGATCGCTTCGCGGCGAACTGCCGGATCGGGGTTGGTGAAAGCGCCGATTTTGAAGGCCGGATTGGTATAATAGCGCATGGCGAAGCCGTTGATGGCTAGGCCGAGATCACCGATCTGACGCGCCAGGACGGCCGGATCGTCGGCCACATGGTCAGGATAATTGAGATCGAGATCGGTTAGACCATCGACCTTGGCAGCGCGCGTCGCCATTTGCAGGACGGTCGGCTTGCCGGAAAGCTCCGGCCATTCGGCCGTTGGCTTCGAGGCAAAAGAATTAAGGCGGGTGGCGAATTTCAATTGGGTCACGGCTTTGGCTCACTTCAGTCGCTATGCACACTACTTCACAGAATAATTTAGATTTGTAAAGTTATAAGTGTTGTGCAATGCGTCAATTCGTTGTGGGCCGCGTCGGAGATATCTGCTTCCGCCCTTGCCTCCCTCGCCAAAGCACCGGCGTGCGGAAACCCGCCGCCGGTATTGACAGCCTTGGCTGGATGGAATTCGAAAGGGCCCCAAATGGGTCGCCTGTACGGCAGGATGTCGGCGTCAGCCGGCCATTACGGCCTCGATCTCGGCAAGCGAGGGCATGGCAGGGGCCGTCCCGCGTCTCGTCACGGCGATGCCGGCAGTGGCGCAGCCGAAGCGGACAGCATCGAGCGGCGGCGCGCCTCGCGCAAGTGCTGCTGCAAAGCCGCCGACGAAGGCATCGCCGGCGCCGGTCGTATCGATGACCGGGCCGCAGGAGACGGCTGGCACATGAGCCGACTGCCCGGCATTGTGAAACAACACGCCGCGGGCGCCGAGCGTGATGACCGCCGCACCCACTCCCTGCGCCAAAAACACGTCAGCTGCGCGTTTCGCATCGTCCAGCGTTTCGATCGGAAAGCCGACCAGGGCCGCGGCTTCTGTCTCGTTCGGGATGATATAGTCGCAGAGCCGGTAGATCTCCGCTGGAAAGGCGCCCGCGGGTGCGGGGTTGAAAATCGTGGTGACACCGGCCTTCCTTGCAATATCAAGCGCCCGATGGGCCGCGGGTGCAGGCTGTTCCAGTTGGGTGATGAACACTGCGGATTGCTCGATCGTCTCGCGCGCTCCCTCGACATCCTCGATGCCGATCGTGCCGGCTGCCCCGGCATAGACGATGATAGCGTTGTCGCCGGTGCGGTCGTTGACATAGATGAAAGCGGCCCCTGTCGGCTTGTCGTCCATGACGATCAGCTTCGCCGTCACGCCGGCCTGCTCATAGGTCTTGAGCGCCAGATCGCCGAATGTGTCGCGACCAATCTTCGAAATGAAGGACACGTCAGCTCCGGCACGCGCGGCAGCCACCGCCTGATTGGATCCCTTGCCGCCAGGGCCAACAGAAAAGCCGCTGCCGGCGATGGTTTCGCCCAGGGCCGGCATGCGCGGCGCGAGATAGGCGGTGTCGGCGACAAAAATGCCGAGAATGGAAATTCCGGTTCTCATGGCTGACACCTCACACGCCTGCAGGTGCGATGACGCCCTTGGTGAACAGGAAGCAGCCATAGAACCGCGTCTCGCCGGTCGAGATTACACAATAGGCCTTCTTGGCGAGATCGTAGAAGGCGAAGCGCTCGATGCCGTACATGGGCGAAGGTTTGCCTTCCGCCCGGTCGATCTCCGCCTGCACCTCGCTTTGCACCGCCGGCATCTCCCCCGGCGCACCCATGACTTCCATGCGGCCGGCGGAATTCTGGAGCGGTGTGTCGAGTGGCAGCACAGAGAGGATCGCACGGATCGCCTGCGGTGCCGAGAGATTGGCCATGCTGAGCGGCCTACCGATCACCGTCTGGCGGGCCACACTGTCGCTCGGGAAATTGGTATCGGACACAACAAGCGTGTCCCCATGCCCCATGGAGCGCAAGGCGTGCAGCACGTCTGCATTGAGCGCCGGGTCAAGATTTTTGAGCATTAGAAATGTCCTCCTCGTGCCTCTATTTAACGGCGCCTGCCGTCAGGCCCTTCACAATGTAGCGCTCCAGGAAAATGCCGACGAGCACCAGCGGCATGATCGCCGCCGTGGCGATGGCGGCCATTGACCACCAGTTAATCCCCTGCGACCCCGTCTGGCTTGCCACCATCACCGGCAGCGTTTTTGCATTCGAACTCGTCAGCAGTGCCGCAAAGAAATATTCGTTCCAGCAAAGAATGACCGAAAGGATGAAAGCTGCCACCATGCCGGGCAGTGCGATCGGCAGGACGATCCGTAGGAAAGCGCCCCAGATCGAGCAGCCGTCAACCAGTGCCGCCTGTTCCAGCTCGACCGGGATGGTGTCGAACTGGTCGCGCATAATCCATATCACGATCGGCAGCACCATCAGCGTGTAGATAAGAATGAGGCCGATCAGCGTATCGAGCAGCATCAGGTGCTTGTAGAGAACCAGGAACGGCATAGCGAGCACGACCGGCGGCAGGATCAACTGCGACAGGAAGAAGAAGGAAATGTCCTTGTTCGCCATCCAAAGGAATTTATAGGAGAACCGGCTGAGCCCATAGGCCGCCAGCGATCCGATGAGCACCGCCAGGAACGACGCCCCCGCTGACGCCACGATGCTGTTGAGAAAGCGACGGATGAACTCATCGCGCACAGTCGATGGCGCCAAGATCGTATCCGGCGAGAGGCCGAGCGAGCGCCAGCCCTTCCAGTCCGGCGTAAAGTCCACGAACGGGATCAGATGCCCCTGCGTCACGTTGACCGCTGTCTTGAACGAGGTCGTGATCGTCCAGTAGATCGGAAAGAGCGAGATGAAGGCCCAGAAGACCAGAGCCGCATAGATCAGCAGGCTGTTGGTCAGGAATTGCGGGCGCCGCGACCAGAGGCTCCCCGGCCTATCGGATGTTTCAGCGATGATCGCCATGGGCTTCGCCTCAATTTTCACGTTGCATCCATCGGCTCGCCCCTTTCAGGATGAGCGCGACGAAGATGATGATGATGACGAGATAGAATTCCGCAAGCATGGTGCCGTAGCCGACATTGGAACGGTCACGATATTCGCGGAAGATGAAGCTCGACACGGTATCCGTCGCCCCGCCCGGTCCGCCAGCGGTGACGTTGATGACGATATCGGCGAGCTTCAGCTGGAAGATGATGCGCAGGATGATCACTGTCATGCTGACCGGAAGCATCAGCGGAAAGGTGATCTCCTTGAAACTCTGCCAGCCTGACGCTCCATCCACTTTCGCCGCCTCCTTGATTTCGGAAGGAAGCGCCTGAAGGCCGGCGAGCAGCAGGATCATCATGAACGGGATCGACACCCAGGCATCCATGGCCATGATCGAGGTTCGCGCGAGCCACGGCGTCGAGAAGAATGCCGGATTGTCCCAGCCAAGATGGCGCGCAAGGGTCGCCGCCGGGCCGAACCGGTATTCCATGAGTGATTTTCCAATCATCCAGCTGACAGCTACCGGGCTCAGCATCAGCGGCAGGAGAAAGGCAACACGGAAGAATTTGCGCGCCTTGATCTCGGCGTTGAGCAGCAGCGCCAGCCCGAAGGCAATGACATATTGAACGAGGACCGAAAGAACATAATAGACCATGTTCAGCAGCGCGTTCCAGAAATACCGGTCCGCGAACAAAGTGCGTAGATTGTCGAGCCCGTTGAAGCGTCGGCCGGCCGCCGCGCTCAGGTTCCAATCCGTGAAAGCGATATAAAGCCCGAAGACGGTCGGGAAAACCACCATGGCGACGGTGAAGAGCACGGCAGGAAGCACGAAAACCGCGCGCTGCCCCGCCTCACCGCGGATCATCACCTGGCTCGCACACAGTGCCACCGCCCAGACGATATAGGCAAACAGCAGCGGTCGCCAGCTGACGAGGCCGAGCGCCGTGACCCCGCTCGCATCGAGGATCTGGAGAATGAGGACGGCGAACAACAAGATGGTCGCAGCGAAGAGCAGCAGCCGACCGCGCCTGGCGGCGGCGCGCTGGACCGTCGCGCCCTCCACAGGGCTGACGGCTGGGGTAATCGTATGCGACATAGGCAAGACCCTTGAGGCAGAAAGGCGTGCGGAACCGGGCAACGGTTCAGGCGGCACGACTTTGTGCCGCCTGAGATCATGGACGAGACATCCGAAGATGTCCGTCGTATATCAGGCCCCGAGCGAGGCCTTGTAGAGCGCAAGCTGCTTGTCGCGGCCGAGCTGATCGGTGATCTTCTCCCAGGCGGCAGCGATCGCATCGGCGCCGGCCTGTGCGGTTACCTGTCCGGCGAAAACCTTGGCCAGTTCGTCTTCCGCGACGCTGTAATATTGGAAGATGCCCGGAATACGCGGCTCGATAGCGGCGTTCGGATGGTTGTAGGAATTCGACTGCGAAGCGAGATAGCCTGAGATAAAGGTTTCGTCATAACCTGCCGACACCCATTCCTTGATGTCGAACTGGCTCTTGCGATAGCACTGGAAGCCGGACGGATAGGCCGCCGTCCAGAGTGCCAGATCCTTGCCGCCGAGATGGGCTGCAGCACTCCAGGCCGCTTTCTTCTTTTTCTCGTCGCTGTCGACCCGGGCCATCACATAGACGCCCCAGCCCAGATAGGCCATGTTTGGCGCGTGGTTCGGGCCGCTGGCAAGCTTTTCCCACTGGCCGGTCTTCGAATTATAGACATCGTCCGATCCCGGAAGGATGTCGAAGCCGATGGTGTCGCCAACGACCGAGCTGTCGCTGGTGCGCGCGCTTGCACCCACGTCTCCCCACCAGGAGACCATGGAACCGGTGCCGGCCAGAAATTGCTGGAAAGCTGTCGTGCCCGGATCGGCATTGAGCTGATCGCCCGCTTCCGATGGCAGGGCGTCGATGACGTCCTGAATCGCCCGGACCCATGCCGGGTTGTTGATGCGCGGCTTCATCGTGTCGGTGTCGAACAACCAGGCCTTGTCATCTGGATGCTTGGCATAGGCCGTGGCGCGGCTGCCGAGGAAGTAGAAGCCGAAACCGCCCCAAGCCTTGGGTGCGTCGAGATAGCCGACCGCTTCCATGCCGCCGATGGTCTTGCCCTTGAGGAATTTGGTGACCTCCTGAACCTTCTGCCAGGTCTTCGGAACGCCCCACTCGCCCTCGTGGCCTTCGTCCTTCCAGGCCTTCGCCAGGTCGGCATCGGCGAAGTAGTCGGTGCGGTAGTTGAAGTTGTGGCAATCGCCATCGACCGAGACGCGGTAGGTCTTGCCGTCCCAGGTGCCAACCGGCGCCTTGAGGTAGTCGACATAGTCGTCCATATCGATCTGGGTCTTGACCCAGTCCGGCATCTCCGACGCCAGCCCCTTGCCGCAGACATCACCCTCGAACGGCGCGCCCATCTCGAGCAGGTCGAAATCGACCGTACCCGTTGCGATCGCCTGCTGCAGGCGTGGATTGTAGTCAGCCTGCGCAAGGTCGATCCAGGTGATCTTGGCGCCGGTATAATCCTCCCAAGGCTTGAGGAAGCCGCGGAACAGAACGTTATGCAGGTTCTGGTTATTCAGGCCCATGAAAGATAGTTCGACGCCGGCGAACTCGCCCTGTTTGACGCTCTTCTTCGTCGCTTCCAGGCACATCTCGCCAACTTTCTGCCAGTCGGCATCCGTCGGCGAGCCTTTGCCGACACCCGGCACCTGCAAGATCTGGCTGCGCAAGGATGCATCCTGCGCAAAGGCCGTTCCGAATGGACCGAGCATGGCGCTTCCGGCTGCGACCGCACCGAGGCTTGCACTGGTCTTCAGGATGGCGCGCCGGCTCAGGCCGATCGCCATCATTCTCTCGAAATCACTGACTTTCATATGGGTCTCCTCCCGTTGATAAACCGCCACGGTTGTGGCTGCCGGCGCTTCCTCCTCGAAGCGGCAGCAAGAACTCTCAGATAAGCCTCAGTCCGCTCTCTCCGTCAAACAGATGGACGAGGGCGGCGTTCGGCGTCATCGCGATCACATGGTCCGAGGGCTCCTCGACGCGGTCGCGAAAGACGCCGATGATCTTCTGTTGCCCAAGCTTTGCAAAGACCTGCGTTTCCGATCCGGTCGATTCAACGACCGTCACATGTGCGCTGACCGAGCCGCCAAGCGTGAAGTGCTCGGGCCGAATGCCGTAAAAGGCTGGCCGCCCGTCCGAGCCCGCAGGCGCGCGGTGGAGCGGCAGCCGAATACCCTCATCCGTCTCGAAGAACGGCTCGGCGGCAGAGCGGATGTGGCCCTTGATCAGGTTCATCGATGGCGAACCGATGAAACCGGCGACGAAGGTGTTGGCAGGCGTATCGTAAAGCGTCAGCGGCGAACCGATTTGCTCGACACGTCCGTCGCGCAGCACCACGATTCGGTCGGCCATGGTCATGGCCTCCACCTGATCATGCGTCACGTAGATCATCGTCGTTGCCAGCCGGCGCTGCAACTCCTTGATCTCGGCGCGCATCTGCACGCGCAGCTTGGCATCAAGGTTAGAGAGTGGCTCGTCAAACAGGAATACCTTGGGATCGCGCACGATCGCCCTTCCCATCGCCACGCGCTGACGCTGGCCTCCAGAAAGCTGGCGGGGATAGCGGGCAAGATACGGCACCAGATCAAGGATCTCGGCCGCCTTGCGCACCCGCCCCTCGATATCGGCCTTCGTCTCACCGCGCATCTTCAGCGCGAAGCCCATATTCTGCGCCACCGTCTTGTGCGGATAGAGCGCATAGCTCTGAAATACCATGGCGATATCGCGGTCCTTCGGCGGCAGGTCGTTGACCACCTTGCCGTCGATCCGGATGTCACCGAAGGTTATCGGTTCGAGGCCGGCGACCATGCGCAGCAGCGTCGATTTTCCGCAACCCGACGGCCCCACCAGAACGACGAACTCGCCGTCGGGGATTTCGACGGAAACGCCATGGATCACCGTCAGGCTTCCATAGGCCTTACCGACATTGACGATATTCATCGATGCCAAATATGATCCTCCTCCAACGGCGTCGCGCACTCCTCGCGACGTTTGATCGACCTTCCTGCAAAGCGGCGGCAGGTAGAGCGCTCAGCTGCACCCGCCGCCCCTATCCTGGGAGGACGTCATTCGCACCGATAACTTCACACATGGAATTACCGTTGTAAAGTAATCCATTGCAGAATTCTCAGATATTTCTCGTTTTCGTTCTCGCGACGACTTGACTAACCATAAGCATCATCGGATATGTGCGGTGCTTTTGTCCAAAAATATAAACGAAGCATTTGAGGCTGAACCCATTTCAAAACATTACGGAATTTGCATAATCTGTAAAGATTAGACCTTTGGACAGGGAGGCACAACATGCTGAGGGGAATCGATCCAGTCTTAAACGCCGAGCTGATGCATGCTTTGATGCTGATGGGGCACGGGGACCAACTGGTCTTGTGCGACGTCAACCACCCTGCCCAGACCATAGCCCGGCATACAACCTACGGCCATCTCATCGACGTTTCCGGCTGCGGCTTGGAGCGTGTCGCTGAAGCTATTCTGACGCTCTTCCCACTGGACACGTTCATCGATGCGCCGGTGAAAAGGATGCAAGTTGTTGGCGACGCCAGCGGGCAAATGCCGATTTTCGCGACGATACAAAAAGTCATCGATCGCGCTGAAGATCGCCCTGTTCGGATGGAGGCATTGGAGCGTTTCGCATTTTACGAAGCAGCGAAAAAATCCTTCGCGATCGTCAGAACCTCCGACCCAGGGCCCTATGGGTGCTTCATTTTCAGCAAAGGTGTCATCTAATCTTTGACTGCGAAATTGGTCCGAGACGCTTGCGTTTTCGGCGACCGGTACGGCTTCGGCTGCCTGCCTGCGTCGTCGCAGACCAGGACTGAATGAATTAGAGCCGTGAAGCGCTTCGTGGAGACGACGCCAGAGCGACCGGCCGTTGAGCGAGCGGTCGCTTTGACGGCCTCACATGTGTTCAGGACTGATTTGGACGCAGAAACGCCGAAAGCTTTCACCGCAAAACGGCCCGCCCTGGTCTACCGCCGATCGTGAAGGCTCGGTCAAACAGCGCGGACCGTCTTGCTATTTCCAGCTCGTGTAATCGTCGGCGACGCAACCAAGAGGCGCGCGATCCTGACCAAACCGCTTCTTGAGCTGCCCGCATCCCCACTCGTTTAACGGCGCCGGCATAAGATTGTTGATGTCCATGCCAGGCGATTGGAATGGTGTCGTGGAGGTCGTGACGTACCAAAGCCAGAAGCCGACCACACCGACGAGGATCAGAAGCAACATACCGAAGAAAACCTGCAATCGCCTCCAGATCGATACCCCCGCCTGCTTGGGGTCTTCGATCAAAACCGGCACACTCCGATCGCTTTCTTGCTGGTGCGCGAAAGGTGCTAGAGCCGCGTTGCGCTCATCATCCGTAAGCTTCACGCGCTGCAGACGATCGTCCAGAAGCACTGGCAGGGCAGTATTGCCGTGCCTGACAGCCAGTCCGATCGCTTTGCCATTGGCTTCCCCGACGATCAGAGGCTCTTCTCCATTCTTCATGCGCGTGTAAGCCGATCGCCCCGTTTTGTCGTTGGCAATCTTGTCATTGTAGGTGATGGAAAGGACGCCGCGTCTGCGGTCGAATGCGGTGACCTCGACCGGAACGGGGGTCAGCATGGCAGGCCGAAGCAATTGGCCCTTGACCCACCAGATGCGGATAGCGAGAAAAATCATCCCCAGGCCCATGCCGCCAAACAGTAGCGCGAACACGGTGAGCGTGATGATCCGGTTCCACAGCATGTCCAGACCCAAGCTCATCGTCGCAAGTTCCGGATGATCGGCGGATATCACAAGACCGGTTTCGTAGTCGCCAGTATGGAAATCGACGAACATGACCTCGACATCGGTGTCGTAGTCTCGTCCGCCGTAGCTGTAGACAAGGCGTGCCTCGCAATCGGTAAAGACTGCCTTGCGTGTCGTGCATCGCCCGTTTTGCACGTCGCCATTTTCCAGCGTCAAAGGGTTCTGGCTGATCTGGAAATCGCGGATTACGCCTGGTGCTTCCGAGACGAATAGAAAGACAGCCAGTGCCAGGATGATGGGCGTTGACCAGAAGTAAGCATTCGGGGTGGAGATGACGTTGCGCGCCAACGAGAGCGGGCGACTAGGAAGAACAAGCGAAGACAATGGCGTAGGTCCCCTCATGTGGCAGCGCAGTGCGCTGGGAAAGCTTCAGACAGTGACCGATAACGAACGAGCGGAGTTGACGTCATTCCGGCCGCTTGCACAATCCCATTGTGCGAAACTCATCTACAGCCTGAGACAGGCGATCGGCAATCCCTTTCAGCACGCGTGGGTAGCATTGGCATGGTGATCTCTTCGGCAAGGGCCGGTGGTCTTGTTCCGCGTCGAGCAAAACCGCTGCGCACTTTTACCGGAATTGCCCTACAGCCGATTGGCGCGCAACAAAGTGTCCCGCGACAGATATCCCGCAAGCGTGCCATCGGCGGCTCGGACATGCAGGCCCGGCATCTCACCGGAGAGGATGAGCGCCAAGGCGTCGTGAACCGTGGCGTCAGCGGCGATCTCGGCATCGCCGTTGGACGGTTCCGGCGTGGTCATGATCGTCGATACGGCAATCAAGCTCAGCCTTTTTATGGCTCGGTCAGGGCCGAGGAAACTCTCGACGAATTCATTGACGGGACGCGCAAGGATCTCCTGCGGGCTATCATATTGAAGGAGGCGGCCATCCCGCATGATCGCGATGCGATCGCCCATCTTGATTGCCTCATCGAGGTCATGCGTGACGATGACGACGGTCTTCTTCACCTTCCTGAGAATATCGCGGAATTCGTCCTGAAGCCGGACGCGGGTGATCGGATCAATCGCGCCGAACGGTTCGTCCATCAGCATGATCGCCGGATCGGCGGCGAGAGCGCGGGCGAAACCGACGCGCTGACGCTGCCCGCCAGACAATTCGTGCGGAAGACGCTGCCGCATGATGGCCGGATCAAGACCGACGAGATCCAGGAGTTCGTCGACGCGGCGATCGCTGCGCACCTTTTCCCAGCCGAGAAGCCGCGGTACGGTTGCGACGTTGCGTGCGATCGACATATGCGGAAACAGACCGACTTGCTGGATGACATAGCCGATGCTGCGGCGCAACTCTTTCTGATCGACCCGGGCGATATCCCTGCCGTCGACCAGCACACGTCCCGTCGTGGGGGTCTCTAACTGATTGATCATGCGCATGGTCGTGGTCTTGCCGCAGCCCGAAGGACCGATCAGGGCAACCGTCGTACCGGTCTCGATCAGGAGATCGAGATTGTCGACCGCATGCTGGCCGCTTCCGTCGTAATTCTTCGTAACATGATCGAGATGAATCATCCTGATATCCGCTTTCGGCCGCTTAGCGCCGTTGAGTGAAGACGCGCTCCAGGGCGCCGAACGCCAATTCCGCAAAGATTGCGAGCAGGGCTATCGGGACCGCTCCGACGAGAAGGCGCGGCATGTTCATGATCGCAATGCCGGCATTGATGAAATCGCCAAGTCCGCCGCCGCCGATAAAGGAGGCGAGTGCCGCCCCGCCGATCACCTGGACGGCACTCGTCCTGACGCCTGACAGAATCGCGGGAACGGCCAGAGGAAGTTCGATCTCCCACAGCATCTGCCCGGCGCTCATCCCCATTCCATCGGCCGCATCGATCACCGAGGCGTCGATCTCGCGAATGCCGATGATCGTGTTCAACAGCAGCGGCGGCACGGCAAGGACGATGAGGGCGATCACCGACGGCAACAATCCGATTCCGAGGAAAGGCATCGTCGCCGACAGGATCGCAAGGCTCGGTATGGAGCGCAAGGCGCCGGCGATATTGACCACTGCAAAGGCGGCGCGGGGTGCCCGTGCGACGGCAAATCCGAGCGGCACGGCAATGACAAAAGCGATGCCGAGCGACAGGACGCACATCAGAAGATGGCGATTGAAAGCGTTGAAGAAGGTGCCGGAGTTGTCGAAGATCCAGCTGAATGCATCGATCACGATCATGCCGCTTTACCTCCACTGCGGCGGCGCAGCAGCTTTTCGAACGACGCAAAACAGTAGTCGGCAAAGAGCGCCAGAAATGACGTCAGCAGCCCGCCTGCGATGATCTTTTCAGGAAACCGCTGGTCGATGCCTTCGAAAATGATGACGCCGAGCCCGCCGGCATTGATATAGGCGGCAACGGTCGCGATGCCGATCACTGTTACCACGGCAATGCGGATGCCGCCGACAATATAGGGCATCGCCAGCGGCAGCTCGACTTCCCAGATCCGCCGCGCCGTGCCGTAGCCCATGCCGTCGGCAGCTTCGAGTATGTCACGCGGAATAGCCTGAAATCCCATGCCGATATTGCGGATCAGGATCATCAGCGAATAGGCGGCAAGACCTGTTATAGCGGGCGCCGCCCCGATACCCATGATGGGAATGAGAAGCGCAAACAGCGCCAGGCTGGGCACGGCGAACAGGATACCGGTGAAGATGACGATGGCCGCAAAACTTCGCGGTCGCCTTGCCGCCCATATCCCGACGATCAGCGAGATCACCAGGGCAATGCCGACCGATGAAAAAACGAGATACAGGTGCTCCAACAGCGCTTCGAATAGCCGGTCGAGATGTTTAGGGACCCATTTCATCGCCGAGACCTCCGCGTCCGGGCGCTCATTCGCCTGTCTACCATGGGATCCCCAATCTGCGATCGGCGTCGTCGGCTCTCTGCGGCAGAATATCGTAGGCGGACGGAGTGACCGCCGAAAATCGCCTGAGGCCGAGCCGTTCCAAAACCGCCGCTCCCTCAGGCGTTTCATGCAATGCCACGAGGCTTTGCTTTAACGCTGTGGTGATGTCCACAGGCAATGTCTGCGCGGCAACCAATAGCGGCGCGGGAAGCGGCTCGGTCGTCGCCAGAATACGAAGACCATCGATCGCGTCGGGTTCGTGCATCGACAACAATTGGAAGGCGTAAGCGTCGATCGCGCCCGCATCGATCCTGCCATCCTTGAGGGCGGCGACGATGCCTGAAGGGTTGAGCAGCGGTCCGACCGTCATGCTCTGCTTCATTTTCCCGGCAAACTGGCCGGCAAGGAAGGAGCGCGCCGCGTGGTAGCCCGATTGAGAATCGCGCACGGTCCAGCCCCAGCGTGCCGCAGCGAGATCGGCCACCGCGTTGACTGGCCCGGTGGAGGCGATGAGAATGTGGCTGGCATAGAGCGGCTGGTCCAAAGACCATGCCTCGCTCGAGACGGCTGCGGCAAGCATCGTCGGTCGCGCAGCCTCGCGCATGCGCGAAAACGGATAGCCGCACATGAAGACCGCGCCCATGTCCGGCCTCGCCCATAATTCCGACAGGGGGGCTGGTGCTGCATGAGCGATGATCTCGAGTTCTATGCTGGACTGCGAGCTGACCAGCGCAAACAGCGCGTCCCACAGGCCGCGAATGCGCGGGCTGAGATTATACATTCTCGAACAGGCGATCGGCTTGGACATCACCATGGCGACTATGCGAACCGAAGCCGCTGGCCGATGTTCATCTCTTTTGCCTTGTCGACCATGGCGGCGCCGAGCGCCACGTCGGTCGTGCTGAGGCCGCGATGCCAAAACAGGATCGTCTCCTCATCACTTTCGCGGCCGGGCTTCATGCCGCAGACGATCTGGCCGATTTCGGCATGCAAGTTCTCGGCCGTCACCTTGCCCTCGTCGACGTGACGGCGAAGCGCCCCGAAAGGTTTGCCGGGGCCGCATTGTCCCCAATCGTCGACGACGACCTTGTCCATGATATCGGTGAGATCGAATTCAAGTGCGCTCATCGTGCCATAGGGCACGACGAAGGCCCCCTTCTTCACCCATTCGGTCTTGAACAGCGGCGCTGGTTCCGGCAGGCGGCTGGCCTCGACCATGATGTCGGCGCCCTTGAGGCAATCCTGCCAATTGTCGGTGACAACGATCTTCTTGCCGAGATCCGCCTCAAGACGCTTTGCGAAGGCATCGCGACTTTCCGGCCGGCGCGAATGCACGCGGATTTCCTCGAAGTCGAAGAGATGGTCGAGAAGCCGGACATTCCAGTAAGAGGTTCCGCGCGCACCGATATGACCGAGAATCTTGCTGTCCTTGCGGGCGAGATATTTTGCGCCAAGGGCAGTCACGGCCCCGGTGCGCATGTCGGTGATAGCAGTTGCGTCGATGATGGCCTTCGGCACGCCGGTGTTCGGGTCGAACAGGTTGAGGACCGCAAGCTCCGAGGGCAGATCGACCTTATAGTTGTCGACGAAGTCACCGACAACTTTGACGCCGGCATAGTTCAGCGCTTTGACATAGCCGCGAAGCACGTTGAAATGGCCTTTGTCGGAGCTCTCTGGCACAAGATGGACGCGCGGCTCGATGACGGTTTCGCCCCTGCCCTGCGCATCCAGCGCCTTCGACACTGCATCGAGAACCTCGTCATATATCCGGCCGCGGGGCATGACAATCATTTCGGCAGCAGGCCGTTTTCCTTGAGGAAATCGACCGCCACGTCCTTGGCTTCCTCGTGGTCGGTCTCGACCTTGGCATTGAGGACCCGCATTTTCTCGTTGTCGAGATGGGTGCCGACCGCTTCCAGCAGTTCGGCAACTTTCGGATTGGCCTTCAGCACGTCCTGGCGGACAACGGGGGCCACGTAGTAGGGCGGAAACAGACCCTTGTCGTCTGCCAGCGGCACGAGGTTCTTCGAGCCGATCTGCCAGTCGGTCGCTGCACCGTTGGCGACGTCGATGTCCTTTTGGTCCAGTGCATCATAACGAAGACCAAGCTTGGCAAACTGCTTGAACTCCTTGAACTCGGCATCGTAGACGCGCTTCAGGCCGGGCAGGCCATCGGCGCGGTCGGGAAATTCAGCACCGCCGCCGAAGACCAGGGTCTTGGAAACCTTGGCGAGATCCGACAGGCTCTTCAGATTGCTGGCCTGCGCCGTTTCCTGCCGGACAACGATGACGTAGCCGTTGTTGATGCCGCTCGGCTTCAGCCATGTGAGGTTGAACTGCTTGGCGTAGAAATCCTTGACCTCAGTGTAGACCTTGTCGGCATCGGTCGACATCTCACCCTTGACGACAGAAGCGAGCGCTGTGCCAGTATATTCCGGATAGAGATCGATCTCGCCGGCCACCAATGCCTGGTGAGCAATCAGCGTGCCGCCGAGATTGATCTTGCGCTCGACGGTGATGCCGGCATTTTCCAAAACGGCGGCGTACATTTCGGCGAGGATAAACTGCTCGGTGAAATTCTTGCTGCCGACCTTGATGGTCTCTGCGGATGCAGGCTGGAACATGGCGGCTGCCATGATGCCGGCTGCAAAGATGCCTTTTGTCCAATTTTTCATAACCATTCCCTCTTGTTGACTTTTCAATGAACGAACCGACGGCATTCCCCAGAATGACCGCCGGCATGACCGGTCAGTGCCCTGCCCTTCTTGCCGGGGCAGTGGCGAACCGCGCTTATTGCGGGCCGAGCCCGATCAATGCGGCAATCGTCGCAAAATCCGGCCCTTGTGCGCGATCCTCTTCGAGCGCCGGGACTTGGGTGCGGACGAAAGCATAGGCTTCCGCCGATCCCTTGCCCAATTCGCCTGAGACCCCTCGCAGCTCGACGGCCTGTACCGAGGCGATCAGTTCGATGGCAGTGAGATAGCGCAGGCGCTCGACGATCGCCTGCGTCTTTGCCAAAACGCTCGGAGCCATCGACGCCTGGTCTTCGACGCCATCGGCAACAGGAATGGGCGAAAGCGAAACCGGCATGGCCAGATGGCGGATTTCGGCCTCCATGGCCGAGACGGTCTTTTGCACGGTCGCAAAGCCGGTGCGGCTCTGGCCCATCGCGGTCAGGAAGCGCGGGAGGTCGGACATGGCAGGCGACATGATCTTCATGATCCGATAGGCGGTGCCTGCCGCGCAATGCGCCATCGCCTGCCCCAGCCTTTCCCAGGCGAGCACAAACGCGGTCATGTCAAAATTGCCGTGTGAAAGAATGACGCCCTCGGATACGATCACGACAGGATTGTCGCCGGAACTGACGAGCTCAATCTCGGTCGCCTGCCTTGCCTCGTCGATCGCATGCCTCAACGCACCCCAGACCTGCGGCGTGCAACGGTAGCTCAAAGGATCCTGGAGACGTCTTGCTGCATCGGCGGCAAGCAAGGAGCTGCCCGAAAGCAGCTCCATCAGTTGAGCGGCGACACGGCGTTGCCCGAAGGCGGGTCTTGCAGCCAGAGCGCGATCGTCGAAGACGCTGACATTGGCCCGGAACGCTTCGAAATTAACGGCAATCGCCTTCAGGGACCAATCGAAGAGCCGCTCGATCTCCTCAAGCGCCAGACAGGCGAGGCCGATGGAGAGGCTGTTGGCCACAACAAGCGCATGCCCGTCCTTCGGCGCCAATTCGAGGGGCTTCAGGCCGGCCCTTTCAAGAGCGATGGCGGCCGGCAGCACTTCGCCGCCAAGCTCGATCTCGCCGAAGCCGAGAAGGCCGCGGCTCATATGGGCAAGCGGAGCCAAATCCGCCGCACCAATCGAGCCCAATGATGGGACGACGGGATGGACACTTGCATTGATGGCGGCGATCAGACCGTGGAATACTTTCAGCGAAACGCCGGAACCGCCAGCCGCCATGCCGGCAGCCCTGACGGCCATCATCGCCCGCACGGATTCCTGTGCGAGCGGTTGTCCGACGCCGACGGCGCGGGCTTGCGGCACACGCATCTGGAACGCCACGAGGTCTTCCGTTGCAAGTCGCGTGTCGACACCGGCTCCCAGTCCCGTCGTCAGGCCATAGACCGGCAGATCGTTTGCCGTATAGCGATCGACGACGGCACGCGCCGCGACAATCCGGGCTTCGACCTCGGCGGATATCTCAATCCGCGCATGACGACGGGCAACCGCTGCGATGTCCTCGATCGTCGGCGGAGCCGCGCTGAAGATGATCGATGGAGAATGGGTGGCGCTCACTGTTTCTCTCCGAGAATGGCGACGGGCTTAGAGGGACCCTTGCTGGACCGTGCTTCCAGCCGATATTGCGCGCCGGGATAGTATAAAAGCGCGCAGGTCACGACGGCCTCGCCCGACCAGGTCCGTCGAAAGACGCGCAGGCAAGGGTGATCATTCTTCAGGCCGAGATATTTGCGTATGGCCCTATCCGGTTTGACGGCCTGGACGATATGTTCGAACGCCGTTATCGGTGCGACCTGCGTCAGATATTCGTGCGGCGTCATGCTGTAGAAGTCGGCAGACAGATAATCGGGCGCCACCAGCGGATTGACATAGCGCTCCTCGACCTGAATGGGCTGGTCGTTTTCCATGTGCACGATCAGCGAATGCATCACCTCAGCGCCGAGGATCAGTTGGAGCGCGTCGGCAACGTTAGCATCCGCCTTCATCAGCCCGGCCTTGACGACCACCGCCTTATGCGTGTGACCCCGTTCCAGTATTTCGTCGGCTATGTTGCGGATTTGAAGCAGATCGACGTCGAGGTGCTTTGGCGACACGAACGTTCCGATCCCGGCGGATCGCTTGAGAACGCCCTCGAACATCAGCTCCCGCAGGGCCCGGTTCGCCGTCATGCGGCTGACGCCGAATGCCGCCACCAGTTCGCTTTCGGAGGATACCCGGTCTCCCGGCTGCAGCTTGCCCTCGGCGATGTCGGCCAGGATCTGCTCCTTGATCCTGATATAATGGCGCGCTTCGCCGGCGGCCGGTTTGACTGCTTTCGTCATGACAGCCTCGCCACGCCATTGTCGAGGATGATAGCGCTCCGCGAAGCAACGAGCCCCCTGAAGTGAATCTCGGCGCCGTTGCGCCATATCTGCAGGGTGATCGTTTCTCCGGGAAAGATCGGTGCGCTGAAACGCGCCGCGATTGCGCTCAAGCCAGTCGCCATGCCTGGATCGATGGCAGCGAGGATGGCGTAGCCCGCATGGCCGAAGCTGCACAGCCCATGCAGGATCGGCCGGTCAAAGCCGCTTTTGCCGGCTGCCTGCGGATCGACATGCAGCGGATTAAGATCGCCGTTCAGGCGATAGATGAGAGCGGCGTTACCAGGGATGTCGACATTGAATTCGAAGTCCGGCTCTCCGTCCGGGACTTTGGGCAAGGGTTCAGGCGCAAATCCCGCCGAACCGCATCCACCGTCGCCGCGGCACGCGTTCGTCTGGACGATCGTCGCGATGGGCTCGTCACCGTCCGCGGTTGCGATCAGGCGCTCGAAGCTGACGAACATTCCTTTTTCAACACCGCGATCGACTACCGAGAGGACGCGTGAGCGAGAGGTCAGCGGCACATCAAGCGGGACCGGCCGGTGGATCGTCAGGCGATGTTCGGAATGCACGAGACGCGCCCAGTCGACGCCTGTCTGTCGCATCCATGGGCCTGGATGCGCTACGATATTGGCAAGGGTCGGCGCGGTCACGAGATCGCGTTCATAGACGTAGTTCAATGCCTTTTCGTCGAGCGCGTTGGTGCCGTAGCCAACCGACAGGGCGTAAAGGATGGCATCTCTTGCGGTGACCACATGTGTTGCTTGCGGCACCGGGAAGTCGAGGATGGATTGGGCCGGCAGCGTCACGATGCGGCGCCCCCAGATGTCGCGGGTTTGCGAACGCCTCCGGACAGGCGGATGCCGCCGTCAACGGACAGCAATTCACCGGTGACGAAGTCGGCACCCTGAACAAGCCAGACAATGGCGCCGGCAACGTCTTCCGGTGTCGCGACACGGCCGAGCGGCGCGGCGTCCGAAAATCGCTTGGCAGTGGCTCCATAGGCGTCCGGCCCGAGCGTGTCGCGCATCCAGCGCGTATCGATGATGCCAGGACAAACGGCATTGACGCGGATATCGGGACCGCAGGTGCGCGCCAGGGCCAAGGTCAGCGCATTCAGCGCGCCCTTGGAGGCCGTATAGGCAAGCGAGCTGCCGCCGCCAGTAAAGGCAACATTGGATGAGACATTGACAATCGCACCGCCGCCGCTGTCACGCATCGCAGGCACTGCCGCCCGGCACATCTGATAGGCGCCGATGACATTGACACCGAAAACGTTCTGAAAATCTTCGGCCGACAATGTCTCCAGATCGAAAGGATCGGATTTGACCGTCATCGCGGCATTGTTCACCAAGGCGTCGAGCCGCCCCCATCGATCGACGGCAATCGCGACCATTCGGCGGCAAGCCGCGTCATCGGCAACGTCGGCCTGGACGATCTCCACCTCCGCGCCCAGGCTGCGGCAGATATCGCCAGTCTCATCGGCCTCTTTCTTGCTGCGGCTGTAGTTGACGACCACCCTGGCACCGCCCGCGGCGAATTGTTTGACGCATGCAGCCCCGACGCCCGTTGCCGAGCCTGTGACGATGATGGCGGCTCCATCGATTTTCATGGGGCAAAGTCCTTCATGGCGTGGGGCGAAAACAGACGCGCATCCATCTGCTTCAGCCGATCTGACACCGCGACGCTCTTCGGCAGGCGATCGAGAACATGGGCGGCAAGATCGATGCCGGGGGCAAACTCCGTCAGCGTCAGGCATCCGTCAATTACCCGAAAGACAGCCCGTTCGGTGACGACGAGCTGTGATTGCCCTTCCGGCGCAAAGGCGGGGCTCGAACTGATCTGGTCGACATCATCGACGATCTTGCAGAAGCGGCCGTCCTGGATGATGTCGAGCGTGCCGTCGGCAACGGCAATTTCAGCGCCACCGGCCGAAAACGCGCCGAGATAGACAACGTGCTTGGCCGTCTGCGAAATATTGGTGAAGCCGCCGACCCCGACGATGGAATTATTGAAGCGGCTGACATTGACCGCACCGTGCCGATCCACCTCGGCCATGCCGAGGAAGGCGATATCGAGGCCGCCGCCGTCGTAAAAATCAAACTGCGATGCCTGTGGGATGATGGCGGTCGGATTGACGGCGGCGCCAAAGGACAGCTCCTCGGCCGGCACGCCGCCGATGACGCCGGATTCGATCGTCATCGTATAATCGTCGAATCCCTCTTCGCTGGCGATGCGGCCGATCCCGGCGGCAATGCCGATGCCGAGGTTGATGGTTGGGCGATTGAGCGGCGCCAGCTCCAGGAAGGCACGTCGCTGAATAATTTTATCGACCGACAGTGGCGCCGGCTGCAGGCGGCTCATCGCCATGCGGACGCGCCCGGTATAGGCGATATTGTCCGTCTCGGCGAAACTGACGCCGTGCTGGGCCGGATCATCGCAAACGACGACATAATCGACGAGCACCGCCGGGATGCGAACATCGCCCGGCGGCAGCGAGCCGCGCTCGGCAATCCGCTTGACCTGGACGATGACGATGCCACCGGAGTTTCGGCCCGCCTGCGCCATGGCGAGCACGTCGAGTGGGAACGCCTCGTCCTCGAGGGTGATGTTGCCGTCTTCGTCGGCCGTCGTTCCGCGCAAAAGCACGCAGTCGAGCGGCATCGACGGATAAAGCAGCCATTCCTTGCCGCGCAACGACACACGCTCGACAAGCGCACGCGGCGTCGTCGCATTCATGCGGCCGCCGCCATGAAGCGGATCCATGAAGGAGCCGAGCCCGATATGGGTGACCACTCCAGGGTGACCGGCGGCAATCGCCCGATAGAGCTGCGCGATGACGCCCTGCGGCCAGCAATGCGCTTCGATCTTCTCCTCGATCGCCAGCCTGCCAAGGCGAGGCGTTCCGCGCCATCCCCCGGCGATCACGCAGGCGACGAGGCCCTCATAACCGAAGTGCCCCATGCCGCGCGTCTGACGATCGCCCGTGCTGGCAGCAAACAGAAGTGTCAGGTTGCGGGGTTTTCCAGAGGCGAGGAAACGCTCCTCGACGGCCGCCGTGATCGCTTCGGGATGACAGCATCCTCCAAAACCCGAAGCAGCGACAGTCATCCCGTCTTCGAGAAGATCCGCAGCTTGCTGTGAAGAGATGACCCGCATGACGATCTTTGCTTCCCCGGCCTGTATATACAGGCTAGTCGCCGATCGTTTGTAAGGCAACTGGAATCTTTGCCAGTATTTTAGGCATACCACCTTCGATCAGACGATATTCAGCAGTCCAATCAGGCAAAGCCCGAGAGCCGCCAGTGCCAACAGCGACAGCGCCGCCGCCGCGAGGACACGACCGCCGGTATGGGCGACGGATCTGACATCGACGGAGAGACCCAAAGCGGCCATGGCGGTGACGGTGAAGGTGGCGGAGACAGCCGACATCCCGGGCAGCAGCGGCGCCGGGATCGCGTCGAGAGAACGAAGTGTCGCCATAGCTGCAAAACCGAGGATGAACGAGGGGAGAACATGGCGGAGATTGACTGAAGAGCCGCCAGCGCGGCGGCCATGAACTGCACCGAGCAGAAGGATGACCGGTCCGAGCATCATCACGCGGATCAGTTTGACGAGCGTGCCCACCTGGGTGCTGACGGCTCCGGCAGAGGCCGTGGCCGCCAATACCTGCGGGACGGCATAGGCTGTCAGGCCTGCGAAAACGCCATATTGCACGGCGCTCATACCCAAGAGGAGATGAAGAAGCGGCAGCGTCAGCACTGCGCCGATGCCGAGCAGCGCGGTAAAGGCTATCGAGGCCGCGATATCATCCGGTTTGGCGCCGATCACGGGCGCTGCTGCGGCAATCGCAGAATTGCCGCAGATCGAGTTGCCGCAAGCAACTAAGGTCGCCAGGCTGGCCGACAGTCCGAAGAGCCGTCCGATCAGAAAGCTGCCGGCCAAAGACAGAGCAACCAGAACGGCAATTCCGCCGACAAGCGGGAGCCCAGCCTGCCGAATGGCAGCCGTGCTGAGCGAGGCGCCAAGCAACACGACGGAAATCTCGAGAAGCGTCTTGGCGGCGAACTGGATGCCGGGGATGAAAGTCTGCGGCAGACAGACCGAAGAGCGCACGGCAATGCCGATCAGAATGGCAAGCACGAGGCTCTCGATCCAATGCGAGCCGAAAATCATCAACTGCAGCCGCTCAACAAGATGCGCAGCGAGCGTGACCGCCGCACAAAGAACGAGTCCCGGCAGGACGGCAGGAAACGACGGGGAACGGGAGGCGGAAACGAGCATCGGGAAGACCTTGCGGAAGGACTGCACTGTCCCACACCCAATTGTCGACTTCCATTGAATAGTTTAGTATGATTCATTCGGCAAAATCGAACGATTGATCATGACATTTGAACAGCTTTCCATTTTCGTCGCGGTTGCGGAACGCGAGCATCTGACCAATGCTGCCTCCGCGATCGGGCTGACGCCATCGGCCGTCAGTTCGGCGATCCGCAATCTCGAGACCTCCTATGGCGTCGAGCTTTTCCACCGCGTCGGACGCCGCATAGAGCTGACATATGAAGGACGGGTGTTTCTGGGGGAGGCAAGAGCGACGCTGGCGCGCGCCAAGGCGGCAGCACTCGTCTTGTCCGATCTCGGCGGCTTGCAAAAGGGTGAACTGGTCGTTTTTGCAAGCCAGACGATCGCAAGCTACTGGCTGCCGGCGATGCTGATGCGTTTCAAGATCCGCTACCCAGGCATCGACCTGAAGCTGATGATTGGCAACACGACCACGGCGGCAAAAGCGGTTCTTGATGGATTGGCCGAAGTCGGCTTCGTCGAAGGCAGCGTTGACGAGCCGGCGCTGAATATTCAGCCGCTTGCCGAGGACGAACTCCTTGTCGTTGTCGGCCCGCGTCATCCCTGGGCGCGTGGCAAGGCAATTGCACCGACGGAGCTGGTTTCGGGCACGAAATGGGTCATGCGGGAAAAAGGGTCCGGAACCCGGTCGGCTTTCGAGGCGGCGATTTCCAATCTCGGCATAGCCCCCGGAAATCTGGCTGTCGCGCTTGAACTGCCGTCGAACGAGGCGGTTATATCGGCAGCAAGAGAGGGCCTGTGCGCGACGGTCGTCTCAGGTGCCGTGGCGGCGCCGCTCTTGACGCAAGGTCTGCTGGTGAAGGTGCGCTTTCCTCTGCCGTCCCGGCAATTTGCAATCCTGCGGCATAAGCAAAGGCACTCCAGCCGTGCCTCATTGGCGCTGGAAACGATTTGCCGCGAGGATAAAGCTGCCGAAGTCAAAAATGGGGAGGACTGGGCGCTCTAGATGTGGATCCTCAAGAGGTTGTCTCGGTTGAGGCCGAGGCGACTGATGGGTGTTTTTGATTTCAGGCTGCCGTGCGGACGAGCTCGCGAAGGCCCCGGCGAAGGTTCCTGTTCGCGAGATGGTGGTGGCTGCGAGCCCAATCGATGCTTCCCGTATGGAACGAAAACCACGTGCGGCGGTTATATGACCGCCTTCCTCCTCGACAACCGAGCGTGGCGGTCCTGATGTAGCGCGATCGAAAGTGATTCACATGATCAAAGTCCTTGCATGCTCCATCGCCGTTGCGACGGCCGCAATGGCAACGGCAGGCGCCGCCCACGCCGACGAATCCGCCTTCTTGAAAACACTGGCGGGAAGTTGGAGCGGTAACGGGACGGTGAAAGTGCGGACAAATGCACCCACCATTAAAGTCACTTGCCGTTTCAAATCGGATGCGAATGCAAGTTCCCTCGCACTCAATGGGCGTTGTACCAGCCTTGTCGTTTTTTCCCGCGTCATCAGCGCGAACCTCAAGGCCACTGGTGACACCTACACTGGCTCCTACGTGGGCGCGGGCACCGGCACCGCGGGTCTTGGCGGAAAGCGCGCTGGTAATGCCATAAGTCTCGCGATCAGATGGGCGAAAGAAGTCAACGGCGATCGGCGTGCGCAGATGACGATCGAAAAAACCGGAGCATCGGGCATGCGCCTCACAACCATCGATACCGACCCTGCTACCGGTCGATCGGTTGTTACGAGCCGCATTGAGCTTCGTCGGAGCTGACGTCTTTTTGCGTTCAAAAAGCCACGAGTGTGCTAAAGGGTTGATAGAGAAGCGTCGAAGCTATAGTTTCGCCTTCGCAAATCGTCGAACGATACAAGGAAATATTTATCTCATGCCGACAGGTACCGTTAAATTCTTCAATGACGACAAGGGCTTCGGCTTCATCACCCCTGAGGGTGGCGGGCAGGACGTTTTTGTTCACGTGTCTGCGCTGCAAAGCGGCGGGTCGCTCCGCGAAGGCGACAAGGTCAGCTTCGAAGTTGGCCAGGATCGCAAGACCGGAAAATCGAAGGCTGAGAACGTCTCGACTCTCTGATCGAAAATCGATGGCCCAACCTGCATTGAGCGGGTTGGGCTCATCGTCACGAGCCGCAATTCCACGCATTCACTTTAGTGAATGCGAGGGGCTAATTACGCCCCTGATAGGACGCTCTCCGCGGCCTTCTCGGCAATCATTATCACCGGCGAGTTGGTGTTTCCCGACACGATCGTCGGCATGATCGATGCATCGACCACCCGCAGTTTCGCCAGCCCATGCACCCGCAATTGCGGATCGACAACCGCCATCACGTCGTTGCCCATCTTGCAGGTGCCGACCGGATGGAAGATCGTTGTGGCGATATCGCCGACGCGACGGATCAGCTCCTCGTCACTCTGGTATTCCAGGCCCGGCAGCATTTCCTGCGGCCGGTACTTGCGAATGGCGCCGGCCTCCATGAGCCGGCGGGCGTGCCGAACCGATTTCGTCGCAAGCAACCGGTCGCCGACGGTCGAAAGATAATTCGGTCGGATTTCCGGCGCCACGGAAGGGTCCGGGCCGCCAACATGCACGGTCCCGCGGCTTTCCGGCCGCAGATTGCAGACGGAGACGGTGACGGCGGGATATTTGTGCAGCGGCTCGCCGAGCCGGTCGGTGCTCAAGGGCTGTACGTGATATTCGAGATCGGCGGTCGCAACAGCGGGGTCGCTCTTGGCAAAGATACCGAGCTGGCTCGGCGCCATCGACAGTGGCCCTGACCGGCGCAGCATATATTCAAGCCCCATGCCCGCCCGGGTGAACAGGTTGTGATAGAGTTGGTTCAGCGTCTTTGCGCCCTCGATGCGGAAGACCGTACGGATTTGCAGATGGTCCTGCAGGTTTTCGCCGACACCCGGAAGTTCATGGACGACGTCGAGTCCCGCAGCCGACAGCACATCCGGGCGACCGACCCCGGAAAGCTCCAGGATTTTCGGTGAATTGATCGCACCGGCAGAGAGAATGACCTCGCGACCGGCGCGAGCCAGATGATTCTGCCCGTTCAGCCGGAATCGCACGCCGGTCACCATTCTGCCGTCGAATTCCAGCCGCTCGGTTTCGGCGCTGGTCAGCACACATAGATTGGGCCGCTTCATTGCCGGGCGCAAAAAGGCCTTGGTCGTATTCCAGCGCAGGCCGCCGCGTTGGTTGACCTCGAAATAGCCGGAGCCCTCATTGTCGCCATCGTTGAAATCGTCGGTCTTCGGGATACCGAGTTCTTCAGCGGCATCACGAAAGGCATCGAGGATCGGCCAGGAAAGCCGCTGCTTTTCCACCCGCCATTCGCCGCCTGCCCCGTGCATCGGCGACTTGCCGCGATAATTGTCCTCGGATTTCAGGAAATAGGGCAGCACGTCGTCCCAGCCCCAGCCGGAATTGCCCGCCTGCCGCCAACCATCGTAATCGGCCGCCTGGCCGCGCATGTAGATCATACCGTTGATCGACGAGCAGCCGCCCAGCAGTTTTCCGCGCGGATAGGGCAATGAACGGCCGTTCAGTCCGGCCTCCGCCGCCGTCTTCATCATCCAATCGGTGCGCGGATTGCCCATGCAGTAGAGATAGCCGATCGGCACATGCACCCAATGATACCGGTCGCTGCCGCCGGCTTCGAGCAACAGGACACGGGTTTTCGGATCGGCCGACAGCCGGTTGGCCAGAACGCATCCCGCCGATCCTGCGCCGACGATGATGAAATCGTAGCTTCCCCCATCAATGGCCGCATCATTCACACGCATGTTCATGCCGCCGCCCCCGCTGCCGCCGGCGGGACCGCTGTCAGACGCCGCCAGAGCGGTGCCATCGCTTCGGCGATATCCTGATAAAGAGCGTAGCGCCGCGCATAGTGTGCCTCAAGCAAGACATCCGGACGATAATACCGCTCTGCCCGAACCATGGCCGCAGCACCCGCGCCGAAGTCCGCGAAAATGCCGACGCCGGTTCCGGCCGCAATCGCCGCTCCCAGCGCACCGGTTTCACGCGAGCGGGCAACGCTGACCGGAACGCCGAGCACATCGGCGAAGATCTGCGGCCAGATCAGGCTGCGCGAGCCGCCGCCGGACAGCACGGCTTCGTTGAAGACCGCGCCCGCCTTTCGGATCGTCTCGATGTGCTGGCGATGACCGAAGGCGACACCTTCGAGAAGCGCGCGAACGAGATGCCCCTTGGTGTGCCAACCGGCAAGACCGTAGAAGCCGGCACGCGCGTGGCCGTCCTGCTGGGCGCCATAGAGATATGGATGGTATAGCGGGTCGTCTGCCGCGGGCTCGATCGCCCCGGCCAGCGCGCAGCAGGCATCAAAGGGCGAAACGCCTTCAGCATGCTCGCCTTCGAAGAACTCCCGCACCAGCCATTCGAGATTGGCAGCCGAGGTGGCGCTGTTCTCCATCGCCATGTAGCGGCTGCGATCGAAGGTCGAGGACATGAAGACTGGCTCGTCGAGGTCGGGGCTGTCGATGATGACCTGGTTGATGCTCCAGGTGCCGGCAATGATCGAGGCGCTGCCGGTGCGCGCAACGCCGGAGCCGAGCGCCGAGGCGACGACGTCGAACAGTCCGCCGACCACCGGTGTACCAGCGGCGAGCCCGGTTTGCCCCGCCACCTCTTCCGTCACCGTCCCGGCAATGTCGGCGCTTTCGATGAGCGGCGGCAAGAGGTCCATGCAATCGTCCAGTCCATAGGCCCCCATCAGCGCCTTGTCGTAGCGGCGCGCGGCAAGATCCAGCAGACCGGCCCCCGACATGTCGGACACTTCGCTGACACGCAGGCCGGTCAGGCGGTTGACGACGAAATCCTTGGAGAAGAACACCGTACCGATGCGGTTGAACAAATCCGGCCGGTGACGCTTAAGCCAGGCAAGCAATGTCGGGGTCTGGGATGGCCATGGACGCTGGCGGGCAATCGGATAGGTCCGGTCACCAACGCCGGCTTCTCGCCATTCATCGACCAACCCGGCCGCCCGCGTGTCGAGCGACTGGATGCCGAGCAGCGGAGCGCCGTCGCGATCAAGCGCATAAAGACCGTTGCCATGCCCGGCGCAACCGATCGCGGCGATTTCCTCCGGCTGGATCTCTGCCTTTTCGATGCAGGCGCGGATGACCTGCCGTGCATTTGTCCAGAGTTCGTCCAACCCTCGCTCGACATGCCCCGGGCTCGGCATGCGGCTGTGTCCTTCTTCGGACGCAGCCGCGATCTCGTTGCCGTGCCGGTCGAAAATCACCGCCTTGATAACGGTGTTTCCGGCGTCTAGCCCCAAAAGATACTCTCCCATGCAGAACCCTCCCGAGATTCGAAATCGCTGCTCAGCCCTGCTGATAGAGCGCAAAGGCCTGTTCGCCGCTCGCGTCCTCGTGCACGATCGCCATCAGCCCGCGCACCACGGCACTCGGATTGGCGTGCTGATAGATGTTGCGCCCATAGACCATGCCCATTGCACCCTGCCGCATCAAGGCCGCGGATTTGTCGAAGACGGCACGAAGATCCTCCTTGCCGCCGCCGCGCACCAGAACCGGGCAACGCGCTGCTTCCACCACTCTGTGGAAATCCTCGGCATTGGTGGTTGGGTCCGCCTTGACGATATCCGCACCCATCTCGCGGGCGAGCCGCGTCAACGTCACGATCTTGTCGGCATCGCCGTCGACCATGTAGCCGCCCTTTTCCGTCACCGGCTGCATCACCAGCGGCTCGATCATCAGCGGCATGCCATACTTGTCGCAATCGGCCCGCACGCGGGAAATATTCTCAACGCACTGGCGGAACAGGTCCGGCTCGTCCGGCAGCATGAACAGGTTGACGACGACGCAGGCGGCATCCATCTCGATCGCGCCGATCAATGGCTCGGCCTCGTTCTGCAGCACCGCCCACATGTCGCGGTGGCGGATCCGGTTATAGGGATTGCCCATGTCGATGCGCAGGACCAGCGCCGGCTTGTCCTTGCCGGGCACATGCTGCAGCAGGTCGGCCTGGCCGTAATTCATCTGGATCGCGTCCGGCCCTGCAGAAACCAGCGCCTTGACGACGGCCTCAATGTCCTCCAGCCCGTTGAGGAAGGATGGTTCGTTGCAGACGCCGTGATCGATCGCCACGTCGAGGCAACGGCCGCCGCCGAACAGCCGGTTCATCCGGACTTTGCTGTTGTGTCGCATTCTGTGCTCCTTGGTTCGTTCCTTGCTGAAAGCATGTCTTCGTCGACGCCGTGGCGTTGGTTGAGAAGGGTGAGAAAACGGTCGCGCTCACCGGCGCGATGCGCGAGCGTCCAGCGCTTTTCCTGCGCCAGCAGGTCGAGTGCGGCATCCATCATGTCGAGCGTAAGCTCGCCCAAAACGGCAAGCGTCGTGCGCCGCAAAAGCAGATCGTCGAGATGTTCCACCGCTTCCTCGCGGATCAGGAACTGCAATTCGCGCATCGAGTAGCCGGCGTGCGGCAGCGCCGCATCGGGGCCTGCCGCGATGAAGCCGGCAATTGCCTCAGCATCCGTGCCGTATCGGGCAAACAGTTCAGCCATGCGCCCTCCGGAAAGGCCTTTGCCGGCCGCCATCTGCGTTAGCCAGGCGGGCGCGTTGGCGGGAAATGCTCGACCACCGCCGATCGGCCGATCGGTTGTCGCAACGCGGCGGCGCCTGCCGAGCCTTGCCAAAGCCATGTCGGCCGCCAGTTCCCCGAAGGACCGGAATGTCGTCCACTTGCCGCCGATCATGCACAGTACCGGCGGACCACCATCCTTCGGCTCTACGAGCGTGCAGAAGTGATCGCGCGGGATGCGGCCGGTAAAACTGTCGGTGCTGGCCGGCAGCGGCCGCACGCCGGAAAACTGGAAAACGATTTGTTCGGGCCGGATGGGAATGCCTGGCAGCACGAAGGCAAGCGATTGCAGGATATAATCCCGCTCGTCCGCCTCGCAGCGCACCGTTTCCGGATCATCGACGCGGATATCGGTGGAACCGACGAGAACCTTGCCGAGATAAGGAAACAGGATGCAGATCCGCCCGTCCTCGTTCTCGTAGTAGATCATGTGATCCGCGAGCGCGTCGCGCAGGTCCGCATTGTCGATGATGAGATGCGAGCCCTTGGTGCCGCCCATCAGCGGTGACGGCCGCGCTTCCGGCGAAAACAGGGTCTGATTGGCGATGTCGATCCAGCCGCCGGTGGCGTTGATGATCAGCGTCGGCTCGACGATAACGGACGCGCCGCCGATCTGGTCTTCGACACGATATTGGCCATCCTCTGTCCGCTGCAATTCGGCATAGTTCAGCGCCATCGCCCCGAACTTTGCTAAAAGACCATCCTGCAGAAGCTCGATACCTAGCCGCTCCGGATGGCTGACCCAGGCGTCGAAATAGGTGGCGGAACTCTTGATGTCGGGATTGAGCGCCGGCCATTTGGCAAGCGTCGTGCGCCGGCCGCGAAACTGGTGGCGCGGCATCAATGCCCGCTTGCGCGTCAGGAAATCATAGATGCTCAGGCCCGCCTTGATGGCGACGGCGCCACGGCGGCTCGGGCGACGGCTGAGGCCCAGGAAGCGGACGATGCCATTGCCGAGGCCGGAAAAGATATCGAACACCGGCACCGTCGTCGGCAGCGGCGCGACATAATGCGGCGCGTTGCGCAACAGCCGGTCCCGCTCGACCAGCGATTCCTGCACCAGCTTGAATTCGCCATTTTCAAGATAGCGAAGCCCGCCATGCACCATGCGCGACAGCGCCGAACTGGCCCCGGAGCAATAGTCGTGCTTCTCGACGAGCAGCACACTCAGTCCCTGCAGCGCCAGTTCTCGAAAGACGCTGATGCCGTTGATGCCGCCACCGATGACACACACGTCCACCTTCGGGCTCTGGCGGAGCCCGTCCAATATCTCTTGCCGTTTCATGATGGCGATCCGCTACCTGTCCATGTCAGTCAGTTTCGCCGCTATGGCCGAATCGATGGCCGCAAGATCGGCCGCATCCAGCCGGATGGTCCCGGCCCGCGCATTGTCGAGCGCTTGTGCCGGATTGCGCGCCCCGCAAAGTGCAAAAGTGATGCCCGGCTGCGCCAGCGTCCACGCAATCACGATCTGGGCGATGCTCGCGCCGTGTTTTTCTGCGACCGGCCGGATGGCGTTGGCCAGCGCCGTCGCCTTCTGGCGGTTGTCGACTGAAAAGCGCGGATTGTCCTTGCGCTGGTCATCGCCGGAAAACACACGGTCGGGACCGATGGTGCCGGACAGCAACCCCAACGCCAGCGACGAGTAGCTCAGCGTCGCAATGCTGTTGGCCTTGGTCAGCGGCAGAAGCTCCGCCTCGATCTCCCGGTCGATCATGCTGAACCGCTCCTGGATCGCATCGAGACCACCAGCAGCAATATAGGCATTGAGGTCGTCGGGGCTGACATTGCTTGCGCCGATCGCCCGGATCTTGCCCGATATGCGCAGGTCTTCCAGCGCCCGCATCGTTTCCTCGATCGGCGTCGTCGGGTCCTGCCAATGGGTGATGTAGAGGTCGATATAGTCGGTTCCGAGCCGCCTCAGGCTTTCCTCGACCTCGTGCAGGATCGCGTCGCGGCCGAGATAACGGTGGACCGGTTTGCCGTCTTGATCGAAGAAATGTCGACCCTTCTGCGTATGCCAGACAAGGCCGCATTTGGTGGCGATGACAGCCTTGTCGCGGCGCCCGTTCAGTGCCTTGCCGACGATCTCCTCGGAACGTCCAAGCCCATAGGCTGGAGCCGTGTCGATCAGCGTGACGCCGGCATCGAGCGATGCCTGGATCGCGGCGATGGATTCGGCCTCATCGGTCCCGCCCCACATCCAGCCGCCGATCGCCCAGGTGCCCAGTCCCACCGCCGAGGCGGAAACGCCGGATTTGCCGATCTCACGTGTCAATTGCTGCCCGCTCATGCCCATTTTCCTTCGCCATTCGCCAGTGCCAGCACCCGCGCACCCGTCGCCTCATCGGTCACCAGCGTATCGAGATGATTGCCCCTGAGAACGCTGAGGATCGGGCCTGCCTTGTTCGGCCCGCTCGCCACACCAATTTTGGTGGGGATCGAGGCGAATTCCGGCAGCGTCAGCGACACCAGCGAACGGTTGAGGCTGTAGTCGCAGACCTGGCCATGATCATCGAGCAGATGCGCCAGCAATTCGCAGGAGGCGCCGGACCGCTCGATCGCGGCGCGGTCGGTGCTTGAGGACGGATGCAGGTCGTAATAGCTCGAATCGTCCGACAGGATCGAGCCAATGCCGACCACCGCCACCTTCGCCTCGCGCGCCCGTTTGAAAACGTCGGCGACGGAACGCATGTTGATCAGCATCGCCCGCTGCTCGGCATCATCGGCAAAGAGAGGCGCATGGATCTGGTAGGAACGTCCCCCAAGCCGGTCGGCCATCAAGGTCGAGACATGATTGACGTCGGTATAGTGTTTACCCTGCACGCAGCCGGTTGCTGGAATGACCTCGACATTGAACCGACGCGGCGGCTGCAGACCGGCAACGACGGCGCTCACCCCTTTGCCGCCGGTGATGCAGATCGTATCGCCGTCGATGATCTCTTCCAGCAGCAACCGCGCTGCCGCTTCACCGACGGCCTGGAGCGCCGTCTGCGGATTGTCCGACACGGTCGGCACCACCACGGCGCGGCCGATGCCGCCAAGCGCTCGTAGCCGTTCTTCCATATCGACCAGCGGCTCGACCGGCGACTTGATCTTGATCTCGACCAGGCCGAGCTGGCGGCCGCGCTTGATCAAGCGGTTGACGGTGGCGTGCGAGATGCCGAGCTGATCGGCAATCTGCGCCTGTGTCAGCCCCTCGAGGAAATGCAGAACCAGAGCCTGGTGCATCTGCCGGGCGATGACAATTTCCTCGCGCGGCGCATTTGCGGGTTTGAGTTTGGCTATCGGCATATCAGGCAGCCTTCCGCTTGTGCAGGAAATGGTCGATCGAGACGGCGGCAAGCAGAATGCAGCCTTTGATCATGTCTTGCCAATAGACGGACACGTCGAGCAAGATCAACGAGCTTGTTACGACCGACAGCAGGGCAATGCCGAGAATTGCCCCCAAGATCGTGCCGGAGCCGCCATTCAGCGATGCACCGCCGATCACCGCGGCTGCGATGATGTTGAGCTCCATGCCGACCCCAAAGGTCGGGGTCGCGGCACCGAAGCGGGACATGTAGATCACCCCGGCAACGCCGGACAGCGTGGCGCAGAGCACCGTCACCCAGAACTTCACCTGGTTGGTCTTGATCCCGGAATAGAGCGCCGCCTTCTCGTTGCTGCCGGTGTAGAACACCTTGCGGAAGGCGGTTGCCCGGCGCAGCAAGAAATCGAACAGCACGACGACCGCGACAAAAATCAGGATCACATAGGGAACGCCGTAGAATGTGCCCTGCCCGACCGCCTTGAACGAAGGTGGCAAGGTGAACAGCGACAGCGGCGTGCCCTTGGTGATGATCAGGCAGATGCCACGCACAATGACCATCGCCGCAAGCGAGGTGATGAAGTGGTTGAGACCGACGACCGTGACGAAGAAGCCCATGACACAGCCGATCATGCCGCTGGCGATGATCCCGATCAGGGAAGCGCTCCACGGATCGAGCCCCATCAGGAACAGCGAGCCCGACAGCACCATCGAGACGCAGACGACCGAGCCGACCGACAGGTCGATGCCGCCGACGATCAACAGGATGGTCATGCCGACGACGACGATCCCTTCCACCGAGAACGACATCAGCATCGCCCGGAAGTTGCCGAGCGTCAGAAAATGCGGCGAGGCAAAGCTCATGACGATGCAGAGCGCCAGGATGATCGCGATCAATCCCGCCTCGCGCATCGTTCCCAGCCGTTTCCAGCCGGGCGTGCGTGCCTGATGTGCCGTTGCCAACGTAGCGTCCGCCATGACCCTGTCTCCTGCCCCTGCTTTTTCCCTACGCGGCATGCTCTGATGCCTTTGAATTGTTGTGACCGCCGATACCCGAGGCGAGCCGCATGATCGCTTCTTCCGTCATAGTCTCGCCCTCGACCTCGCCTGCAACGGTGCCTTCGTGGATGACCAGCACCCGGTCGCATAGACCGAGAAGTTCCGGCAGTTCCGACGAGATGACGACGATGCCGATGCCGGAGCCCGCGAGATCACGCAGCAGCCGGTGGATTTCCGACTTGGCGCCGACATCGATGCCGCGGGTCGGCTCGTCCATCAGGATGACCTTGGGATCGACCGCCAGCTGCTTGGCAATCGCCACCTTCTGCTGGTTTCCGCCGGACAGCGACGAGACCGGCATGTCGATGCCACCCATCCGCACGCCGAGCCGCCGGGCCAGGTTGTGGGCACGATCCGCCTCGGCCTTGGAATTCAACAGTCCCAGTGGTCCGGTCAGCGATTTCAAATCGAGAACGGCAATGTTCTGGGCAATGGAAAGATCGAGAAAAATGCCGGAGCCTTTCCGGTCTTCCGACAGGTAGACGACGCCCGCCTGCGCTGCCTGCGCATAGGACCGCGCCCGCAGCCGCTGTCCATGCAATTGCACCTTACCGTCGGTTACCGGCCGCAATCCGCAAATGCCTTCGGCTATCTCGGTGCGCCCCGAGCCGATCAGCCCGCCGACGCCGAGTATTTCACCCTTGCGCAGGTCGAAGCTCACATCGGTGAAGCGGCTGCCGTCGCCGAGATCGCGGACGCTCAAGATGATCTCATCGGTCCGCTCCGCCGGCGCCTGCTTTTCCGGATAGAGCTGGGTGATCTCGCGCCCGACCATGCGGCGCACCACATCATCCGGCGTCAAATCCGCCACCTTCTCCGTCGAGACATAACGGCCATCGCGAAAGACGGTGACCCGGTCGCACAGGCTGAAGATTTCGGCCATGCGGTGGCTGATATAGATGATCGAAATACCCTGCGCCTTGAGGTCGCGGATGATTTCGAACAGGATCTGGGTCTCCGATTCCGTCAAAGCCGCCGTCGGTTCGTCGAAGATCAGCACGCGACAATCGAGCGTCAGTGCCTTGGCGATCTCGACAAGCTGCTGGCTGGAAATCGACAAATCGCCGACTTTGCGGCGCACGTCGATTGGTGCCAGACGATTCATCACGACCTGCGCATCCCGCTCCAGCCGGCCATAATTCATGAAAGGCGAGCGGCGGCGGTTGGTCGCTGCCATGAACATGTTCTCGGCCACCGTCGCATCGGGGCAGAGCGCGATTTCCTGATGCACGAGGCCAAGCCCGAGCGATTGCGCCACGGCCGGCGACGTCACCTTTACCGGCGCGCCATCGACGAGAACGTCGCCCTCGGTCGGCTGCAGCACGCCGGCAATGATGTTCATCAGCGTCGACTTGCCCGCGCCGTTTTCGCCGCAAAGCGCATGAACCTCGCCCTTCTCCAGGCTGAAGCTCACATCCGTCAACGCCTTCACCGCCCCGAAGTGCTTGCTGACATTGCGGATTTCCAGAACCGGCACCGACGCCATCATCGTCTCCTCCTCACGCTCGCGGTGGCTGTCCGGAGTTTCCTGCCCCCGGACAGCCGGCACAAAGGCTTACTCCTCGATGCCTTTGGTGCCCCGCCGCTTCAGATACTTGTCCCAGTAGAAATCGTCGGCATTATCAACCGTGACGATCGACAGGCCGTTGTCGACGAACGGAATGCTCATCGGGTTGAAGCCGGCGCGCTTGGCGTCGTTCATTGGGTCGATGAGTTCCGGATGCTTGGCAAGCCACAAAAGCATGAAGCCCATGTAACCCTGCATGCCCTGGTTCGGATTGATCGAACCGAACACTTCGCCCGCCTTGATCATGTCGAGGATGTTGGCATTGACGTCGGCGCACATCACGAGGATCTTGCCGCCGCTTTCCTTGTTGGCCTGCGAAGCGCCGATGGCCGAATTCGCTTCCGGCATGAAGACGGCCCCAATATTCGGATGGGCCTGCACCAAGCTCATCAGGCCCTGATAGGCCTTGTTCGGGTCCTGGTTGGACGCAGCGCGGCCGACCAGCTTCATATCAGGATATTTTTCCTCCATACGGGCGATGAAGGCGGCGATACGCTTGTCGTGGTTGTCCTGGCCCGGATTTTCGAGAACGGCATATTCACCCTTGCCACCCATCTTTTCGGCAATCGCGTCGGCCGCATAGGTGCCTTCGCGGGTATTGTCCGACGTGACGAACGAGATGCGCTTGGAAAGCGGTGCATCGGCTGCGAAGGTGACGACCGCCGTGCCCTGGTCGATCGCCCGGTTGATCGGCTCGATGAACGGATCGGAGTTCATCGGATGAACGAGGATACCGGCCGGGTTCTGGGCCAGCGCCTGGTCGAAGGTGGCGATCTGCTTGTTGACGTCATATTCCGGCGTGCCGGTATAGGCGGTCTCGCAGCCGAGCTGCTGACCGGCCTGCTTGAACATTTCATAGACCGGGAACCAATATTCGACGCCCGACACCATGACATTCATGACGTATTTTTCACCCGGCTTGCAGCGGAACGGATTTTCCGTGTCCGCGCTGGCCACGCCGGCGAGAAGCGTCGATGCAAGGACCGCCAATGCGGTCGTGCTTAGAAAATTGCGCAAGTTTCCTCCTCGAGGCCGAAGCCCCTCCCAAATATCCGGCGGCGCCTCAGCGGCTGCCGATGATCCATTGAAGACCGGAGTTCCTCCTCGAAATCCGGTATGGGCAGATAATCGCAACGGCAGAGCGCTGTCAATATAATTCATACTGTGAAATATATTTCAGGTATCAACGTTCTGAATGGCGATTGATGCCGCCTTCCGGCGCTCGAAGACACCGAGAAGCGGCATTGATGTCGCTGCATTTGCTTTGCCTGAAGACGGTCGCTCGAAGGCCGAAGCGGACCTTCCTCGCACGCGCGCAGCCGTTTTGGCAAGAATCTGAAGGGTAAAGACTAAGACCGCCGGAGCCTTTGATGGACGATTGTCTCGGCCCCGCAAGTTCTGCATTTCATCGCCTTCGGCAGGTCGAAACGCTGGTCAGAGACTCTCTAGAAGAACCCCAAAAGTAGGCCGCCATTCGTATATATCGACGCTGCCGTAAACACCGGAGCGGACGAAGGGATCTCCTGCGCTGAACGCCTCGAACTCCGCGAGCGTTTCGACTTCCGCGATCACCAAGGCGGTAGAACCCTTGCCCTCCGCCGACGGTGTAGAGGGTCCGGAAAGCAGGATGCGGATCGCCGCGCCCCGCAGATAGGCCTTGTGTTCGTCGATCAATCGGGAACGTTCGGCAGCCTTGCCGGGGTCGGATACGGCATAGCGGGCAACGATCATTCTCCACTCTCCACTGGCGTCAGCACGAAATCGAAATCGGAACGCCAGACCGTCGCACGATCGACACGCTCGAAAGGCGCAACCAGGCTGTTTTTCACCCCAAACACCGTATCGGATCCCAGATAGGGATCGTCGCCGACAAAGGTGTGGGTTACGAGCTTCTGATAACCTGAAGCCGTGATCAGGTAATGGGTATGGGCAGGACGGTAGGGATGGCGGCCGAGGGAGGTCAGCATCTGGCCGACCGGGCCGTCATCCGGAATCGGATAGGAAACCGGCTTTATGCCGACGAAACTATAGGTGCCATCTGCGCCGGTGACGAAGATGCCCCGGTTGTTCCACTTCGGCTGGATGTCCGGCTGCTGGACATCGTAGAAGCCATCGGAATTATCCGACCATACATCGATCTGGGCTCCCTCGATCGGATTGCCGTTAAGATCCAGCACTCGCCCGATGAAGAGACAGCTCTCGCCCTTGCCGTCGAGAGAGATGTTTTCACCCATCTGCCGTATGGGCGCGCCTTCGACATGGAACGGCCCGAACACGGTATTTTCCGTGGCGCCCGGCGGACGCCGGTTGTTGATTGCATCCACCAGCATCGACAAACCCAGCGTATCGCTGAGCAGGATGAACTCCTGTCGCTCGTCATGACAGAGATGGCCGGTTCGGGTCAGGAAGCCGATGGCCAGTTGCCATTCCTCCTGGGTCAGGCTGATATCCTTGGCAAAGGCATGCAGGTGCCTGACAAGCGACGCCATGATTTCGGCCAGACGCGGATTAATGTCCCGCCCCATCCGCGAGTTGACGGCTTCCGCGGATCTCTCTTCGCTGAAATATTCAGGCACGTGGCCATCCTCCAAAGCGCTAACGCGGCCGCGCGCCCTCCCAGGCGCTCTGCAACAAAACCCGGATCGCTTCCCGTTCGATCGGGCGCGGGTTCCAGTAGGGGTTCTGGGCGGCGAGTTCCGCCGCACGGTCCAGATCGGCTTCCTCCATACCCAGATCGCGCAGCGCCAAGGGGGCGCCGATCGAAGCGGCGAAATCATAGAGACCGCCGCCCAGCGAGCCGCCAAAAAGATCGGCGGCCGGTTTTAACGCATCCGCTGCGGCCGCCGCGTTGTAGGAGGCAGTATGGGGAAGAATGACCGCGTGGGTTTCCGCATGCGGCAGATCGAAGCTACCGCCCAGCGTATGGCAAAGCTTGTGATGCAGGGCCATGCCAACTGCTCCGAGCACCGTGCCGCACAGCCAGGAACCGTAAAGCGCTTCGCTTCGCGGCTCGATGTCCCCAGAGGTATTGACGATTTGAGGTAAAGCTTGCTTCAGCGCGCGCAGGCCCTCGACCGCCATCATCGACGAAATGGGATTGCGATCCTGCGCATAGAGACCTTCGACCGCATGCGCCATTGCATTGAGCCCGCTGCTGACGCTGATGTTGACCGGCAATCCCAATGTCAATTCGGGGTCGTAGATCACCACTTCGGGCAGGATGCCGGGCCCGCGGACCGTCGTCTTCTGCCCGTTTTCTGTCTGGCCGAGGATCGGTGTAACCTCCGATCCCGCATAGGTCGTCGCCACCACGATTTGTGGCGCGTCGTTGCGATAGGCGATCGCCTTGCCGAGACCAATCGTAGATCCACCGCCGATTGCGACCACGCAATCGGCGCCGGCTGCGTTGTATGCCGCGATCGCGCGCTCGGTCACATCGACCGGCGTATGCATCGTCGCATCGTGGAACAGTCCCGCCGCAAGCGGACCGAGGGTAGCCGCGATGCGTTCCGCCTCCGCTTTCTGGTGCGGGGTCGAAAGGATCAGGGCGCGCTTGCCGCCCTGCCCTGCAATCGCCTCGGCGAGACGGCTCAACGAGCCGCTCCCGAAGAAGACCTGGGCCGTGCTGGCCGCGTATCTGAAAGGTGCAACCATGCTATCGATCGAGTTTGAAGAGTGAAATCGCATTGCTGCGACCGATCTTCAGACGGTCGGCCTCGGAGATGGTCGTGCTGTCGAACCAGTTTGCAGCATGGTCGACGTTCTCGAATGGCCAGTCCGTCGAGAACAGAATTCGGTCCGCGCCGATTTCCAGCATAGCATCGATAAGCGATTGCGTGCGGAAGTTCCCCGACGTCGTGATGTAGAAATTCTCGTTGAAATAATCGGCAATCGGGCGTTTGGCCGGATAATTCTTTTCCACCTTGACCCACGCATTCCGGTTGTCGATGCGCCACATCATATATGGCAGTCCCTCGCCCATGTGACCAACGATGATCCGCAAAGCCGGATGTTCGTCAAACAGGCCGGATCCCATCAAGCGTAGCGCATGAACAGCGGTCTCCTGCGCGAACGCCCATGTCGGACCCATCAGCCAGGAATGGCCGGCATAGATCCGGCTATCCTGCGGCAGCGGGTTGCGCGGATGCAGATAGAAGGGAACGTTGAGTTTTTCGACTTCGGCCCAGAACGGACGATATTGCGGCAGGTCGTAGTAGAGCGGCGTGGTTCCGTCGCCTTCCTGCGAGAAGCCATTGACCAGTGCGCCGACGAAACCCATCGTTGTCACGCAGCGCTGCAATTCCTGCGCGGCCGCATCTGGATCCTGCAGGGGCAAAGCTGCAAATCCCAGGAAACGGTTCGGGTTCTTGACGCATTGCTCCGCCAGAAAGTCGTTGGCGCGCCGGGAAATCTCCAGAGCGTTTGCCTTATCCGGGATCGCCTGCACGGCCGGAGCGTTCAGCGACAGGATCATTTTCTCGATGCCGTGGGCATCCATCAGCCGCAAACGCTTGTCCTGGATATCCAGAAGACGGGCGGACAGTTCCGTCCAGTAGTCGCCCGGCACGAATCCAGCCGAATCCTGTAGCGTCTCGGGAATGGCGAAATGTTCTTCAAGCGCGATCTTGCCTTGCACGATATGCTCTCTTTCCTGTCTTAAACCGAAATAATGGGGATGGCGGATCAGAATTGTCCCTTGGGCGGTAGACCGAGCAGCTGCTGGCCGACCATGGTGCCCACGGCATCCCAGTTCATGGAAATATGGCGCCCGACGGCATTTGCATCACGCCATGCCCGCTGGACGGGATTGGACATCTGGAGGCCGAGGCCGCCTGTCGATGCATTGAGTGCTTCCACGGCCCGAAGGGCCAGGCTGACCGCAAAGGACTGGCTACGACGGGCGAGAATCCGATCGTCTTCGGTGATCTCGCCGGCGCCATCCTCGCGGGCCTGGGCCAGTTGCTGCGCCCGGGCAATATCGCGCAGAATGATTTCGCGGGCGGCATCCACGGATGCGGAGGCTTCCGCCACACGAAGCTGGATCGTCGGAAATTCCGCGATCTTGTTGTTGCCACCGGCCACTGCACCACGTGTCACACGGGCCCCCATGTGGCCGATATAGCTCTCCAATGCGCCCTTCGCCGCACCGACGGCTGCGCTGCCGAGGCAGAACGGAACCCCCATGAGCAGCGGAATGTTGAAAAGGCCGATACCCTTGTAGCCACGTCCGCCCGGCGTTCTGCCGGAGGTCGCATCCGGAAAGCTCAGCATGCGGTATTCCGGAACGAAGACATCCTTGAGGATCAGGCTTTTTGAGCCGGTGCCCGCGAGGCCGACAACATCCCAGGTCTCAGAAATGGCATAATCGCTGGCGGGAACCAGAAGGAACGCCGGCACAGGACGCTCCCCCTCGCCGTTTGGCGGAATGATCGCCGCACAGAGCGCCCACTGGGCATTTTCGCATCCGCTTGCAAAGGCCCAATCGCCGGTTAACCGGAAGCCACCGTCGACGCGTTCCGCCATGCGGACCGGCGCATAGGAACCGCAGAGCAGCGCATCCGGATTGCTGCCCCACACTTCCTGCTGAACCCTTTCATCGAACATGGCGAGGAGCCATTGATGCGCCGAAAGGAGGCCAGCAACCCAGCCGGTGGAGGCACAGGCCGACGACAGTTGGATATTTGCATCGACAAGCTCGGCAAACGAACCTTCGTCGCCACCGAAACGGGCAGGCTTGACGATATCGAAATAGCCGGCGGAGCGCAGCAGATCGATATTGCGTGCCGGCACGCGGCCGGATTTTTCCGTGTCGCGCGCGCCGGCACTGATCTCGTCCAACACCGGGGCGATACGATCTGCAAGACATGCGTTCTCAACCCGCGCCGAGGCGGGAAACAGGGCAGCTGTATTGTTCATGGAACTACCTTCAGTTCTGGGATGCAGGAAGCGCGTGCTGTGGCGCGCAATATTTCGAGTTCTCGTACATCAGCGCGGTCGTGTCGTCGGAATGGCGTGTATCCACCACCTGCCCGATGAAGATCGTGTGCGTTCCATAGGGAACCGCGCCCATACGGCGGCAGACAACCGAGGCATGAGCGGAGCCCAGCACCATCATGCCGCGCTCATGGCGAACCCAATCGGCAGCATCGAAGCGACGCTCAGGCGCAATCTTGCCGCTGAACCCTTCCGATACGGCTGCCTGCCTGTCGGTCAGAACGCTGACTGCGAATTCCGGCACCTCGAGCAGCATGTCGTGCAGGTAGGTGCGATTGTTCAGGCAGATAATGAGAGATGGCGGATCCATCGAAAGTGATGTGACGGCAGTAGCCGTCATTCCATGATCGGCACCGTTGCGACAGGCGGAAATGACCGTCACCGTTGCCGGGAAACGGCGCATGGTCGATCGAAACGCATCGCTGATCGGTGCGGGGGCCGGCGCTATGTCGAGGGCAGCAGTGGCAGACATGATTTCCTCCCGTGTCTCCTTGGTGTCCAAATTATTGCATTTGCAACTATTGTCAATGCAAATTTAGAAATTAGACGGGAAAATGCTTGATCTACCCAGCCGTTCTCGGCAGCAGAAAGCCAATCGTGTTGTCATCCCGGTAATTTAGGTGCATGTCGGAGGGAGCCCTCAGCAAGCCGAATCCCGCCAGCAGACAGAGACATGTACAAACTTACCGATTCCGTTCCCTATCTTCTCAATCGCGCCGGCGTGCGGATAGCCGAGGTATTCGCGCAGAGAATCGCCGAAGACAATCTCAGCGTGGCGATGTACCGGGTCCTGGCCATGCTCAAGGAACGCCGGGAGAGCACCCTGGGGGATCTCGCGGACGTCGTCTCTGTCGAGATTTCGACGCTTTCGCGCCTCGTCGGTACATTGGCCAAGCGCAAGCTGGTGTCGCGAACACGTCCGGAAGATAACGGCCGTATCGTCATCGTAAGGCTGACCCCGCAGGGCGAGGCGATGACGGAAAGGCTTATGCCGCTTGCCGTGGAACTTGAACGCACCGCGGTGCAGGACATGTCGGACGAAGAGGTCGCAGCCCTGAAGAAGGCGCTGCGCCGCATGCACAGCAACCTACCGGCAATAACCGGAAAGGGAAAAGTTGCGAGCTGAAAAGTTTGCAGTTGCAAATATTTTATTCGCAAGTATTTAATAGCGTGTCATCGTTGTCTTGACATCGCCCTCTCACGGGCGAGTCTGGCGCTGGGAGGAACCACGCCGGCAACGATCCAGGAGGATTTGTACATGGATCGACGCGGACCTGCCGCTGGCAGGAGCGTACTTCCTGTACTCAAATGTATGGGGAGGGAAAATTGGCCATACAAGATCTCGCTATTATCAAGGAACACGTTCGCAGCCCGAATATCATCATCGCCCTTTGCGGTCTGCTGATCCTGTTCGACGGCTATGACCTGATCGTTTACGGCGCAGTCGCGCCGGCATTGCTCGCCGAAGCGAGCTGGGGCCTGACGCCCGGCCTGGTCGGACGCGCTGCCTCCATCACCCTGTTCGGCATGCTGCTGGGCGCTCTCGTCGCCGGAACACTTGCTGACAGGATAGGTCGCCGCAAGGTCATCATAGGCAGCCTGCTGAGCTTCTCCGTTATGATGATCGGCAGCGGTCTTGCGCCGAGCTTTCTCATTTTCGAGGGAACACGCTTTCTCGCCGGTCTGGGCCTTGGGGCTCTTTTTCCCACGGTAACTGCTTTGATCATCGAGTTTTCTCCGCCGAAGCGGAAGGCAATAGCCTACTCGATTGCTCTTCTCGGTTATTTGGCTGGCGGCATCATCTCGGGTATCCTCGGAATGCTGCTGGTGCAGAAATACGGATGGCGTCCACTGATGATCATCGGCGGCGCACCGATCCTGCTTCTGCCCTTCTTCATCCGCCTCATCCCCGAATCCCCTGAGTGGCTGGCAACGAAGAACCGCCAGACCGAAGCCAATCAGATTGCAAACCAGTACGGGCTGCCCGATCCCGTAGCCAGGCCTGTTGCGTCACGCCAGGTCGGCATCCGGTCGCTGTTTTCCGAAGGTCGCCTGCTGCCGACATTGAACGCATGGGGCATCCACTTCTGTTCGCTTCTGCTCACATTCGGCATGGTCAACTGGCTTCCGACCATCATGAACAAGATGGGCTATGACCTCGGTTCCGCCCTGCTCTTCTCCGTAACGCTCAATCTCGGAGCCGCAGTCGGCCTCCTGATTGGCGCAAGGATTGCCGACCGCGGAAACGTCAAGATAGTCGTTGCAGGTATGTTTCTTCTCGGAGCCTGCTCGATCTGGTTGCTGACGCAGGTGGATCAGGGCCTCCAGGTCTATGGTCTCGTAGCACTTGCAGGTACGGGAACGATCGGCACGCAGATCCTCGCCAACGTTCTCGTTGGAAACCTCTATCCGGTCGAAATCCGTGGAACCGGCCTTGGCTTCTCGCTCGGCATCGGCCGTATCGGAGGCATGATAGGACCGGCCATCGGCGGTGCGGTTCTGGGTGCAGGCCTGGCTCCGCAGTGGAACTTCTACATCTTCGCATCGGTAGCAGCCTTGGGATGCATGCTCGCACTCATGACGTTGCTGTATCGAAAAACGGCTGATTGACGGCCAGATTGTCGGCAGGCCTGCATCCAGAACCTGCCGACAAGTGGGCACAAGTGCCTAAAGAGACATCTCGCTGCCCAATTCGAGTGCAATCGCTTCAAACTGACCATTGACATCGGCAGTGTTAAGGCAGAAGCCGCAGTCGGCCGCGCATGCGCGGCCGTTTTTGCGAGGATGCCACAGATGAAGACCCAGACGGGTGTCGCCGACGCCGGAAACCTGATCATAACAGGCGTCGTGCTGATGCTGCTCGGCGATCTGCTCTTTGCACTGAACGATGCAATGGGCAAATGGCTGGTCGCGAGCTTTGCCGTCGGCCAGGTGCTGGTGATCCGCTCGGTCGGCGCTTTCATCGTGCTCGGACCAATGATCCTCCGGCAAGGGCCGATGGCCTTGTTCCGCGTCGAGCAGAAAGGCCTCCAGTTCATACGTGTTTTGATGGCGACTTGCGATGTCGCGCTGTTTTATGCTGCCGTCGCCTATCTGCCGCTCGCAGATGTGATGACCTTCTATATGGCGGGACCGATCTATATCGCGGCGCTCTCGCATTTCTTTCTCGGAGAAAAGATCGGTTGGCGCCGTTGGCTGGCTGTTCTGATCGGCTTTGCAGGCGTCGTCATCGCGCTGCGTCCATCCACGGCGATGCTGTCGCTTCCATCGCTCTTCGGTCTTGTAGGCAGCTTTGCCTTTGCGCTGTCTCTGGTGATGAGCCGCTATCTGCGCTCGACCAGCGATACCACTCTGGTGACATGGCAGACGATTGCGGCCCTCGCGATCGGTATCGTCTTGAGCATTGGCCACTGGCAGCCGGCAACGCTCGTCGATTGGTCCGGCATGCTGCTGCTCGGGATCGTCGCCTCCTGCGCGCATCTGCTCATCACGCGCTCGCTGAAGCTCGCACCGGCATCGCTGCTCGCGCCGCTTCAATATACGCTGCTGCTCTGGGCAATCGTCCTCGGCTACCTCTTCTTCAACGATGTTCCCGATATGCAGATCATCATCGGTGCCGCGATCATCGTCGTTGCAGGGCTGTTCATCTTCCACCGGAAGAATCTGAAAGAGACGGTTCCGACTGAGGCCGTCCCGCCCGACGGCCATTGAAGCTATAGCGCTGCGTATCTGTAGCTTCCGTGGACTTTCCACGGAACAATCTGGACGCTTGCACGCTACTCCCGAGCATTCAAACATGGGAGATTTCAATGGCATCCATGACCCTCGAAGACCTCTCCTCGCAACTGAAGAAGATCGATTTCTGCATGCTGTCGACGAACGCCGGGTCGGGCCGCATCTCGGCCCGACCGATGAGCAACAACGGCGACGTCGAATATGATGGGGATTCCTGGTTCTTTTCCTATGAAGACAGCAGAAAAATCACGGAGATCGAAGGCGTCGACACCGTCTCGCTGACGTTCACGGCGCCTCCCAGCCTCCTCGGCAAGCCGGGGATTTTCATTGCTGTCGAGGGCGTCGCTTCGCTGGTACGGGATAAGGCGGCACTCGAAAAACATTGGATCCCCGATCTCGAGCGGTGGTTTCCTGACGGAGTGGACACTCCCGGGATCGTTCTCATCAAGGTTTCAGCGTCCTCCATCCGGTACTGGGATGGTGAGGAAAACGGCGAAGTCGTCCTGCCTGGCTCAGCAAGTTAAGGTAATGGCATAAAGGCTGCCCTACTCCGCTGGCGGCTCCTCCCAGCCAAAGACGCTCCGGCCGCCGAAATCGGCGGATTGGCGAAATTCGCCGGCGATGATTTCCTTGAGGTCGGGACCCGTCACATAGCGTTCCAGCTGCCTGGATTGGTCGTCCAGGCGCTTGAGCGCCTGCAACTCCTCCTCGCGTCCCAGCCTGCCCTTCTGCACCGCCGATTTCATCACGGCGATCGTCTCGTCATAAACTTTGAGCGGGACCGGAAAAGGATGGCGATCCTTGCCGCCATGGGCGATCGAGAAGCGCGCCGGATCGGAAAATCGGCAGGGCGCACCGTGCACGACTTCCGCCACCATTGCCAGAGCGTTCACCGTGCGGGCACCGACGCCGGGGACGAGCAGCAACTCTTGGAAATCCGCTGGCCCGCGGTCTGCCGCGGCGGCCAGATTTCCGTGCAGGCGCCGCATGTTGACGTCACTCTCGCGGACATCGTGATGGGCAGGCATGATCAGGTGCGGCAGCATCGGCTGTTCGGCGGGTTCGGGCGCCGGCGCTTCGACACGCAGCAGTGCGGCGGCTTCACGGATGATTCTGTCGGGACCGAGGGTCGCCAGCAGATCGAGCTGACCGCGCCGCGAGCGTTCGGCGCGCCTGTCGGCAAGATTGACGATCTCGCCCTGGCTCCGTCCCTCAATTGCCGCATGCGGCGAGTCGACGAAGCTCTCCAGCCCTTCGGACAGCCAGTGATACCGCCGGGCCTGACGCTTGTCGCCGTTCATGCCTTGCTGAACAACCACCCAATGGCCGTCATCGGCGACGATGAACCCGTGCAGATAGAGGTCGAACCCGTCCTGAAGGGCGGCGCTGTCGACCTTGGCGATGAGACGGCTCGTGGTCGCGAGCCCCTCCCCGTCGAGGCCGACACGCTCGCCGATCGAGACGAGCTCCTGCGGCGTCTTGCGAGAATGCGCGCCACGACCACCGCAGACATGCAGGCCGAGCTCGCCGGCGCGCGGCTTCAGCCCGCGCTTCAGCGCGCCGAGAACGCTGGTCGTGATGCCGGAAGAATGCCAGTCCATGCCCATGACCGCGCCGAAGGACTGGAACCAGAAGGGATGCGCGAGCCTGCGCAGGAATTCGTCGCGGCCATAGTGATGGACGATCGCCTCAGTGATCAGTGTTCCCAACCGCGTCATCCGGTCGCCCAGCCAATGCGGCACGCGTCCCCCGTGAAGGGGAAGATCGGCGCTGCCTGCTCGTTGTGACATCTCGTTTCCTTGCATTCTGCATCGCAGGCGGCCGTCGTCTGACGCCATCGGGGAACCCAGGCAAATTCCGGGCGTTTGTGCTCCAGTTAGAGGCCGAGGCAATCATGACGACATTCGAAACCATCTTCAATAACCCGAGCTTGCCCCAGACAAAATCACAACGGCCGGGCGACCGCCAAGAACAGGAGGGCAGTGCCTTGCGCCTGAAAGGGAGTGCTGCCAAGGCGGCCTTCCTGATCAACGGCAACAGCTATTTCGCCGAGCTGGCGCGCACGTTGCGGCAGGCGCGGCGCACCATCTGGATCGTCGGGTGGGATTTCAATCCGAACATCCGGTTGGAACCCGAGAAGTCCGACGAAACGCTGGCCGACCTGTTGCATGCCCTGGCAGCGGTAAATCCGGAGCTCGAAATACGCATCCTCATCTGGGCGCTCGGCCCCGTCTATTCTGACAAGTCCCTGCGGGTGCTGCGGAAGAAAAACTTTCCCAGAAATGGGCGGATCGATTTACGCTTCGAGCCTCAGCCAACATTGCGCGGTTGTCACCATCAGAAACTCGTCTGTATCGACGATGCCGTCGCCTTCATCGGCGGCATAGACCTGACGTCGCGCCGGTGGGACACCTGGCTCCACCGCGCCAAGGATAAATTGCGACGTGACCCCAAGGGCGTTTCCTACGATCCGCTGCATGACGTTCAGGCAATGGTCACCGGCGACGCCGCAAGGCTGATCGGCGATATCGTCAGGCAGCGCTGGGAAAACGCTACCGGCGAAAACCACCTGTCGTTGGCCGAAGACGTCCCTTTCGCCTGGCCGGAGGATCTCGCCGTTTCGATGAGGGAGATCGCGGTCAGCTTCGCGCTGACGGAGCCGTCGACCGCACTTCGCCCCGGCATCAGCGACGGCATCGCCATGACATTGGACGTCATCGCCCGGGTTCGGCGGCAGCTTTACATCGAGGCGCAATATCTCGCCTCCTTCCGCGTCGCCGACGCCATTGCCGCGCGACTGCAGGAGGAAGACGGGCCTGAAGTCGTCATCATCTGCACGCGCAGCTCTCACGGGCTGATCGAAAAGCTTGTCATGGGCGGCAATCGCGACCGGGTCATCCGCCGCCTGAAACGCGCCGATCGTGCGGACCGCCTGCGCGTCTATTATGCCGTCGTGCCCGGGCCAATCGTACCCGAGCCACTCCCGCCTGGAGAGAATGGCGAGGTCGAGGTGCTCGTCCATTCCAAACTGATGATCGCCGATGACGAGCTGGTCCGCATCGGCTCCTCCAACCTCAACAATCGCTCGGAAGGACTGGATTGCGAATGCGACATGCTGTTCGAGGCCGGCAACAACGAGCATCGCCGCGCGATCGCGGATCTGCGCAATCGCCTGCTTTCGGAATATCTCGGAACCACCCCGGAAAGCTTTGCCGCAGCCTTTATGCAAAGCGGCTCGTTGATCGAGGCGGTCGACGCGCTCAATGATGGCCCTCGGGGCTTGCGGGAATTCACCGTCGAGCTGCCGGGCAGCATTTCGCCGATTTCAGGCACCGCGCTCTTCGACCCGGTTCGACCCTTCGCCCCTCTAGACCGACTGGGCCTCGGCGCGCTCGTCCGCCTCCTCATCCGCCCCGCGTGATCTCCAGCGGAAGATCACCTCGCTGATGACGAGAAGCGTTGTGCCGAACACCAGCGGAATGAAGAAATAGGCACAGCGAAACGCAATCAGCGCGCCGATCGAGGCCTCCTTCGGCACGGCATAGGAGACGGTTGCCTCGAGGACGCCCAGACCGCCTGGAACATGCGTTGCGAGAATAGCCGAATTGGCGAGGACGTAAGCCGTCACCGACCTGAAGAAGGCGACGTCGCCGAAGGCAGAGAGCATCTGGTGCAGACAGGCGGACACGAGCATGAAGTTGACCGTCCCGACCCCGACCTGCGCGACCGCGATCGAAAATCGCGGCAGCTGAAATGACCAGCGCCACAGCCGCAACGTGCCGCGGATGAAGAACGCCAGGCCCGAATAGACGACCGGCACGACCAGCGCCAGCGCACCGAAGATGCGGACGCTTGCAGGATCGATGCGCAGCAGGCGTCCGGCATCGCCGGGATTGACGATCATCGCAAGACCACCCAGCGTGATCAGCCCGAGCCCCACGGTGACACCGCAAAACAGGATGATCTTCGCCACGTCCTCCGCTGTCAGTCCCCAGCGCGAATAGAAACGATAACGGAAGGCGCCGCTGCTCAGCCCGGCAAAGCCGATATTGTGGCCGAGCGAGAGGCTGATGAAGGACGCCAGCGCAATCCTGGAATAGGGCAAGGATTTGCCGAGCGAACGGATCGCCAGGAGATCGAAACAGCCGAGGCACAGATAGGATGCCGCCGCGAAGAGCAGTGCTGTGCAAAAGGTCGAAAGAGGTATGCTGCGGACCGATTGGACGATCTCTCCCAGACTATACTGCTCGAAGATCCGACAGAGGAGAAAGACCGCGAGACAAAGGGCGGCAACGAGCAGTCCATTCCAGATTATGCTTTTCAAGCTCATCGATTGTCCATTTCCGAGATGCGAGCGCCACGGCTCGATCATCTGGAACGATCAAACGAGTTCCGTGTTCCCCCGGGGAACAAGTTCTATGTTCCCCGGGGGAACGAGCTTTCAGCGGGCCTATGCCGGATAAATCAATCAGACTCCTGACCTATAACGTCCACAGTTGCATCGGCAGTGACCGGAAGCTCGATCCCGGCCGCATCGCTTCCGTCATCGCTGAAGCTGAGGCCGATATCGTCGCGCTTCAGGAGGTCGATGTCCTCAGGCGCAGGACCGGCGGCGTCGACCAGGCCCACGCGATCGCCTCGCTTCTGAAGATGCAGGCGCATTTCCATCCGGCCCTGTCGATTGCCGAGGAGCAGTATGGCGATGCGATCATCACCTCGCTGCCGACAGGCGCGGTCAAGGCCGGCCCGCTGCCGTCCATCGGCGAACAGCGGGGCGCCTTATCCGTCGAAATACTGGTCGGCGACAGAAAACTGCTGGTCATCAACACCCATCTCGGCCTTCGCGGCCGCGAGCGCATCCGGCAGATGACGACGCTGCTGAACTCGGGCTGGCTGCGCGGCACGGCGGACGAGCCTCTTCCCACCATTCTCTGCGGCGATTTCAACGCCATTCCGTCATCAGCGACTTACCGACTTGCCACGCGGTCATTGAAGGACGCCCAGCTCGCAGGCGACGCCGCGGCAAGAGCGACCTTTCCCTCCCGTTACCCGCTGATGCGCCTCGACCACATCTTCGTCAGCGACGATCTCATCGTCAAGCAAGCGGCGGTCCTGCAAAACCGCCTGACAAGGGTTGCCTCTGACCACCTCCCTCTGTTTGCCGAAATCGGTTTCGCCTGATCAGTCATCGCTGCTGACGATTTTCACCTGGCGAACTTCCGGTTCATCGCCGCCGCCACCAACGGCAACGCCGTCGTCGCCACGGCACCCAGAGGCAGTCGCCTGATGCCCCTCGTGACGACGAAGGTCGCCGCCATTGCGGCTGCCAGCTTGAGCCAGGGCTGATTGCCGAGCTGCGCATGAGCACTTGCATCGGCCCATCGGACGTTCTCCGTAACGACGGTCGCGGCCTGATGTTGGATCACGTGAAGACGAGCGCGAAGGTTTTCGATCTCTTCTCTCAGTTCTCGCAGCCGGCCTTCGAGGGCATGACCATCGGAGACCAGGAGAGGTTCCTCGACGGTGCCTTCAACCCGGGCATGACCACCGAGCGTGGCAATATACGCCCGATACTCGGCCTCGCTGGCAAAACCCTCACGTCTGATGAGATCAGGGTTGATATTCGCCTCTTCGAAGGAGGCCGGTGCGGTTTCCACACCGTCGCGCATACCCTTGTCTGTGCCGATGTCCCCGCGTTCGTCCTTGAACATGATGCGTCTCCAGTTGTTCCTGGCGATAGAACGCCCGACGGCTCAGAAGGATGCATCGGCTGCCCGCCCTCGGGCTGGACAAAATGCTGGTTTCGGCGAATATTGAAACGAATATTTCACGAGTTGTGCAGTATGAAATATTTATTCCACTGATGCGTCATGCGTCCGGCAGGGATTATGTGCAGAGCCGGTTCGAGGGGACCGGTATCTTCACCCGAGATTGATTGTCTGCTTCAAGCCATTTCCTTCCGACGGATCTAGGAATTTCGGAAGGTCAAGAGGAGGGGCGAGCAGCCGTTGGTTGCGAGCAAACCCGTGGCTGCCGCCTCAGGCGGAAGGAGGATTTCACTCGAAGGGAGGCGATCTGCAACAGCCCTGCGCCAAGGCGCCGCAACGAGACTGTGAGCCGAGGAGGGACTCATGTTGGGAAGGCTGTTGTCACGTGTTCGCATCCAGACGCAGGTGATGGTGTTCATCGTTCCCTTCGTCTTCAGCATCATGGCCGTGGGTGCGACCGGTTTTTATGCGTCGAGCTTGCTTCAGGGGCGGATGGATATTTCCAATTCCGTTCTGCAGTCGTTGAGCGGATTTCGCGATTTGTCGGCCGCGATGGGCGAATTCCTCGCCAATGCCACGCAAGAAAACCGCGATGTTGTCACCCGCAAACTTGCCGATCAGCGCGTTCTTCTGAAATCCGGCATCGATAGGCTCACCGCGGATCGCGGCGGTCAGCAGGAGCTGGAGCAAGCGCTGTCTTCCATCGACGGAATTTCGGCCCGCATGGATACACTGTGGCAACTTCAGGAAACTCGGTCGGCGCTCTTTACCGATCTACAGAAGGCGCAGAGCGTCGTCGTGTCGTCCCAGACGGATATCGTTGAAGGCTCCAAGGTCCTCCAGCGCGCCGCCGACATGCAGGAAGATGAAGCCCGCAATACGTTGGGCGATGCACAGCGCATTTCGGACTTCGCCTCCTTCGCCCAATCGCTAAACGACAAGGCTCAAGCCGCCGCCCCTATCGGCGGCCCCGATATGGAGGAACTCACCCGGCAGCAGCGCATCGTGGGAATGGCGCTCGGCGGCGAGGCACCGGAAGCCAAAAAGGCGATTGACGATGCCATTGCTTCGTTGAAGCCGCTTGTCGAAGCCTCCAGCCAGACCGAGGAGCGTACAGCCGGTCTCAGGAATGCGACGAGCCATATCGTCGGCAGGCTGCCCGAATTGCAGGAGGTCGCCTCACGGCGCGTGAAGGCGGTTACGGATAAGGCGGCCGAGACCGCCAAAACGGTCGAGCGCGCCAAAACCAGCCAGAGAGACGGCCAGAAACTCACGACCTCGGCTTACGTGATTCAGATCGTTATGGCGAAACTGACCTTGGCGCCAACGGACGCCAATCTCCAGCGGCTTTCGCAGGAAATCGCGGCTGTCAGAAAGGGCCTGGACACGCTGATTTCCAATGCCGGCGGTGTCGCGCAGTTCGATAATCTCAAAGCCAAGCTTCTGCCGGCGCTGGACAAAATGCAGAAGGCTGCCACCGACCTCGTTCGCATCAGCGCGCAGCGCCAGGACGAATTCCATTTGGCCGCGGCCGACGTGGACCGGATGTGGTCTCAGTTGACTGCATTCGCCGAAGTGCAGCGGCAGAATGCTGCTGAGGAACGCGCGGATGCCAATTCGATGTCCCTGGGAACGACGATCCTCGGCGTGGTGATCGCAATCCTCGCAGGCGTCGGGCTGACCGTTACGCTCAAGGGGCCGATCAATCAGATCACCTCGGCTATGAGGCGCTTGGCGGACGGCAAACTCGAAACATCCATCGTCGGTGACAGCCGAGCCGATGAAATCGGCGATATGGCCCGCGCCCTGGGCGTATTCAAGAATAATGCCATCGCCAAAGTCGAGATCGAGGAGCGTAGCGAGGTCGAGCGATCGAGGGCCGAGGAGGAGCGGCATCGCAATGATGAAGAAAAACGCACGGTCGAAGAGCAGATAGACTTCGCGGTTACGGCGCTGGCGGAAGGTCTCGGACGTCTGGCACGGGGCGACATTTCTCAGACGATCGCAACCCCCTTCTTCGGCCGATTGGAGCAGCTTCGTAACGATTTCAACTCGTCGCTCCTCCGGCTGCAGGAAACGATCGACCAGATCCGCACCAACACCCGGATGATCGAAGGGAACGCCGGTCAGATGGATCTTGCCGCGAACGATCTTGCGCGGCGCACCGAACAACAGGCCGTCGCACTCGAAGAGATAGCCGCAGCTATCGAAGAGATCACTACTACGGTTCGTTCGTCGGCGGCCTGCGCCGATGATGCCCACCAGATCATCACGGACACCAAACAGGTGGCCGATTCGTCATCCCAGGTCGTTGCAAGCGCCATCGACGCGATGGGCAAGATCGAAGCGGCATCCGACGAGATCGTTCAAATCATCGGCGTCATCGATGAAATCGCGTTCCAAACGAACCTGCTTGCCCTGAACGCCGGCATCGAAGCGGCCCGCGCCGGCGAGGCCGGAAAAGGCTTTGCGGTCGTGGCCCAGGAAGTGCGCGATCTGGCTCAACGCTCCGCGGAGGCCGGCCAAAGGATCAAACAGCTCATCGGACGTTCGCAGACGGAGATTACCAACGGAGCGCGTGTCGTCCGCGAGACGAGCGAAGTCCTCGAAAGCATTTCGGCGAAAGTGGTCACCGCCTCCGAGCAGATGGACGTCATCGCTCGCTCGAGCAGAGAGCAGTACAACGCCCTCCATGAAGTGAATTCTTCCGTCAACCGGATGGATCAGATGACGCAGCAGAATGCGGCCATGGTCGAAGAAACCAGCGCGGCGACGAAGGAACTTGCCGACGAGACGAGGATACTCCTCCAGTTGATCGATCAGTTCCAATTGGAGCAAACGGGGGCGCTTCGTCGAACCGCCGCGGCATAGAACGGTCATCCGCTTGGCGAGCGGCTCAAGCTTCCGCATCGCGACCTTCACCGTCGCGATGCGCTGAAACGCTCCGGCCGAAAGTCCGCCAGCAGTGGATGGCGGCGTCCGGTGGCGATCTCGTCCGCCAGCAGTTCGCCGGCAATCAGGCCGAGGGTGGCACCGCTATGGCTGAAGGCAACGAAATAACCAGGGATTGACGGCAACTCGCCGAAGACCGGCTCACCATCGCCCGGAATGGGCTTCGGACCGACCCCATAATCTTCGATCTCCAGTTGCGGATTGCCTTCGAGAACCCTTGAGGCCTCGCGCAGCAGCCCCTCCAGCGTCGATTGCCTGACATCATAGCTGCCGTCGGGCTTCACGCTCACCTCTTCCTCGGACCAGGCGGAATCGAGCGCGAAGCCGCCGCCGGGCGTCGGGCGGATGGCAATGCGAGGTGTGTTGAGCACCGCCTTCAGCGGATGGCGGAGCGGCTTGGTCCTGACGAGAAGCGCAATAGGCGTTGCATCGCCGATATGCTGGCCGACCTCAGCCACGATCGCGGGAACGTCACCGCCCGCAGCAAGCAGCACGGCATCCGCATCGCGGCGCATGCCGTCGGCCGTGATCACGCCACGGGCACGCCCGCCTTCGATATCGACCGTCGCGCGACCGGCGTCCGTGACGATCTCGCCGCCCAGCGTGCGGAATTCTTCCGTAAGCGTGCCGATCAAGGACGGAAGATCGACCCAGCCCTCCCCGGGATTGAAGATCGCGCCTTGCGGCGTCACGGCGCTTGCGTCGACACCCGGCGTCGTCGCGGCAATCCTTGCCGGGGCGAGCCATTGCGCGTGATAGCCGAGATCGCGCTCATAGTCGAAGATCTCGGCGATCTCGTTGCTACCATCGTCCGCATCCCAGGTCAGGCCGCCGTCGAAGCGCAGCCACGGCGCATTGGGATATCGGGCGGCCAGCGTGCGATACCGATCTATGCCGGCCAGACGCAGCCGGTGATAGGCATCGGCGCGTTTACGCGCCGAGTTGAGCCAGGCAAGCGAACGGCCGGAGGCGCCGTTGGCAAGCGGACCGTCGTTAATGAGCACGGTGCGGACCCCGAGCCGCGCCAGATGGACTGATGTCGAGACGCCAAAGATCCCGCCACCGATGACGACGACCTTCAAGGGTTTGGTGGAAGCATTCATGTCGATAACCTTGTTTTCTGCTCTTGCTACAGCGGGTGAAATCCGGCGCAGCCGGTGTGAGGACGACCGGGGCACCATGCGTTGCCTCGGGCGCTTCAGAGAACTTCCGCAAGGAAGCGCTTCAGCCGCTCGCTTCGGGGATTGTCGAAGATCTGCTTCGGGCAGCCGGCCTCGACGATGCGGCCCTCATCCATGAAGACGACCTGGTCGGCCACCCTGCGCGCAAATCCCATCTCATGCGTCACCACGGCCATCGTCATGCCCTGGCGGCCGAGGGCGGCCATCAGGTCGAGCACGCCCTTCACCAGTTCGGGATCGAGCGCACTCGTCACTTCGTCAAACAGCATGACCTCCGGATCCATGGCCAGCGCGCGTGCGATGGCGACGCGCTGTTGTTGCCCACCCGACAGACCTGCGGGCCGATGATCCTTACGCCCTGCAAGACCGACATCGGCCAGACGTGCCTCGGCGATGCGCCGCGCCTCCTGCCTCGGCATCTTCTTGATCTTGGTCAGCGAAAGCATGACGTTCTCGAGTGCCGTGTGGTCGGGAAACAGGTTGAAGTGCTGGAACACCATCCCCACCCGCCGGCGCAGCCTCTCCGGCTTCATCGCCAGGATGCTCTCGCCATCGAGCAGGATGTCACCACCCTTCGGTTCGACAAGCCTGTTCATGCAGCGCAGCAGCGTCGATTTGCCCGAGCCGGAAGGGCCGATGATGCAGGTGACGGTACCGGCGGCGATGTCGAGATCGACCCCCTTCAGCACGTCGAGATCGCCATAGGCCATGGTGAGGTCCCGGATGTTCAGGGCGCCGCCTTTGAAGCGCGGCGTACTCTCCTCCGCCGCCTTGGCTGTGGGACCTGGGCCGGTGGCGGCCTGCAGCTCGCTCACCTCGATTAATCCGCTCGCAGCACCCGAGCCGCGACCTTGTTTTCCGAGCCGCAGTCTCGCATCGATATAATTGACGAAGTGGGTCAGCGGCACCGTGATGACGAGGTAGAAGACGCCCGCCAGCAACAAGGGCGAAAGATTGCCCGTGACGACAGCCTGATCCTGCCCGACACGGAATATCTCCCGCTCGGAGGCGAGCAATCCCAGGAAGTAGACAAGGCTGGAATCCTTGACGTTTCCGATGAATTGATTGACCAGCGCCGGCAGAACGCGCCTGATGCCTTGCGGGATGACGATCAGGCGCATGCCCTGCCCGTGGCTCATGCTGAGCGCCCGGCAGGCTTCCATCTGGCCGCGCTCGACGCTTTGAATGCCCGATCGGAAGATTTCGCCGATATAGGCTCCGGCAATCAGGCTGAGCGCCAGGATGCCGAGCGGAAATGGCGATGGACCGAAGATCTCACGCCCGATCCGGGCAAAACCCTGGCCGATGATCAGGATCGTGACGATCGCCGGCAGCCCGCGGAAAACATCGGTGTAGATGCGTGCCGGCAGCCGCAGCCAGCGTGACTGCGAGATGCCCATCACGGCGAGAGTCATGCCGATGACGACACCGAGTACGGTCGAGGCGGCGGCCAGGATCAGCGTATTCTTCAGGCCGACGCTGATCATGCTCGGCAGAACTTCCGCCATGGCATCCCAGTCCAGGAAGCTGCGGCGCAGATTTTCAAGCCAGTTCATTCAGATCCCCATGAATTCGTGCTCGGCGCAGACGCCGCCGTCCGGCAGAGCCTTGGTAAGCCGCCCGCCATGAGCGGGCGGCTTGCGGCGTCACTTCTTGGGAAGATACTGTTCCGGCATCGGTGAGCCGGGGAACCATTTTTCATAAAGGGTCTTCCAGGTACCGTCCTGCATCGCATCGTGAAGCGCGCCGTCCAGCGCCGTGCGAAAGGCATCATTTCCCTTTCGGACCACGAAGCCAGCAGGCGCATCGAAGGACGGGATATTCACGGCAACCTTCAGAGCGGGATAGCGCTCGCCATATTGCTTGGCGGCCTCGTAGTCGAGAAAATGCGCATCGACCGTTCCGTTGTTGAGCGCGGCCACGGCAGAATTGTTGTCGGGGAATTTCACCAGATCAGTCCCCCCGAAATTCTTGGCTGCATAGACTTCCTGCAAGGTCCCCTGCACGACGCCGAGACGCTTGCCCTTGAGGCCATCGGCATCCTTGATACCGGCATCCGGGGTCAGGACGGAGAGATAACCGGCAAGATAGCCGTCGGAAAAATCGACAGTCTTCTTGCGGGCTTCGGTTGTCCCGATCGCCGCAACGGCAACGTCGAACCGTTCGTTTGCGACCGACGGCAGGAGTGCTGAAAATTCCTGGCCCGTGAACGTCACCTTGTCTTTTTGAAAGCCGAGGCGGGAGACGACGTTGAGAAACAGCTCGATATCGAAACCGGTGAACTGGCCGTCCGCCGTCGCAAACGTATAGGGCTTGGAATCGCCCATCGTGCCGACGCTGATCACCCCGGGCTCGATGAGGTTATAGGGATTGTCGGCGGCGGCCGCAGAACCTGCGCCCATCGCAAGAAGGCATGTCAAAAGGCCGGCCCGCAATGGGGCGAGGGTGGCCACGAATGATTCAAAAGGCTTCATGTTCGTTCTCCGCTCTGAAAGGAATGCTCTTGTCGGCATCGTCGGGTCGCCCTGCCCCACCGCGCATTGCGATAGAGATTTCTGGACAAGATACCGGTCTCCTGTAGAAAGAGACCGGTCTCACAACATATTTGATATCCGTCAATTGACCGGTCGTCAACAACTCTTGTAGTCCTCGGCTCATGGAAGATTCCGCTCATTCGAAACGTGCAGTCACGGTCGCCGACGTCGCGAAGGCCGCAAAGGTCTCGAAGGCGACGGCCGCCCGTGTGCTCGGCGGCTACGGCGTGGTCAGCGCCAAGATCACAGATCAGGTCATGGCGGCGGCCGCCGCCCTCGAATACCGCCCGAACGAGCTCGCCCGGAGCATGAGCACCGGAAGGTCCGGCATCATCGGGGTCGTGGTCGGCGATATCGAGAACGCTTTCTTCAGTCTGGCGGTACGCGGCATCAGCGACGCGGCCCGTCTTGCTGGATTCAACGTCATCATCGCGAATTCGGGCGAAGAGCTCGATGCGGAAAAATCGGCCGTCGACCTCCTGATCGGCAAACGTGTCGATGGCCTGATCGTCACGCCAGCCCGCTGCGACAGCATCGAACATCTGCAGCACGTCCGCCGCGCCGGCGTGCCGCTGGTCCTGTTCGACCGGGCTATCCCGGAACTCGATGTCGACGCCGTGACCGGCGACGACCGGGATGCGGCCATCACCGCGACCCGCTATCTGATCGGGCAAGGACATCGCCGCCTCGCCTACGTCTCTGCCATGGATGCCGAGGATGGTGGGCTCACCGATATCGGGCGGATCTCGAATTCCGCCGTCCGCGAACGCGTGGAGGGTTTTGTCAGCGTCCTGACCGAGGCGGGTTTGCCGAACCCTCTTCATTATATCAGGCTCGGCGCCACGAACCAGCAACAGACGGACAGCGTGATCAAACGCCTGCTCTCGGAGGGATCGCCGCCAACGGCACTGCTGGCTTCAGACAGCCTCGTCGGCTTGCGCATCTTCAAGTCGCTGCAGTCGCTTGGCCTGTCGATCCCCAAGGACGTCTCGATGATTTCGTTTCTCGACGCCGACTGGACCAGCGTTACCGTTCCGCCGATCACCATCGTCGACCAACGCGTCTATGAGATGGGCAAGCTCGCCGGCGAGCGGCTCATCGCCCGCATCGAACGCGCCCCGCTTGCCGTCGAACGCCTGCGCGTCAGCACGAGCCTCGTCGTGCGCGGCTCCGTCGCAACTATCGACCGGTGAGAACTATGGAGTTGGCCATACCTGCATCGCTTGCGAAGCAGCGAGTAGTACCGCATTGCGATTGGTCACGAATGCCCATGGCCGCCGATTTGATATTACATGGGGTTGCTGTTGTCTTTGCCTGAGCAACGTTATTTAATACCGGAAATACTCGCTGTGGGATTTTCAGAAAGATCATGCTCCAGTCAAAAGACGCCTCATCTGAGCTGATAGATTTGATCTATGGAAGTCTATTCGGTGAGTGCGATTGGCAGGATTTTCTGGATCGCGTGGCGCAAACTTCGCCAAATGGAAAGGCCGCCCTCCATTACCACGATCTGGCCTCGCCTGTGGCCCATGTTCCTTACGTATCGGGGTTCTCGAGGACCGAGGTCGACCAATTCAGCAGCCACTTTGCCGCAGTGAACCCCTGGATTCCGAGATTGAGCTTTGTGCCCGTCGGCCAGGGTGTCTGCGGAGACGAAATCTTTCCACGCAAGGACTTGCTCAAATCGGAATTCTACAATGATTGGCTGAAGGGACAGGCCCAATGCGAGACGAGCATTGGTGTCTCCATCATTCGGGAGGAAACCCGCACCTTCGTCCTATCGACCTGCACGTCGTCAGCAGACCCCGATTTCAACAAAGAAGCAGCCGGGCGCTACACGATACTCGCTCCCCATTTGAAAAGGGCTTTCGATTTCATCCGGAAGCGCGATCTGCTCGCCCCGGAAAGACAGACAACGCAAACGCTGTTTGATAGCATCGGCGTCGGACTGATCTACGTTTCGGAGCATGGGCGAGCACGCCAATGGAATAAGAGCGCAGAAGCCTTAATGGCGGCTGGCTTTCCTATGCATGTCGCCCCAAGCGGCAAGCTCGAACTTCAATGCGAGAAGTCGACTGCCGTTCTCGATTTCCTGACGTCAAGAAAGGGTGTGCAAACAAGGCCGCATACGGCGATCGCAAAGGGGAAGGACAAGGCTAGTTATCGGATCACACTCCTTCGGCTCCAGTCCGATGCATTCACCGAGTTCTTGGAGGGGCCGACTGTGGCCGTCATTGTCGAGCCGATGGTGGCCACGCCACTCAATGAGCGGCGAGACTTCTTAATGGAATCCTACAAACTGACTGCGACGGAGATTCGGATCGCCTCAAGCATTGCCTCCGGCCATTCTCCAAAGGAGGTGGCCATAGCCGATCACATCAGCTACGAAACGGTCAGAACCCACCTCAGAAACATCTATTCCAAGCTCGGGGTAAACTCCCGGGTTGGTTTGGTCGCGCTGCTCATGCGCTGACGATAGACTTGCAATTCGTCTCCTACCGCCCGCATGGCTCATATTGCGAACGGGTTAATACGACCTAGCAAGTCTGGAACACGGCTAGTGTTACCGTGGGCCTATACCGCAAAGCTCGAACCCGCAGCCCAGTAGAACCGCCTGGGCTTCACTCGCCGTAGATGGCAATTCCAATGGTGGCAGTGGCGACGTAAACGCAGAATCCAACGGCTACCCCAGCAAAAAACCCAGCAGCCAAGCTCGTCCTTTTGGTGATAACGATTGCGGCAGCTAGTGGTCCAAGCAGCAAACCGAGCGCTTGCACAACACCTAGCGCTCCATAGTTCATATTGTGAACTGACTGCTGGACAACATAAATCCAGACGAATATGCCGCCGAAGACGATTAAGCCTGCACCGGCTCCCAAAATCCAGCCATGCCGTCTCCACACATTCCGTAATTCCCAAAGAGCGGGAGGCAGCGCAAACGCCCACGGTATAAGATCAGTTATTGTCCACATTTACGAAACTTCACAAGTTTCTAGTCTGTGAACTAACCGTTCGAAGACGTGGCCTGGGAACACCGTCTACACTAGTCATAGAGCTCGCCGTGACCAATCTGCTCCCTGGCAGGCGCATCGCTGATTGAGGGGTCGTCGGCCGGATCTGGCTCTCTCTTGTTGGCATCGCTCAGAAACTGCGCGGCCTTAAGGAGTGCCGCGGTTATCTCCTCGGTGCCCCATCCGGCTTCATTGGCGGCTGCAATCAGCCTTTCCAACGCGTCGCGCGCGGCTACGGTCGCCTCTTCGAAGCGCTTCGCGGGAGATTCGGTCTTCGGCGGTGGAAAGGTCATCGGCGTTCCCTCCATAGGTCCGGCTATTGTGGATGAACGCGGCCCAGCGGAAATGGATGCACGACCATGCTGATTTAACAAACCGATGCCCTGCCCCGCCATACCGGCTACGACTGGCGACGTCTTTCCGCCTCAGATGACCGTTTTCAACAGAAACGGAGAGCGCTCCAACGGACGCTGGGCGAGGATTCTCAGCATCGCCGGGCCTTGTATGCCGGAAGTCGTGCAAGAGTGGCCGTCGTGATAGACCACCGTCATGACGCGGCTCAGACTATCGTATCTGATCTCTGCGATCGTCCGGGTGTGAACCGGAAAGATGAATTCATGGGGTTGAGATTCCTCCCCCGAAGTGTTCAAGCTCATTGCGATGCCCCAACGAAAAAGCAATTTTGGCTCGACCCTGCCCTGGTCTGAGCCTAACTGCGCCAATCAAGCACATATTGCTGCGACGGTCGCGTGACATCAGCGTGACACGCAGAATCAGCCGTCAATGCAATGTCCCACGGATCTCGTGTGCGAGAGCGGTTTGCGACCAGCATTCAACCGTGCGCGCCAGCGATCGAACGGCTTCGTCCACATTGAAAACCACGTCCCCGAGCCGCTCGATCTCATAATCGAGCTCATAGACCTCGACTTCGTCGAGGTCGTCACTCTGCAGCAGTCGCCTCATTGCTTCGACGAGGCGCTCAGTGCGCCCAACGACATCAAGAGCGCTGCGTATGATGATATCCAACATGAATGTCCCCTCGCTTCGATAACGAAGCGTCGGCCATAATCGTGACGCTGACAATCCTGAAATCTTGTCAGACGCGGCCTCGGATCATGTCGTAGAGATCCCTCAACTCACGCAGTGCGGGTTGGGGCCGATGGCGCGGTAGTGCGGCGCGACGTCCGGCGAATGCCAGCGCGCCGGCGATCACCGCGACGAGGAGGAGCGTCGAGGCCGGGTAGAGCTTCACCGCCGCTTCCGTCTGACGCATTGCTCTCCCGGCACTTCCTTTTGCCGACCGGGCAGCATCGAGGACTTGATCCTGAAGCGCGCCGATCTGCTTTCGCAGCACGCTCAGTTCTTCGCCCAGGTCATGATCAGGCTGCCGGGGAACGCCGACGGAGGCTGTGTTCGTATCGATGACGGCTTTCGGAACCGGCTCGCCGATCTTGGCTCCTCTGCTATCGAGGGTCGTCGTCTCAGTGCTCTTGCGGCGCGGCATGATCATTTCTCCTTCCTAGAGCATGACGCCGAAAAATGTCAGCGATTTTCGGGCGACATCATGCTCTAACTAACGAATTTAAAACAGGATTCAGACTAGCCAACCGGGCCTAAAGTCATCCTGTCTAGTCATCGTCGAGGGCGAAGACCGGCCGGTAGTGGCGCTCGGCGATCAGCAAGCTCCTGTCGGGCCGGATGATGTAGATCTCCTCAACCTGGCGTCCCCATTGATCTGTGAAATCATGCGGGAAGGAAGAACCCACGGGCGATTTCGTCAACTTCGTGCGAGGCTGGCCATTATACGTGATGCTGCCGGGAATGGGGGCCAGTCCCGCCGACGAATAACTGCCTGCGCTGGTCGTGCAGCCGGTCAGCACAACGGCAAAAACCAGCCCAAATCCTATGCTCCGCTTCATCGAGCCCTCCAGCTGCTTCGTCTTTCGCGCGGCACTCGTTTTCATCGTCAATGTAACAGGGGACGACAGACATTGTTCCAGAACATGCGAATAAGTCCTGGAGCTATCCTTCTGGCTGTCGCAACCATTTTGGGCGCACCGGTCTTCGCGTGTGCCGGAGCGGTGGAACCACCAGATGTTTTCACCGTCATTCTCTCCGTCTCACCACGGACCGTCGTTGGGCCACCGCCCATAAACATCCGGAGCCCGCCGATCACGATCCTTATTACCATGTCGAGGTGGTCGAGAAGGAGCGAGGTTCGCCGCCATGGCAATTCAAACGGCTTGCCGCGCTCGTTGTCGTAACGGCAGACGCGTTGGACAGGAACCGCCTGAGACGAAAAGCCAGGACCTATTTTTACAAGGACATCGAATTCCGGATCGCCTACGGGCCTGGCGCGCGCAACCTGTCATGCGGCAGGAGGCCGGCGTTTGCCGCACGATAATTCTTGAATGCGTTGGCGCCGCTGACAATATGCACCCATGAACGTCAGTGCATACTGAAAAGACGCGCGGCGCTGTAGGCGCGCGGATATGGTCACAGGAACGGGCCGCATCGACGAGGGAGTGTGAACAAAAGGGAGGTTCGGCCATGTTGGCAAGACCAGCAGGATATGTAGGGGCCACAATCGCTGCTCTGTGGGCGGCCCGCCAAGTCAGCCGACTTTATTCCCTCACTGAACCGTTTGGTCCTGAGTTCCTGAATGTTGCGAGAAATCTCGGCATTTTTATTCTGCCGGCGTTCGTTCTGCTCCTGGCGGGGCCTTTCAGGATGTGGTTCGACAGGTTTGCGCCACTCTATCCTTTGGTGCTCGGAGCCGGAGTCCTCAACATCTATCTTCAAGACGATGCGCTGGCTGCCGGTCTGCCGCTGATCGTGCTCGTCTACCCCTTCCTGGTCATCTTTTCGCTCGCCTATTTGTTGCGCGGGCGAGTGTCGCAGGCATAGGGACACTGGAAGGTGGCATTCAGCCGGACTGGCCGTTTCCGCGGGCGTTCGAAATGCGCACTAAATCCAGTCGAACACTTCCCGGTTTGGCATCCGATTCGAAGGGTTGCAAGAATCGAGGAAATACACTTTCTGTGTAGCGGATGAGTCGAAACGCTACCCCTGCTAGAGAAAATGCTGCCGCCCGTCGCCGGCGGAAGGATGACTATATTTTTTCAGTCCGAGCGTTCCGGCTGATCCTAAACTGCACCACCCCCAAATTAGCTGACCAGATGAAAGCCGTGATATCCAGCGGCGCTCTTCGTGTCCCCCGCCTTTCCGATCTGAGAGTGGAAGGTGGCACATCTGGGAATTTCGAAATCCTCGCATCTATTTTCTACATAAGGACATCTCCATGAAGCATATGCGTAATCTCCACCTGATGATGGCAAGCACCGCGTTTCTGACGTTGGCCGGCCCGGCGCTTGCCCTTGATGGCACCGACATGATGAAGAAGCTCAATGCCGCAACCAGTGCCGGCGGTACGGTCATCACCTTCGAGAAGGCGGAAGCCGATGGCGACACGGTAACGGCGACCGGTGTCCAGGTAGGATCTTCGAGCCTGCCCGGCGATACTTTGAAGATCGGCGATCTCACCTTCGAGGGTGTTGAGGAAATCGAAGGCGGTGGCTATCACGCCAAGACCGTCTCCTTCCCGGATATCGATATCAGCCAGGAGGAAGGACGTTTTTCCACAAAGGAGATCCAGATCACCGGCCTCACGATCCCCGCCAATGCGACGGGCGATACGCTGAACGACATCCTCCTCTATGAAACGGTCAGCACCGGACCGATCGCTCTCAACATCAAGGGCAAGGACGTGCTTGCGATCGAGAGCATCGAGTCGAACCTGGGACGCCAGGATGGCGGCTTTTCCTATGACGCCAATGTCGCCGGTCTCAAGGCCGACCTGTCGCAGGTCGAGGATGCGAATGCGAAGGAGGCCATCGAGAAACTGGGCCTGACGACGCTCGACGGCACGGTGACGATGAAGGGCATCTGGGAAATCGAAAGCGGCAAGGTCGCTGTCGACGAATATGCTTTCGACTTCAAGAATATCGGCCGGCTGAATTTCGCCGTCGACTTCTCCGGTTACACGCTGGGCTTCATCAAGTCGCTGCAGGAGGCGGTGAAGACCGCCGAGGCCAATCCGAACAAGGAAGAGGCCAACCAGGCCGTGGGCCTTGCGATGTTGGGGCTGATGCAGCAGCTGACGATCAACAGTGCCTCGATCCGCTTCGACGATGCCTCGATCACCAAGAAGGCGCTCGATTATGCCGGCTCGCAGCAGGGCGTCACGGGCGACCAGCTGGCGCAATCGCTGAAAGGTCTCGTGCCGATGATGATGGCACAGCTCAACATGCCCGAGCTGCAAAACCAGGTGTCGGCTGCCGTCAACGCCTATCTCGACGGACCGAAAAGCCTGACAATCAGCGCCGCACCGGAAAAGCCGGTTCCCGTCCCGATGATCATCGGCGCGGCCATGGGCGCACCGAACACCATTCCTTCCGTGCTCGGCGTCAAGGTCACGGCGAACGACTAACGAATAGCAGAGACGCTTCACGAAGCGCCGGCTGCCGGAGGCGGGTTTTGCCGACCTGCCTCTGGAACCCCTGGGAAAGCCGAGCAACGTCCAACTAAAACTCGTCGCTGCGACGCTTCACGGCGTGCTTCAACGCCACCATATGCCTTCGCCGCTCCAGCATATAATCGGCATATCCGACGCAGATGAACAGCAATGTCGGACCGGCGTAGATGATGATGAGAGCCAATGCGATAAGAATGAATGCGCTCGTCATGGTCTTGTTTTCCATCAATATTGGTCGCCGCAACTGAAGCGGCGAAAGCGGACAGGTCCTCATCTCGGCAATGCCTGTCCCTATTCCTTCAAAATTCGCCGGCTTCCTATTCGTTCCCTCCTCGATCGATTTCCACATGCGCGACGAGCCCGATCGAACGACAATGACGAAGCTGATGGCCGCCCGGCATCGGTCACTCCCGCGGCCTTTCCTCCCGCATTGCCGCCGTCACGCTCTTCAGCAGCGGGCTCGACATCAGATCCGCGAGCAAAACCGATAGCTTCGGCTTCCAGTTCGGATAGCTGTCGCTGGTGCCTGGCACATTGGTTGGCCTTTTTTCGTCGGTGAGATCGGCGAGACGGATCGCGGCGAGAAGCGAGGGCGTTCTGGCGATGAAGCGATAGGCGCTGACGGTGAATTCCCTCAGCGTCTCCTCGCTTGCCCGCGCTTGGGAAAGCCTGGCCGGCAGGTCGAGGCCGGCAGCCTTCAGCGCCGCTTTCAGGTTCCTCCGCTCGCGCTTGCGGTCTTCGAGATGTGCCTCGGTGAGATCGGGCGGCACGATGCCGTGCTCGCACCGGGCCTGAATGTCGGCGCCGCGCCACCAGCCGGCAAGGGTCTGGTGGTCGTGCGTCGAAATGCAGGCCAAAGCCAGGACTGGATAGACGTCCGCCGGCTTGAAGCCCTTCTCATCCTGTTCATAGGAAAGGATGCGGTAGGAGAGAATGTGGGCCGCGGCCAGGTCGTCCTGCAATCCCTTGGGGATCAGTCCCAGGTCTTCTCCGATGACGAGGCACCGATGCTCGGCGGATACGTCGGCGAGGATCTGCAGCAACCGATCCTGTGGATAGCGGACATAGGCGCCGCCGTCCGGCCTGCTGCCCAATGGCACCAGGAAGAGGCGGCGAAGCGCTGCGGCGTGGTCGATGCGGATGGCGCCGGCATATCGCATGGCAGCACTTAGCATACGCCGGAAAGGCGACATCTCTCCTGCGGCGATCGCGGAAGGCAGGTATCCGGCAAGGTGCCAGTCCTGCCCATCTATGGCGAAGGGATCAGGAGGGCTGCCGATCGTGGCCTTGGAGACATAGATATCCGGCTCACTCCATGTCGCCGAGCCATCGACGGCCTCCCCGACGGCAAGATCGAGATAGAGCCCGATCCGCAGGCCGGCCTTCCCGGCCCGGTCCGCCGCCTGCATCAGCTGGCGGTGGGCGAGCCACTGCAGCCACATGTGGAAGCGGACATCCTCCGCGTGTCCGCGCTCGAATTCGGCGACAGCGGCGCTGTCGAAGCGCTGGAAATCGGCCGGCCACCGTTGCCAGCCGGCGCCTGCCCCGCGCTCGACCATTGAAAGAGAGAGGCATTCGAAAAGCGCGTGCAGCCGCAGGCTGTTACCGCCTTGCGCGATAAAAGCGTCGAAATCGGCCGGATCATAGGTATCGCACTGTCGCCAGGCCGGCCAGAGATCGCGCAGGACCCTAAGCTTGATCTGTGCGACGCCGGCGTAATCGACGAGATCGGTTTGGCGAAGGCGTGCCAATTGCCGTTCGAGTTCCGGACTACAGGCAAAACCCGGTAGCCGGTCAACCGCGATATAGAGCGGATTGAGATGCTGGCGGTTCGATGGCTCATAGGGGCTGCAACGCTCGGGATCGGCGAGAAACGGTGCGTGAAGCGGGGTGAGGCCGATGAAATCACCGCCCAGCGATCCCAGGAGATCCGCCATATCGGCCAGATCCTCGAAGTCTCCTATGCCCCAGTTGCGTCCCGAACGGAGTTCGTAAAGCTGCAGGCTCACACCCCAGACCCGCGTGCTGGAAAAGAACTCCGGCAGAAATGACCTGGCGATCTTCTTAGCCGCCGGCTTAGGCTCCCGCCGCATCGCGCCGGTCTCGTGATCGGCCGCTCCCGGCAAGTCGATCTTCAATGCCGAGAGGATCTTGCGCTTGGTCTCGCCTGATATCGCCACCTCCCGATCGTCGGGACTGGGCCTGGTCGGGCTGATGCCGTGCCGGCGGGCGAGCTTGTCGAGCTCAGCAGATTTCATCGTCCGATCGCCTTCCTGTCAGCAAGCCGTCACGCCTCGCTGATTTTCCAGATCACCGTCCAGGGCGCGAGATTGCCGCCATCGCTACCGCCGAGACGGAAGATCGTCTCGCCGTCGTCCTGCTGCGAGGCGAGCGTCGCCGCCTCGGTACCGAGGTTTGCGCGCAGATGCAGACGCCGGTTTTGCGCCAGGGTCCAATCCACCGCGAGTGCGCTTCCCGCCGAGCGATAGACCGCGTTTCCGGCGCCAGCGCCTTTGAGCAATGGCACGATCCTCCGGTGTCGGAGGTCGAGAAGCGTCCTGTAAAAATCGAAGACATCGGAGGAGGCGAGTTTCGACCAGTCCAACTTGGCAGCCGCGAAGGTCGATGGCGCCGTCGGGTCGAGAAGGTCGTCGGCGTCGAAGCCCGGCAGACGGGAGAGCTCCTCACGACGGCCTTTCCTGACCTTCTCGTTCAGGTCCTCGTCGAAATCGCAGAAGAAGGGGAAAGGTTCTCTGGCGCCCCATTCCTCGCCCATGAACAGCATCGGGATCTCGGGCGCCAGCAGGTAGATCGCAGCGACAGCCTTGACGACATCAGCCGGGCTCGAAGCCAGAACCCGGTCCCCCAGCGCCCTATTGCCGATCTGGTCATGGTTCTGGATGAAGGAGATAAAAGCGGTGGGCGGCAGATGGCCGCTCGGCCTGCCGCGGCTTCCGCCGCGGTAGGGCATATGTTCCCCCTGAAACACGAAACCTTCCGCCAGCGCCCGGCCGAGCTTACCGGCGTCACCGACGTAATCGGCATAGTAGCCGAAGGTTTCGCCCGTAGCAGTGATATGCAGCACATGGTGCACGTCATCGTTCCATTGGGCGGTGAACAACCTCACTTCTCCGTTTTCGTCACGCTTCAGCAGATCGCTGTCGTTTTCCTCGTTTTCGACGATCAGATGGACAAGTCGGTCGCCGGCGGCAGCCTTGACGCGGCGGGCGAGCGCGTGAAGCAGATGCTCGGCGCTGTTGTCCTTGATGGCGTGGACGGCATCGAAGCGGAAACCGTCGAGCCTGAACTCGGTGATCCAATAGATGGCGTTCTGGATGATGAATTCGCGGATCATCTCCGATCCGTCGCCGTCGTAGTTGATGCCGTTGCCCCAGGGCGTCTTGTGGTGCTCGGTAAAGAGCGGCGCATAGGCGGGGATAAAATTGCCGTCAGGTCCGAAGTGATTGTAGACCACGTCCAGGAAAACCGAGATGCCGCGCAGGTGTGCTGCGTCAACCAGCGCCATGAAATCTTCCGGCCGGCCGTAGCTGCTGTCCGGAGCATAGGGAAGCACACCGTCATAGCCCCAGCTGTAACGGCCGGGAAATTCACTAAGCGGCATGATCTGCAGCGCCGTAACGCCCAGCGCTTGCAGATGGTCGAGCCGCTCGATCGCGGCCTTGAAAGTACCCTCCGGCGTGAAGCAGCCGATATGCATCTCGTAGATGACCATCTCTTCCCATGGCCGACCCGTCCAGTCGCTCGTCGTCCAGCGATAGGTGGAAAGGTCGACCACTTCGCTCGGCCCGCGCACATCCTGTGGCTGGAACCGCGAGGCGGGATCGGGAACTTCGGAACCGTCCGGCAGGACAAAGCGATAAAGCGTACCGGTATGGGCTTGCGCGACCGTGCAGCGGTGCCAGCCGTCCTCAGTCGCCTGCATCGGCCACGGATCAGCGCCTTCGATCTTCAACGACACGCTTTCATGCAGGGGAGCCCAGAGGCGGAATAGAATGCCCCCTTCGGTGAATGCCGGTCCGAATGTCATTTTGGTCAAGAGAAAGCCTTCGATGAAATTGGGATGGGATTTGGGTAACTTTTGCGGGAGGAAAAAGTTTCGTCCGCAAGCGGACGCGCGAAAGCGGTCGCTGTCACCAGCATGGCCGCGCCGGTCGCCTCGGCATGTTTACGCTTTGATCGTCAGGCCGCCGCGATTTTACCCGAGCGCTTGGTCCATCGCCGCCTGAAGCTGTTCCTGTGTGAATGGCTTCTTCATCCGCAGCATCCGGCCGAGGCCATGGTCTTCGGAAAACTCGGCATAGCCCGAGGCAAGGATGATGGGCAGGCCTGGAAAGGAGGAGCGAAGGTGACGCGCAAGCTCTGCGCCCGTCATCCCCGGCATGGCATGATCGGTGATGACGAGATCACAACCCTGTCCGTCAGCAAAGAATTCCAAAGCCTGGGAAGCGGAAGACGCCTCTTGCGGCAGATGCCCGAGATCCTCCAGCATTGCCACGGTTCCCGTCCTGACAAGGGCGTCGTCGTCGACGACGAGAATGGCGAGCGGCCGCGAGGCCGGTTTCAAAGGATCCGTCGCCGGAGGCTCGACGACCGGCTGCACCTTGACGAAGGTTTCGGCGACGGGGAGCCACAGGGAAACGGTCGTGCCCTTGCCCCTGACGCTCGTTATCTGGATCGAGCCGCCGGATTGCGCTGCCAGGCCATGCACCATCGACAGGCCGAGACCGGTGCCCTTGCCGACCCCCTTGGTGGTGAAAAACGGTTCGGCGGCACGCGAGACCGTTGCCTCGTCCATCCCCTCGCCATCGTCCGACACCGATATCCTGATGTAATTTCCGCCAGCGAGGCCGGCCGGCCGGTCTTCTGCGGCTGCCGCCGCGGCCACCGTCACGGCTCCGCCGCTTTCGAGCGCATCCCGGGCATTGACGAACAGGTTGAGCAGCGCCAGTTCCAACTGGTTGCTGTCGACCAGAAGAGGGGCGAGATCCGCCGGGATGCTCTTGTGGATTTCGATGCGCGGCCCCACCGCCTTGGCGAGAAGATCCTCGACGTTTTCGAACAGCCGGAGGAAGTCGACCGCCTGCGGCTTGAGCTCCTGGCGGCGCGCGAAGGCAAGCAGGCGCTGGGTCAGCGCAGTCCCGCGCTCGGCCGCTTGAATCGCGTTCGTCACCAGGCGTTCGCTGCGTTCATCGGCCGGAAGCCGTTTCTTCAGAAGATTCAGGCTGCCGAGAACTGCCATCAGGAGGTTATTGAAGTCGTGGGCCACGCCACCCGTCAGGTGACCGATCGTGTCGAGCTTCTGCGCCTCGAAAAGCTGTGCGAGCGCCTCTTCGCGCTCCCGTGTCCGTTGATCGATCCGATGCTCGAGCTCCTCGTTGAGCTCACGCAACTGCGCTGCCGAGGCCTCGAGTTCGGCGGTGCGCTGGTGAACCCGGGCCTCGAGCTCGGCGTTCAGGCGTTCGAGTTCCCTCGTCTTCCTGTAGAGATCGGCAAAGACCCGAACCTTGGCTCTCAGCACTTCGGGGACGATCGGGACGGAGACATAGTCGACCGCCCCCACCGCATAGCCGCGCAGCCGGTCAGGTTCCGCCAGCATGACGGCGGAAACGAAGATGATCGGCGTGTTCTGATAGCGCGGATGCTGCCGGATCATGCTGACGAGCTCGAACCCATCCTGTTCGGGCATGCAGACATCGACGAGGATCACTGCGATTTCGGTGCGCAACAGGTGCTCGAAGGCTTCGCGTGCGGATTGCGCCTTGATGAGGTTTTCTTGGAGCTCGTCGAGAATGACCTCGTAACTCAGGAGCTTTGCCGGTTGGTCGTCGACGAGGAGGATGTTGACGGGGTTCATGGCGAGATCCTCAGCGATGCAGCCACATGCGAAGAGCCGACAACAGCTGTTCGGTATTGACCGGCTTCGCCAGGTAGTCGGACGCGCCCGCTTCCAGGCATTTCTCGCGGTCGCCCTTCATCGCCTTGGCCGTCAACGCCAGGATCGGCAGCCGCCGGAACCGGGGTTCCGAACGGATGACCTGCATTGTCTCGTAGCCGTCCATTCCGGGCATCATGATGTCCATCAGCACGATCGCCACAGAGGGTTCGTTGTTGATGACGTCGATGGCTTCGCTACCGGTCGTCGCGGTCAGGACCTTCATTCCCCGGCGTTCGAGGACGCTGCTCAGCGCGAAAATGTTACGGGCGTCGTCGTCGACGAGCAGCACAGTCTCGCCGACCAGATCCTCGTCCGAGCTGTGCAGGTCCTGCAGCGTCGCCTGCTTTGCTGCCGGCAGGTCGGCGACAACCCGGTGCAGGAACAGGGCCGTCTCATCCAGCAGACGCTCCGGCGATTCGACCCCCTTGACCACAACGCTGCGGGCCATGCTGTGCAGCGTCGCGTCTTCCTCAGCGGAAAGCTCCCGGCCGGTGAACACAACCACCGGCACCTCGCCGATCTCGGCGTCGTCGCGAATCTGCTCCAGCACTTCGAAGCCGGACATGTCGGGAAGGGAAAGGTCGAGCACCACGCAGTCGGCGGCATTCTGCCGAAGAGCGGCGAGAGCCTCCGATCCGGAGCCGACGCTGGTGATATCGATGTCGTCGTGTCCGAGAAGGGCGGTGACGCTCAGACGCTCGGCCTCGTTGTCTTCCACGAGCAGCAGATGCTTGCGGCGCGGCTGCGCATAGGCCTTCAATCGCGACAGTGCCTTGCCGAGGCCTTCCGGCGTCGTCGGCTTGCTCATGAAAGCGAAGGCGCCGCGGGTCAGCCCATGCTGGCGATCCTCGTCGAGGCTGATGATCTGGACCGGAATATGCCGCGTCTGCGGATTCTGCTTGAGCTGGCTCAGCACCGTCCAGCCGAGCATGTCGGGCAGGAAGATGTCGAGCGAGATCGCCGCCGGCCTGTAGTCCTGCGCAAGTGCGAGAGCATCGCTGCCGCGCATCGCCACCAGAACCTTGAATCCGTTGTCGCGGGCGAGATCCACCAGGACGCGGGCGTAATGCGCGTCGTCCTCGACGACGAGCAGCACCGAGTCGCCGGCCGCTATCTGGTGGCGATCATCTTCGACATGTTCGGTCGGCTTGTCGGCGCGGCGGCTTGCTGCCGCTTCGGCAAATTCCACGACATTTGCCGGCGGAACCGACTTCGGCGCAACCGCGCCGGCGCCCACATAGGTGAGCGGCAGGTAGAGAACGAAGGTGCTGCCGACACCGGGGGTGCTGCGCAGCTGGATCTCGCCGCCCAAGAGGTTTGCCAGTTCGCGGCTGATCGCCAGGCCGAGGCCGGTGCCGCCGTATTTGCGGCTTGTCGAGGCATCCGCCTGCTGGAAGGCCTCGAAAATGATGCGTTGTTTTTCAGGCGGTATGCCGATGCCGGTGTCGACGACTTCGAAGGCGATGACCGAAGGCGCATGCCTCAGCGAGGGATGATCGGACGACCAGCCGCTCGCTGCCGAAGCGACGCGAAGCGTCACGCCGCCCTGCGCGGTGAACTTGAAGGCATTCGACAGCAGGTTCTTGAGGATCTGCTGCAGTCGCTTCGAATCCGTGATGAGGCTCTTCGCGACATCGGCGCCGACGTCGACCGAGAACGACAGGTTCCGGTTTTCGGCCTCGTGCCGGAATGGCCGCGCCATCATCTCGAGCAGGTTGCTGACAAAAATCTCCTCGGCATCGACCGAGACCGTTCCGGACTCGATCTTCGACAGGTCGAGGATGTCGCTGATGAGGTTCAACAGATCGGTTCCCGCGCCGTGGATCGTCTTTGCAAACTCGACCTGTTTGCCCGACAGGTTGCCATCCGGGTTTTCTCCCAGCTGCTGGCCGAGGATGAGGATCGAATTCAGCGGCGTGCGCAGCTCATGCGACATGTTGGCGAGGAATTCGGATTTGTATTTCGATGTCAGCGCCAGCTCGGTTGCCTTTTCCTCCAGCGCGCGCCGGGCCTGCTCGATCTCCTGGTTCTTCGCCTCGACTTCGACGTTGCGTTCCTCCAGCTGCTGCGCCTTCTGCCCGAGCTGCTCGTTGGTCTGCTGCAGTTCGCGCTGCTGCGTCTGAAGCTCGGCGGCAAGCTGCTGGGACTGCTTGAGCAGGCCTTCGGTCTGCATGGTCGCTTCAATCGAGTTGAGGACGATGCCGATCGATGTCGTCAGCTGGTCGAGGAACGACAGCTGCAACTCGGTGAATTCGCCGGCGGAGGCCAGCTCGATCACGGCTTTCACCTGCCCCTCGAAATGCACCGGCAGCACGATGGCGCTTCTCGGCAAGGTCGTGAACACGCCGGAGCTTATCGGAACGACATTGTCGGGAAGGTCGGTGACCAGGATGCGGCGAGCGTCGCTGGCGCACTGGCCGACAAGCCCCTGGCCGAACTCGAGACGTGCCGGGTGCGCCGCCTCGCCCCCTTTCGCGTAGACGGAGAGCAGCGACAAGATCGGCTGCCGCTCGTCGGCATCCACCTGGTAGATAACCCCTTGATGGGCACCGACCAGAGGCGCCAGCTCCGACAGCAGCATCTTGCCGACCAGCGTCAGGTCGCGCTGCCCCTGCAGCATGTTGGTGAAGCGCGCCAGGTTGGTCTTCAGCCAGTCCTGCTCGGTGTTGCGCTCGGTGGTGAGCCTGAGGTTGTCGATCATCGTGTTGATGTTGTCTTTGAGCTCGGCCACTTCGCCGCGCGCGTCGACCTTGATCGAGCGCGTCAGGTCACCCTTGGTGACGGCGGTCGCCACCTCGGCGATGGCCCGCACCTGCGTCGTCAGGTTGGCTGCCAGCAGGTTGACGTTGCCGGTCAAGTCCTTCCAGGTTCCCGCCGTGCCGGGAACATTCGCCTGACCGCCGAGACGGCCTTCCACGCCCACCTCACGCGCAACCGTGGTCACCTGATCGGCAAAGGTCGCGAGCGTGTTGGTCATGTTGTTGATGGTCTCGGCAAGGGCTGCCACCTCGCCCTTGGATGCGACGGTGAGATTTTGCTCGAGGTCGCCGTTCGCCACTGCCGTCACCACCTTGACGATGCCGCGGACCTGCTCGGTCAGGTTGGCGGCCATGACGTTGACGGTGTCGGTCAAGTCTTTCCAGGTGCCTGCGACGCCCGGCACCTGCGCCTGGCCGCCGAGCTTGCCTTCGGTGCCGACTTCGCGGGCCACACGCGTCACTTCGCCGGCGAAGGCGTTGAGCTGGTCCACCATCGTATTGATGGTGTTCTTCAGTTCGAGGATTTCCCCCTTCACGTCGACGGTGATCTTGCGCGACAGGTCGCCACGCGCCACGGCCGTCGTGACTTCGGCGATGTTTCGAACCTGGGTCGTCAGATTGGCGGCGAGCAGGTTGACGTTATCGGTCAGGTCCTTCCAGGTGCCGGCGACGCCGGGAACGACAGCCTGACCGCCCAGCCTGCCATCGGTGCCGACTTCGCGGGCGACACGCGTCACTTCGCCGGCAAAGGAGCGAAGCTGATCGACCATGGTATTCAAAGTATCCTTCAGGAGCAGGATTTCGCCGCGCACGTCGACGGTGATCTTGCGCGACAGGTCGCCATTGGCGATTGCGGTCGCGACCTCGGCGATATTGCGCACCTGCGCCGTCAGGTTGCCCGCCATGGAGTTGACGCTGTCGGTGAGGTCCTTCCAGGTGCCGGCGACGCCGGAGACCTGCGCCTGGCCGCCAAGCTTGCCTTCGGTGCCGACTTCGCGGGCGACGCGCGTCACTTCGCCGGCGAAGGCGTTGAGCTGGTCCACCATTGTATTGATGGTGTTCTTCAGTTCGAGGATTTCCCCCTTCACGTCGACGGTGATCTTGCGCGACAGGTCGCCGCGCGCCACGGCCGTCGTGACTTCGGCGATGTTTCGAACCTGGCCGGTAAGGTTGGAGGCCATGGAGTTGACGTTTTCGGTGAGGTCTTTCCAGGTACCCGCGACACCCGGCACCTGCGCCTGGCCACCGAGCTTGCCCTCGGTGCCGACTTCACGGGCAACGCGCGTGACTTCGGAAGCAAAGCGGTTCAGCTGATCGACCATGGTGTTCAGCGTTTCCTTGAGCTCGAGGATTTCACCCGAGACTGACACCGTGATCTTCTTCGACAAGTCGCCATTGGCAATCGCGGTCGAGACTTCGGCGATGTTGCGCACCTGCGCCGTCAGGTTGCCCGCCATGGAATTGACGCTGTCCGTCAGATCCTTCCAAGTGCCCGCCACGCCGAGCACGTTCGCCTGGCCGCCGAGCCGGCCTTCGGTGCCGACCTCGCGCGCCACGCGCGTCACCTCGCCGGCAAAGCCGTTGAGCTGGTCGACCATCGTGTTGATGGTCTCCTTCAGTTCGAGGATTTCGCCAGACACGGTGACGGTGATCTTCTTGGACAGGTCTCCCTGGGCGACGGCGGTCGCGACTTCGGCGATGTTGCGCACCTGCCCGGTGAGGTTGGACGCCATCGAATTGACGCTGTCGGTCAGGTCCTTCCAGGTGCCGGCGACGCCGCGCACATTGGCCTGGCCGCCGAGCCGGCCCTCCGTGCCCACTTCGCGGGCGACGCGGGTGACTTCCGAGGCAAAGGCATTCAGCTGATCGACCATCGTATTGATGGTTTCCTTCAGCTCGAGGATCTCCCCCTTCACGTCGACCGTGATCTTCTTCGACAGGTCGCCATTGGCGATGGCGGTCGAGACCTCCGCGATATTGCGCACCTGCGCCGTCAGGTTGCCGCCCATCGAGTTGACGTTCTCGGTAAGATCCTTCCAGGTGCCGGCGACGCCGCGCACATTAGCCTGGCCGCCAAGCCGGCCCTCCGTGCCCACTTCGCGGGCCACACGGGTCACTTCGGAAGCAAAGGCATTGAGCTGATCGACCATCGTGTTGATCGTCTCCTTCAGCTCGAGGATTTCCCCCGACACCGTGACCGTGATCTTCTTCGACAGGTCGCCATTGGCGATCGCGGTCGAGACTTCGGCGATATTGCGCACCTGCGCCGTGAGGTTCGAGGCCATGGAATTGACGTTGTCGGTCAGGTCCTTCCAGGTGCCCGCCACACCGGGCACTTGCGCCTGGCCGCCGAGCCGACCTTCGGTGCCGACTTCACGCGCCACGCGCGTCACCTCGCCGGCGAAGCCGTTGAGCTGGTCGACCATCGTGTTGATGGTTTCCTTGAGCTCCAAGATTTCGCCCGAAACGTCGACAGTGATCTTGCGCGACAGGTCGCCGCGCGCAACGGCCGTGGTCACCTGGGCGATGTTGCGGACCTGCGCCGTCAGGTTGCCACACATGGCGTTGACGGAATCGGTCAGGTCTTTCCAGGTTCCGGCGACGCCTGGCACCAGCGCCTGGCCGCCGAGCTTGCCTTCGGTGCCGACCTCGCGCGCGACGCGCGTCACTTCCGATGCGAAGGACCTGAGCTGGTCGACCATGGTGTTGATCGCCTCCTTCAGCTGCAGGATCTCGCCGCGCACGTCGACGGTGATCTTCTTGGAAAGATCGCCATTCGCGACGGCGATCGTCACTTCCGCGATGTTGCGCACCTGCGCCGTCAGGTTCGACGCCATCGAGTTCACACTTTCGGTGAGGTCCTTCCAGACGCCCGTCACCTCCGGCACCTGCGCTTGGCCGCCGAGTTTTCCGTCGGTGCCGACCTCGCGCGCGACGCGCGTCACTTCCGATGTGAAGACGCTCAGCTGCTTGATCATCGTATTGACGATATCGGCCGAGCGTAGGAACTCACCTTTGAGCGCCCGACCGTCGACATCGAGCGGCACGGTCTGCAGAAGATCTCCCTTGGCGACCGCAGTGATCGTGCGCGTGACAGCTGTCGTCGGCCACAGAAGGTCGTCGATCAGACCGTTGATCGATCCTTCCATTTCGGACCAGGAACCGTCCGACAGGCCGAAGCGCACGCGCGTGCTCGTTCGCCCGTCCCTGCCGACCACCTGCCCGACATGTTCGAGCTGCTGGGCCATGCGCTGATTGGCGGCGATGATGTCATTGAGAGCGTCGGCGACCTTGCCGGTGACACCGGTCAGATCCGACCGCATCCGCACCGAAAAATCGCCCCGTCTTACCGCAACCAGCACCTCCAGAAGGGCGCTGGCCTCGTCCAACGCCATTGCTTTGTGGACCTGACCATTGAGGTTATCTGCCGCGGCATTGTCGCGCGCGAATTCGCTGGTTTGGTTGTTCACGAGAATCCCCCTCTTCGACGACTGGTAATTTAGTGCTCGACTGGGAAAATGGTATGGCCGTCCCGTGTCGATCCTAACATGATTCAGCGCCCAAAATGAGCCCGATAGTTGCAGATATCCAAAGTGCGCGCCGGACATCGTCTGGGTGGAATTTGCGGTTTTTCGTGCGTGGGGAACACTTGGCTGCCGGCAGTCGTTTCCGTCCTGAATGGAGAACGACATGTCGAACGTTTCAAGGACAGGTAAGGAAGAGATCAACAACGCGACCAGCCAGACCACCTTCGGGAAGTCGGTCGAGAGCCAGGCGCAAATCGAGGATGCGGCTTCGCAATCGTCGCCCGACGCTGGCGACGAGATGCTCAACATCTATCGGCTGGAGCCGATCGCGGCGCCCGACGATCCGAGATGGGACAACTCCCCCGGACATGGTACCGTCGTCGTCGCTGCCAGAACGGCCGGTGATGCCAGGATCGTCGCTGCGGCTCGTGAGCTTGACTTCATGGAAGTGGATGCGGCTCCCGCCGAGGATGTCACAACGGTCAATGCCAGCGCTTTTCGCGACGACAAGCTTTACACCGTCATTGAGATCGAGCGGAACAAGCGCGATGTTAAGCGAGGGATCCTCGAAGGCGCCATCGCTGTCGACACGATCCGGCCGATTCAATCGGACTGACGTAGCAATTTACCGACGAAATCGGCGACGCGCTACGGCGTCACCATCATAGGTCCCTCGTTCCCTTGGAGTTCTCATGAATACGGCCAACCTCCAGCTCAAGGGCCTCATCATGGCCATGGCGTCGATATGTGATGCGATCGTCGAGAAGGAACTGCTGACCAGCGGAGAACTCAATGCCGCGCTCGCGAAAGCCAAGCAGGCAGTCGAGGATGACGACGACCATGAACTGTCGGATGCCAATCGCGCCGCGATCCTGTTCCCCATCCGTGTGCTGCAGCTTGCCGAAGAGGCAGGCAGGAGAGGCGAACGGTTGACGTTTTCGGACTATGCCAAGCTTGTAGGAAAGATGACCTGAACAATGTCGAAGGCTTCGCTGACGAGAACCCGTATGTTCTCTCCCGGGCAATCGGGGCTTTCTGGAAGCTTATTGATGCGCGTGGCCTCTACACATGTGGTTGACTTCATATCGGCATGAGCCATATAAATACCTTGTCAACCAAGGAGCCGCTCCATGGCCCGCCACGCATCCACTCCCGTCACAGAACAGGAAGAGCCGAATTCCATCAGAGCCGCGTTTCTGCGACGCGCGACTTCGGCGCTCGAGCGCATTTCTGCAAACGTGCCGGCAAAGGATCTGGCCGATGCGCTTTCAGCCCCGACCGACGCCGGATCGTTGGCGCAGCTTCTCAGCCGCTCGGATATGGTGGGCGCGGCGATAAACGATCTCGATCCGCTGGTTCCGGCGTTGGCTCGCAACGTCGAGCATCGGCAAAATCTCGTCGAACGGGCCGGCGGGACGATGTCAGCCGAGGACGCCGGACGGATCCTCGGCATCAGCAGACAGGCCGTCGACAAAAGGCGGCGAGCCGGCACGCTGCTTGCCATGCGCGAAGGCAGCGACTGGCGCTATCCGCTCTGCCAGTTGGATCAAGGTGAGGTGATCGCAGGGATTTCCGATGTCGTGCGTGGTTTTGCCGCCGCCGGTCCCTGGATCGCATTGGATTTTCTGCTTGCTTCCGATACGGTTCTCGGTGGTCGGACAGCTCTGCAGGCGCTGCGCGACGGCGATCGTGAAGCAGTCCGGCGTCTGATCCGGATCGAAACCTCCGACGGCTTTGCCTGATGCCGGCAAATGCAGGCAGAGGGCCGTCGGGAGCTGCACTGCCCCCGCCCGCTTGGCTCGCCCATTCGTCATTGCCGATCGACCTCATTCCGGTCGGGCAGGTTCTCCATAGGGTCCATCGGACGCATCTCGACCCCATCTTCTTTGGACCCGGCCCCGGGATTCCCGCCACCAATCGTTTCGACAGCGCCAGCGGACGTTTCGGAATTCTCTATGTCGGGATGAGCCGCAGGGGAGCGCTTGCGGAAACGATCCTGCGCAATCCCCAGCGGTTGATGGTGTCCATGACCGAAATCACCACACGCGCCATCAGTGAACTCAGCTGTATCAGACCACTGAGGATCGTCCGCATGCACGGAACCGGCCTGCAGACCCTCGGCACTGATAATGCCATCTCCACCGGCCCCTACGGACCATGCGGCCTTTGGACCGACGCGCTTTGGGACCATGCCGACCGGCCGGATGGCCTTGCCTACCAATCGCGCCATGATACGAGCGAGATCTGCCTCGCCCTTTTCGAACGCAGCGACATGGCGTTCGACAGAAAAGGCACGCTTCCGCTCTCCGGCATCCTCAAGGAGATTGCGGCGATCCTCGAGGTCTACGGCAAGTCGCTGTCACCGGTCGGCCCCGTTTAGACGGCGAACGCGGCTGCCGTTCGACAGGCGGTGGCACGTTGTTCCCGCAGCAATGCCTTGTCAATTTTGCGATAAGTTGATTTATTTGGTCTTGTTTTCTGGCCGTTTCTGAGGCTATACGGCCGCATATACTCACGCACCGGGAATTTCTTCGTGACCAGCCTCAAATCGCTTCTGGCCGCCTGCGGCCTCTCAACCATGATCGGCCTTGCCGCAAATCCGTCTTTGGCCGCTTCGACGACCTACCCGCTGACCCTGGAAAACTGCGGCGCGCAGGTGACTTTCCAGAAGGCGCCCGAACGGGCGATCGGCCTCGGCCAGAACAGCGCTGAAATCCTGCTGCTGCTCGGCCTTCAGGACAAGATGGCCGGCACGGCCTTCTGGCCGAGCAAGGTTCTGCCGCAGCTCGCAGAAGCCAATGCCAAGGTCAAGCTTCTGACCGTCGAGATGCCGACCTTCGAATCGATCCTCGCCGAAAGTCCCGATTTCGTGGCGGCGGCTCTGCCAAGCCTGGTCGGGCCGAACAGCAAGGTCGCCAAGCGCGAGGATTTCGACAAGGTCGGCGTCGCAAGCTATCTTTCTCCCAGCACCTGCCTCAGCACCAAGGACGTCAAGGACCAGTACGGCAGCCGCGCCGAGCTGTGGAACATGGATCTCCTCTACAAGGAGATCGACGAACTCTCTGAGATTTTCGATGTCGCCGATCGCGGCCAGGCGCTGATCGCCGACTTCAAGGCGCGCGAAGCCAAGCTTCGCTCCAGCGTTTCAAAGGACGGCAAGAACCTTTCCTACGTCTTCTGGTTCTCCAGCCCCAGCCCGTCGGCCGACGCCTATCTCGGCGGCAAGAACAGCGCGTCCGGCTTCATCGCCGACCTGCTCGGCGGGCACAACGCAATATCAGCGGAAGCGGAATGGCCGACGCTCGGCTGGGAAGGCATCATCGCCTCCAATCCCGACGTCATCGTCGTCGCCAGTCTTGACCGCAACCGCTGGGAGCTCGATAAGCCGGAGGCCAAGATCAATTTCCTGAACACCGATCCGGCCGTCAGCCAGATCCCCGCCGTCAAGAACAAGGCGATCGTGATCATGGACGGCCAGGCCATGAACCCGACCGTCCGCACGGTCTACGGCGCCGAGCAGGTGGCCGGCCAGCTGAAGGCTCTCGGTCTGTTGCAGTGACCGAAGCGAGCCGTATCTTCCGGCAACTGGGAGCCGTCCTCGCGCTGCTCCTGGCCTCCTTCTGCCTCATCGCTGTCGCCATTGGCATCAGCGTCGGGATCGGCGACCTGCCGATCCCGCTCGCAACCACGTTTTCGGCCGTCACCAACCGGCTGGGATGGACCGCGGTCGAACTGAACCGCATCCACGAGACCGTCATCTGGGATTATCGTCTCAGCCGGGCGCTGGTTGCCGCCTTCTGCGGCGCGGGCCTTGCGCTGTCGGGCGCGATCATGCAGTCGCTGCTGCGCAATCCGCTTGCCGAACCCTATGTTCTCGGCATCTCGGCCGGCGCCTCCACAGGCGCCGTCGCGATCGTCATCTTAGGCGTCGGCGCCGGCGCGGTCTCGCTTTCCGCCGGCGCCTTTGCCGGCGCCTTCGCGGCCTTCTTCTTCGTCGCGCTGCTGTCAAACGGCACACGCGGCGGCGCCGATCGCACCATCCTCGCCGGTGTCGCCGCTTCGCAGCTCTTCAACGCCACGACGTCTTACATCGTCACGACGTCGGCCAACGCCCAGCAGGCCCGCGACGTCATGTTCTGGCTGCTCGGCAGCTTCGGCGGCGTGCGCTGGCCGGAATTTGCGCTGGTCTCGATCGTTGTCGGCGTCGGCCTCGTCGGCTGCCTGTTTTACGCCCGCGTGCTCGACGCCTTCGCTTTCGGCGACGAGGCGGCATCATCACTCGGCGTCAATGTCGGCCGCGCCCGGATGGCGCTCTTTGCGCTGACGGCAATGATGACGGCGACGATCGTCAGCATGGTAGGATCGATCGGCTTCGTCGGCCTTGTCGTGCCGCATGTCGCGCGCTTTGTCGTCGGGCCGCTGCATGTCCGCCTCCTGCCGGCTTGCGCCATAACAGGGGCGATCTTCATGGTGCTCGCCGACATCGCCGCGCGCGCCCTCATTCCAAACCAGATCCTGCCAATCGGCGTCGTCACCGCCCTGGTGGGCGTCCCCTTCTTCTCGATCATCCTCTACCGGTTCCAGCGCGCATCATGAGCATCAAGGCCGACAACCTCATCTGGAAGATTGGCAGGAAGACCATTCTCGACGGCGTTTCCCTGGACGCGCCGCCGGGCAAGATGCTCGGCCTGCTCGGGCCGAACGGCTCGGGCAAGACCTCGCTCCTGCGGCTTCTCGCCGGCCTGAAGCGGCCGCATTCCGGCCGCATCACGCTCGACCGGAGCGACATCGCCACTATCAGCCGCCGCTCGATCGCCCGGCGGATCGCCTTCGTCGAGCAACACGCCACCACAAATGCCAATCTGCGGGTCGTCGACGTCGTCAAGCTCGGCCGGTTCCCGCACCGGTCGATGTTTTCAGGCTGGACGAAGACCGACGACGAGGCGGTCGAAGCCGCGCTGGCGCGCGCCGGCATGGCGGAGAAACGCGACGATCGCTGGCAAAGCCTGTCGGGCGGCGAGAAGCAGCGCACCCATATCGCAAGGGCGCTCGCCCAGTCGCCCCAGGAGCTGATCCTCGACGAACCCACGAACCATCTCGATATCCAGCATCAGATCGGCCTGATGCGGCTCGTCTCCGGCCTGCCGATCACCAGCATCGTCGCCCTGCACGATCTCAATCATGCTGCCATGTTCTGCGACCAGCTGATCATCATGCAGCATGGCAGGATCGTCGCCTCCGGCGCGCCCCAGGACGTGTTGAGCGAGGATCTTCTAAGGAATGTCTTTTCCGTCGAGGCCCGCATCGAAGCCTCTCCCTATCATTCGCGCCCGCATATCCACTATCTCAGGTGACGGTGAAACTGTCACCGAGTTGACCGTTCTACGGTTGTGCCGTCAGGGCGTGGGACCCTGCAGAAAAACCGTCGACAGCGGCGGCAGCGTCAGCGACAGAGAGACGGGCCTGCCGTGGGCGGGCACCGGTTCGGTCGACACCGCGCCATTGACAAGGCCCGAGCCGCCATATTCCCGCGCATCCGTCGTCATCTTCTCGATCCACACACCGTCGCTGGGCACGCCGACCCTGTAGCCGTAACGCGGCACCGGCGTGAAATTCGACATGACCAGGATCGACGAAGCACGATCGGGTGCATAACGGAGCATCCCGAGCACGGAATTGACGGCGTCGTCGGCTGCCGCCCATTCGAAGCCCTCGGGATGAAAGTCGCCGAATTGCAATGCCGGCGCGTCCGCGTAGAGGCCGTTCAGATCCTTCACCAGCCGCTGAATCCCTACATGCTGGGGCCGGTCCAGCACATCCCAGGTCACCGACCCGTCATGGTTCCACTCGCCCGGCTGTGCGACTTCGCTCCCCATGAACAAGAGCTTCTTGCCAGGATGACCCCACATGAAGGCGAGATAGCTGCGCAGATTGGCGAATTTTTGCCATTCGTCGCCCGGCATCTTCGTCAGCAGCGAGCCCTTTCCGTAGACGACCTCGTCATGTGAAATCGGCAGAATGAAGTGTTCGGAATAGGCATAGATCATGCCGAAGGTCATCGTGCCATGGGCGTAGCTCCGGTAAATCGGATCCTTCTCGATGTAGCTCAGGCTGTCATGCATCCAGCCCATGTTCCATTTGATGTCGAACCCCAGCCCTCCCTGCTCCGGCGGCTTCGTCACGCCGGGCCAGGCCGTCGATTCCTCGGCGATCGTCATCGCGTGCGGGCAGCGCTCGTGAATGATGCTGTTCAGGTGCTTGAAGAATTCGACCGCTTCCAGATTCTCGCGGCCGCCATATTGGTTGGGGATCCATTCGCCCTCGTTGCGGCTGTAGTCGCGGTAAAGCATCGAGGCAACGGCGTCGACCCGCAAACCGTCGATATGGTAGCGCTCTAGCCATTCCAGCGCGCTGGCGATCAGGAACCCTTTCACCTCGTTGCGGCCGAGATTGTAGATCAGCGTGTTCCAGTCGCGGTGAAAGCCTTCGCGCGGATCTTCGTGCTCGTAGAGCGCGCTGCCGTCGAAGCGGGCAAGCCCCCAGACGTCTGTGGGAAAATGAGCCGGCACCCAATCGAGGATGACACCGAGCCCGGCGCCATGGCACCGGTCGATGAAATAGGCGAAATCTTCAGGCGTCCCGTATCGGCCGGTGGGCGCGAATAGCCCGAGCGGCTGATAACCCCAGGACCCGCCGAACGGATGCTCCATGATCGGCAGCAGCTCGATATGGGTAAAGCCCATGTCGCTGACATAGGGAACCAGCCGCTGGCTGAGTTCAACCCAGTCGAGCGACCTGTTGCCGTCCTTTAGATCGCGAAGCCAGGAGCCGGCGTGCACCTCATAGACCGAGAACGCGCCCTCCAGCCTGTCTTGGCGGGACCGGCCCTTCATCCAGCCGTCATCGGTCCATCGAAACGGCGTCGACGATGCGACGATGGAGGCGGTGGACGGAGCCGCCTCGCTCGCCCTCGCGACCGGATCGGCCTTCTGCGGCAAGCAGGTCCCCTCAGCATCAATGATCTCGAACTTATATCTTTCACCGGGGGCGAGGCGCGGAACGAACAGCTCCCAGACGCCCGCCGACGGTCTCAGCCGCATCGGATTGCGCCGCCCGTCCCAGGCGTTGAAGTCGCCGACAACCGAGACGCGGCGCGCATTCGGGGCCCAGACGGCGAAACGAACGCCCGATATCCCGTCGACCGCCATATCAACTGCGCCGAGCGTCCGGCTCAGACTGTAGTGGGTGCCCTCCGATATCAGATGGAGGTCGAGCTCTCCGAGCAGCAGACCGAAACTGTAGGGGTCCTCGGTGATTTGAACTGCATCCGGCCATGTGATCCGCAGCCGGTATCCCGTCCTCGAGGCCGCCACCGCCGCAAACAGGCCGGACGAGTGGGCGATGCTGAACGGCGCCACCACCCGGCCGCTCGTCGCATCGATGAGATCGACCGCTTCCGCACCGGGCAGATACACCCGCACGATCGTCATGCCGCCGCTTTGGTGGGGACCGAGGATCGAAAAGGGATCGCCATGGCGCCCCTCGATCAGGGCCCATAGCGCATCCTGTCCGATGCCCGCCAGAAGTTCCGAGCGCTCAACATTCATGCCTTGACTCCCGTCAGACGCGCTACGATTTCGGTAAGGCCGGATAGCGGGATCGGAAGCCATTTCGGCCTGTTGCGGGCTTCATAGGCGATCTCGTAGGCGGCCTTTTCGAGTAGAAAGGCATCGAGAACCCGGCGTCTTTGGTGGGGTGGCATGTCAAGCTCCTTCGATACGGAAACCGCCTGCGAATAGGCATCGAGAAAGGCCTCCTCGGCATGGCGCCCGAAGCGGGCGATCGCCTCGCGGCGGACCTCGTTGTCGTGTTCGATGACCGCGTCGTTGTCGAGCTGGGCGGTGGCCACGAGGTAGCTCAGCGATCTCAAAAGCCCGGCGACATCGCGCAGCGGGTTCGTCTTGGCGCGGCGCTCGGCCAGGTTTTTCGCGGGCTCGCCCTCGAAGTCGATGATGACGGCATCACCCTCGCTGACGAGGATCTGGCCAAGATGGAAGTCGCCATGCGTGCGTGTCATTAGCGTATGGCGGGCGCTCTGCGCCAGTGTCCCGGCGAGCTCTGCGAGTTCGGAACGACGCTCGAGAAGCGGCCTTGCGAGCAGGTCGATTGCGGGGTCGGCATTCTCGTCGCGTTCCTCGAGCTTCGACATCGCATAGGCGAGCTCCCCGGCAACGGCCTTCCTCATCGCCTCGACCTCGCTGTCGCCTGATACCACCGGGCTGAAGGCCTCGTCCCCAGTCTTCGCAGCGAGCACGACATGCAATTCGCCGAGCCTGAGACCCACCATCGCGACGAAACTGATCAGCGACCGGAAGACGTCATCGTCTGGTTGGACCGCCGGATCGTTCAGCACGAGTTCGTCGGCCCCGCGGCGCAGATTGTTCAGCATCCAGTTCCAGGCGTCGCCCTGATTGCGGATCGCGCCCTGGACGATGATCAAGGTGGAACGGCGTCCGCTGGAATCGGTATGCGCGACCTCTCCGAGCAGGGGCGCCGTGTGGTCATAGCCGGCGCGGGTGAGATAGCGCGTCATCTCGACTTCCGGATGGATGCCCGGGAAGATGTGTCTGATCAGTTTGATCATCGCTACGTCGCCGACGAGCAGCGAGCTGTTGGACTGTTCAGCCGATAGCCAATGCACCGGCAGCTCGTCTGAAATATCGAGACTGTCGAGCCGTTCTGTCCCAATGAATTCGAGCGTGCCGGCCCGGCCGGTGGTGCGCGAGCGGTCGCGAAGTCCGTGCAGAATGCCGCGCGCCATTGCCTCCACGGCAAATCCGTCTGTGAGGAAACCGACGCGTCTACCTTGGCGAATCCTCCCAAGCGCAAGCTGCTGGGCAAGCGCGGAAGGATGCGCATCGTCCCAGGCGACCGTGAGCGGCAGTTGGTAGGATTCGCTGTGGTTCGGCAGCTCGACCTCCAATTCGCCGAGGACGACGCCATCGGCGAATGGGATTGGTGTCGCGGAGATCAGTCGAGCGGCCTGAACCGCCTGGTCCTTTGCCCCGAACCATCGCCGCTTAGAGAGATAGGCGGGCAGGATTTCGCCGCTCAGAATGCGCGCATGACCCGGTTCATCCACGAGGTCGAGCAGGCTACGCCGGATGACCATCGTCAACAGATCGGGAAGCTGTTCCGGCGGTGCGGTGCGCCACGCCGGCGGGTCGGCATCAGCCATCAGCTGGAACCAGAAGAAACCGTAGGGCGGCAAGGTCAGCAGATAGGTCAACTGGCCGATCGGCGGAAACGGCGACATCCCGGTCAGTTCAATGGGCACGCGCCCCTCGAAGCTCGACAGGTCGAGTTCGACGGCCTGGGGCAGCCGCGAGAGACTTGCAACACAGAGCAGAACCTCGCCTTCATACTCCCTGAGATAGGCAAGGATCTTGCGATTTTCCGGTGAAAGGAACCGCAGCGTGCCACGCCCGAAGGCGGGATGCCTGCCGCGCAACGCCAACATTCTGCGCGTCCAGTTGAGCAGCGAATGCGCGTCCGTACTCTGCGCCTCGACGTTGACGGCCTCGAAACCGTAGAGCGGGTCGGCGACGGGCGGCAGGACGAGACGCGCCGGATCTGCCCTGGAGAAACCGCCATTGCGGTCCGGAGACCATTGCATCGGCGTCCTCACTCCATCCCGGTCGCCGAGATAGATATTGTCGCCCATGCCGATCTCGTCACCGTAATAGATCACCGGCGTTCCCGGCATCGAGAGAAGAAGCGCGTTCATCAGCTCGATCCGCCGGCGGTCGCGCTCCATCAATGGCGCCAGGCGCCGTCTGATGCCGAGATTGATGCGGGCACGTTTGTCGGATGCATAGGTCTCCCAGAGATAATCCCGCTCGGCGTCGGTCACCATTTCGAGCGTGAGCTCGTCGTGGTTGCGAAGGAAGATCGCCCATTGGCAGTTGTCTGGAATCTCCGGCGTCTGGCGCAGGATGTCGGTGATCGGAAACCGATCCTCCTTGGCGATCGCCATATACATGCGCGGCATTAGCGGGAAGTGGAAGGCCATGTGGCATTCGTCGCCCTCTCCGAAATATTCGCGCGTGTCCTCCGGCCATTGATTGGCCTCGGCAAGCAGCATCACGCCGGGATGAGTGGCATCGAGCGCGGCGCGTATGCGTTTGAGGATCGCATGGGTTTCCGGCAGGTTTTCGTTGATCGTCCCCTCGCGCTCGACGAGGTAGGGAATCGCATCGAGACGAAAACCGTCGATGCCGGTTTCCAGCCAGAAGCGCATCACCCTCAGCAACTCCTCCATGACAAGAGGGCTGTCGAAATTCAGGTCGGGTTGATGGGAATAGAAGCGGTGCCAGTAATAGGCGCCGGCCACCGCGTCCCATGTCCAGTTGGATTTTTCCGTATCGATGAAAATGATGCGCGTTTCCGGAAATTTCTGATCGGTATCCGACCAGACGTAAAAGTCGCGCTCCGGCGATCCCGCCGGCGCCTGGCGGGCGCGCTGGAACCAGGGATGCTGGTCGGAGGTGTGGTTGATGACGAGTTCGATGATGACGCGAATATTGCGCTGGTGGGCGGCGTCGACGAAGGCTCGGAAATCCTCCATCGTCCCGTAATCGGGGCTGACATTGCCATAGTCGGCGATGTCGTAGCCGTCGTCGCGGCGCGGAGAGGGAAAGAAAGGCAGGAGCCAGATGGCATTGACGCCGAGCGCTGCGATATGATCGAGCTTCTGGTGCAGGCCGGCGAAGTCGCCGACCCCGTCGCCATTGCCATCGTAGAACGACTTGATGTGCAGCTGGTAGATGATCGCATCCTTGTACCAGAGCGGCTGCGGCGCGCTATCTGCGTTCATCGTGTCCATTCATGCCTCCCTTGAGCGAATGCGCCAGATCGCATAGGGCAGGATCTCAGGATTGAGCCCGATGCTCTGCCATTTGCCGGTCCACTTGAAACGATGGCCGCCGATCAGATCTTCCGCATCCAGCGTGCCGTCGTCTCCGAGCGACCAGTGCCAGAGCGGCAGCTCGACGTCGCTTTGCTGGAAATTATGGGGGTCGAGGCTGATGGCGATCAGCAGGACGTTGTCGCGGGCGCGGCTTGCCTTCTCGAAGAACAAGATATTGTCATTTCGCGCATTCAGCAGCGTCAGCCCGAGATGCGAATGCAGCGCGGTGTTTTCGGTCCGGATGCGGTTGAGCGTCCTGATTTCGGCAATGATATTGCCCGGCCGGTCATAGTCCCAGGCCCGGATTTCGTACTTTTCGCTGTCGGCATATTCCTTGCGCTTGGCGTCCGGTCGCCCCTCGCAAAGTTCGAAACCATTATAGACGCCCCACAATCCCGAAAGAGTGGCGGCAAGTGCTGCGCGGATTAGGAAGGCCGGGCGCGGTGCGTTCTGCAGGAAATCCGGATTGATATCATGGGTGTTGACGAAGAAATGCGGGCGGAAGAATTCTTTCGGCGCGGTCTCGGTCAGCTCCCACATATATTGCTCGAGTTCCCATTTGGCATTGCGCCAGGTGAAGTAGGTATAGGACTGGGAGAAGCCGACCTTTGCCAGCCGGTACATGACCTTCGGCTTGGTGAAGGCTTCCGACAGGAAGACGACATCGGGATGACGGGCCCTGATATCGCCGATCAGCCATTCCCAGAACGGAAAGGGCTTCGTGTGCGGATTGTCGACGCGAAACAGCTTGACGCCCTGGTCCACCCAAAGCTGGACGACATCCCTGAGCTCCACCCAAAGCGAAGGCAGGGCATCTTTCGTGTAGAAATCGACGTTGACGATGTCCTCGTATTTCTTCGGCGGGTTTTCGGCATATTTGATCGTGCCGTCGGGACGCCAGTCGAACCAGCCGGGATGCTCCTTCAACCAAGGGTGATCCGGCGACGCCTGGATCGCAAGGTCGAGAGCGATCTCCAGGCCATACCGCCCTGCCGCCTCGACCAACCGGCGGAAATCCTCGAACTCGCCGAGCTCGGGATGGATGGCGTCATGGCCGCCATCCTCGGAGCCGATGGCATAGGGGCTTCCGGGGTCGCCCGGCCCGGCTTTCAGGCTGTTGTTGCGGCCTTTCCGGTTGGTCGAACCGATCGGATGAATCGGCGGGAAATAGAGCACGTCGAAACCCATGTCGCGGATCGCGGGCAGTCGCGGGATGACGTCGTCGAAGGTGCCGTGCCGGTCCGGATCGCCGCTCTGCGAACGCGGAAAGATCTGGTACCAGCTGGCAAAGGCAGCCTCCTTGCGTTCGGCATCGACGGCGCTTGCCGTCGAGCGAAGCCGAAACGGCCGCCTGTCGGCCTTGTTCATCAATTCGGATGTTCCGGCATCGAGCAGGATCGCCGTGCGCTCGGCATCGGACGCCCTTTCGAGATTGTCGCCGAGGGCCTTCAATTCGGCATTGAGCGTTGGGCCGGCATGCATCTCCGCCGAGCGGACGAGGTTTAACCCCTCCTGGAGTTCGAGCTTCAGATCCAGCCTGGCATCGTTCTTCTTCGTCAGTTCGTAGCGGAAAATCGCAAACGGGTTCTTCCATGCCTCGACGGCAAATTCATAGCGTCCGATGCGTTCCAGCAGGAATTCGGCGTGCCAGCGGTCGTTTTCGACCAATTGCATCTCCGTCTCATTCCAGTCCGCCGCATCGAGCGGCCGCCAGAGCAGGACCGCGGCGATCGGGTCGTGGCCGTCGGCGAATATATCCGCCTCGACGGTGACGATGTCGCCGACCACCCGCTTGACGGGAAAGCGCCCTTCATCGACCCGCGGCATGATGTTTTCGATGGCGAGCCGCGGTGATGCTATCGCCTGTGCGACGTCGAGGATCGGCCGGGATGTGATCGGCGCCGGCGCCTTGCCTTCGACCACCAGGGTCTCCCCTGCCCGCAGCCGCAGAGCTGTGCCGTCGGCTGCGGCGGGAAGAAAACCGGAGGCCGCTTCGCGCAGTGCGGTCACCGGAGCGGGCGCACTTTTCCGAAGGTCCCTGTTGAGCAGGATGAACCGCACATTCTCAGTGCTGCGAAGGTCTTCCGCCTCAGCCTGCAGCAGCGCTGAGACCGGTCCGTTGGCGTTGCGGATGAGCCGGAGCGACGAGGTCGGCGCATGGGGTTTCTTGCCGATCTCGGTGTTCGCAAGGCGAATTTCGGAGGAGATATCGAAGGCAAGGTCATGGCGCATCCTCCGCAAGCCCGCTCCATTCCCATGGGTCGGATCGAGCGGCGTGACTGCGCCATATTCGAAGCCCATCGGAACCATCAGGCCGCCGCCGAGTGAAGCAGCCAGCCGGAGCGCCCTTATAGCGCGCCGTTCGAGGATTTCGCGGCTTTCGGTTCCGTAGGCGATCCGCCTGGCGAAGGGCGGCTCCGGAAAAGCGACCTGCCAGCCAAGCTCCTTCTGGACGCGGTGTTCTTCGATGAACCATCTCTCATCGAAATCCCACCAGGCCATCGATGAAAAACATCCGTCGAAGCCTGTATCCTTGACCGCGGCCCTGGCGCCAAAATCAGTGCCGGGCGTCCAGGCGAGGAATTGCGCGTCCGCCTTCTCGCGCACCGCCGAAATCAGTGATCTGAAAACCGCCGGCGCAATGCGATCGATCCCGAGCGCCCGGTAGCCGGAGAGGCCGAGACCAGTCAGTCCTCGTAGCCGTTCGGTCCATTCTTCCAACAGCCGGGATTGAGACTCCGCCCCCATCGCAGTCATCGGTTCCGCCGGGTCCAATGGCGAGCGCCTCGGATCGACAGGGTGAAAGCCCGCCTTGGGATCCCGGGCCTTACCGTCGAGCATCAGGTCCATCATCAAGGCGACGCCGCTCTTGCGGGCGGCCTCCGTCAAGCGTCCCACCCCCTCCTCGACTGCGCTTCCGAGCGACAGTTGAGGATCGAGGCGGCCTAGGTCCCGGGAGGCAAAGACGCTGCGCTCCCCGCCCCGGTCGAAAAGAGGCGCCGTCAGCACACGGTCGAAACCCGTATCCGCTGCATGGTCGAAAACTTCGCGCCACGCATCGATACCCTGAAGAAGGAGTGGATTGACATAATAGATCCGGGGTGGGGTGCTCAACACACCCTGTTTTGGAGAGGATAACATCGGCCGCCGCTCGAGTTGCTTTACAGGCAAACTTCTGTTGGCGGCGGTTGTTCCACCGAAACTGCCAATTCGCGACGCGCTGGACATCGTGGGCCGCATTGAAGCGGGATCGATCGGACGCGTTTCGTTCGAGCATCAAAGGCGCTTGTTTCTGACGAGAACCCTTGAAGGCGTAACGCATTTCGGTAGTCTTCCCCTCCCCGGGAGGATGACCAATTTGGCCGCTGACGGCTCACTGCTTCGATCGACACTCCTCACCGCCGCCCTGTCGGCCTGCGCGCTGTGCCTAGCCTCCTGGAGCATCGAAACCGATCGCTCCACCGAGCACACGCATGGCCTGTTCGAAATCCGCGAGGAGGCCAGGCGCTTCATCTCACAGGAGAACGCCAAGGGGCATCAGCAGTGGGACGTGCTGGAGCCCAACCTGAAGATTCTGGTTCCCCGATGCGCGGTACCGCTCGAAACACAGTGGACGCCGAAGAGCCTTGGCCGCTCGAAACTGAGCGTGATGGTGATATGCACGGTCGCGGTGCCGAACAGCGTGATGAGACGTTGGGATGTCCATGTTCCGGCAGAGCGCAAGCCAAATCTGACGGGAAGCCCCGCCGCCCCGCACCGTTCGGAAAGAGCAGGCGCCCGAACGGGACTTGATGTATCCGAATGAATCTCTGCGATTTGCAATAAAGGCGACCAGACGTGAATCCATTGGTGGAATTGTGTTCATACCCCGACCTCGATGATCGGATCGTGATCGTCAGGGCGGGGGACGAAGTTGATGCCGTGTTCGTCCAGACCGAGAGGCTCAATGTCCTGATCGATACGCTCGGAACGCCCGAATTATGCCTGGCGGCGCTGGACCTGCTCGAGGAACAGACGAAAGCACGCCCGATGATCGTCATCAATTCGCACATGGATTGGGATCATTTCTGGGGGAATGCCGCCGTTGCGGGGCGCGCTCCGATTATCGCGCATGCCGCAGGGCTCGACCGTTTACGTGACCCTTCCGCACGCGAGGTCCTGAGGGACAAGACAAGTCAGGATTCGAGGTTTCGGAACGTCGACCTCATCGGTCCCGACATTACGTTCTCCGGCTCGATGACCCTCAATGGCGGTGATCTGACGCTGGAACTCATTCATACGCCGGGTCACACGCCCGACCATATCGCCGTATGGATTCCCGAACTTCGCATCTGCCTGGCCGTCGACGCGGTGGAGTATCCCGTTCCCGAAGTCTGGAGCAAAAGTGCTGATGATCTCCGCCTTATCCGTTCCTCGCTGGAGCGAATACGTGACCTGGATGCAAGGCTGATCATCCCTGCGCACGGCCGGACGTACTCCCCTTCGACGGTGGATGCGAACCTCGCCTATTTCCAAGCCCTGGCCGATCGTATCGGCAGTTTGAGCGAGAGCCAGCTAGCGGATCCACAACTCGGCAGCTCAATCGGCCTGCGGCTTGAAGACTTCGTCCCCATCCCCGACGGAATGCCTTCCGACGTGGTGGCGTTCTACCGGAACTGCCATGAGACAAACCTTGGCGCGACGGTTCAGGCCCATATCGAAGAGACCGGAAAATGAAACTGTTGGAGGGCGGCCGAACCGGGCAGATCTGGCGTGATGGCGATACCGTGATCAGGCCTTCCGGCGCGTGGACGCCGACGGTGCACCGGTTTTTGCGCTATCTGAGGAGCAGAGGCTTTTCGGGAGCGCCGGATCCCATTGAAATAACGGGGAACCAGGAGGTCATCAGTTATGTCGCCGGGCGCGTCTGCGAAGATTTGAGCGACCAATTTGTCGGATCGGAGCCCATGCTGCTTTCCGCAGCCAGGCTTCTGCGCGACTTTCATTCGGCATCTCAAGGATTTCTGGAATCGGATCGCGAGGTCCAGACATGGATGTTGCCGCCACAGGAGCCGCGCGAGATCGTATGCCACGGAGATTATGCGCCCTACAATGTCGCCACAGCAGGTCAGGCGGCTGTCGGCATCATCGATTTCGACGCCGCCCATCCCGCGTCGCGCCTTTGGGATTTGGCCTACTCGGTTTACCGCTGGGCGCCCCTATCCGATCCCGCCAACCCACATGTGGCATTCAACCTCGACGAACAGCTGCGGCGAGCGGAACTCTTCTGTGAGGCATATGGGGCGACGGTGGACGAACGGCTCCAGCTCCCAGAGATGATCTGCAGGCGGCTTCAGGCGCTGGTCGATTTCATGCTGGCGAACGCCTCGGCTGGAGAGGCGACATTCGCGGAGGACGTCGCCACAGGAGATGCCCGGCTCTATCTAAGCGATATCGACTATATCAGAAGCCATCGGGATCGACTGCTCGAAGCTCTGTGCTGACGCCTTCGCCAGGCTTCATATCTAGAGCCACTTCCTCCGACGGAAGAAACTGAAGAGAAACAGGCACAAGAAGGCGATAACACCAAGCACGACGAAATAGCCATATTGGAATTTCAGTTCGGGCATATCGCTGAAATTCATCCCGTAGATACCGGCGATCGCGGTGGGAACGGCCAGGATCGCCGCCCATGCGGCGAGTTGGCGGGCGATCGCCGTCTGCTCCGTCTGGCCAATCATCACGCTGGCCTCGAAGGCAAAGGCGAGAACCTCGCGTAGCGCATCGATATCTTCCTGAACCCGGCGCACGTGATCCGTCACATCGCGAAACAGCGACTGGAGCGTCGGATCCATGCCGGGAAGATCGATGTGCTCGTATCGCCGACAGACGTCTACCAGCGGCACCACGGCATTGCGGAGCCGCAGCAGCTTGCGCCGCAACAGGTAAAGGCGCTCGATGTCAGACTTTGCCAGCTGTTCGCGCAGCACCAGATCCTCGAGCTTCTCGACCTCCTCCTGCACGACCTCGATCACCGGCATATAATTGTCGACGATGAAATCAAGGATGGAATAGAGAATATAATTCTCGCCGTGGGCAAGCGCTGTCGGCGTGGCCTCGCATCGCTGCCGCACCGCGAGATACGAGGACGAGTCCCCGTGGCGAACGGAGACGACATAACCGCGACCGACGAACAAATGCGTTTCGCCGAAGATGATTTCGTCATCCTTCATGTGGGCGGTCCGGGCGACGATGAACATCGCGTCCCCATAAATCTCCAGCTTCGGGCGCTGGTGCGGCTGCGCTGCATCCTCGATCGCCAGCGGATGGAGATTGAACTCGGCCTGGACCTGGTGCAGCAGCACTTCATCCGGCTCGTGCAGGCCGATCCAGACGATGGCATTCTCCCTGCTTCGCCATTCGCCGGCCTCTTCTATCCTGATGTCGCGAATGCGTTGCCCATGCTGGTAAACGGCAGCAGCCACGACGCCGGGCCGTTCATACGGAGGCGATGTGGAACCGCCACCTGATTGCGCGGAAATACTGTCCAGATCCTTTAGCCGTTCCAAATCCTGCCGTCCTCCATTCCGCGCGGATCACAAATCCGCGGCCAGCCCCTCCGCCAGTCAGGCGCTCAGCCGATCATAATGCTATTTCGTAAAACATGCATCATCCGCGTCGGTGCGTGGTCTGACCAGGCGCCTTCGTCGTGGCCCGGCGCCGGGCGGCGTCATGTGTCCGTGGAAATATCGTCCCAATCCTGATCCATGTAGCCGGTCAGCCAGTTGAGGGCATAATGCCGTTCGTAAACCACGCCCTTGTCCAATCCGGCAGGTGGCTCCTCTCCCTTCAGCCGCGCGTTCACTGCGGCCCAATCGTAGCGGTAAATGAGATCGGCAGCGTCGAGCAGTTCTTTCTGCGGACGCAGCTTGGCACGACGCATCAGGCCGTCGGTTCCCAGTTCGCGAAGTGTGTTGGCAATGAATGGCACGTCGCAAATATGGTCGGGGCGTTCAAGATCGGAAGTGATCCCGAGCGCCCATAACATGACGTGCACGCCCTCGTAGCGCCAGGCGAAGTTGGTCCGGTCCTGATCCGAGGGATCGGGATCGTCCATGAAGACCCGTTCTTTCGGGGTGAAAAAACTTGCGGCGTCGAACTGCCGGATGAGAGCCTGACCCATTTCGTGGTCGCCGGTCTCGCCTTTCACGGCAACGATCGCTAGCGCAATCGTGCGCTGAACGACAGCCTTTGTATTTCGGCGAGTGCTCTCGCTCTCGGGCTCGATGGTCGGCAGATGATCGATGGTTGGCACGCCTTCCGACTGAAGCTGGGCGATAGACCGGGCTTTGCGTGCCCCCGCCTCGTCAGCGGGTTGCGAAACGGCTGCCTGCACCGGAAGAATCAATGCAAGAAGGGCGGAAAATATGCGCTTCATCATCTCTGGCTCCTGTCATCCGTGCCGCAGCATCGATAGGCATTTTGCTGCTTTAGCGGGAGCCGGAGCGCGAAGGCGGCAGCAGTTTTCCGGAAAACTGGTAAACGGCGTTTTTACATATGGAACAAATCGTTAAATTTTTTTGGATAAAAAAGTCCTTGGCCAATCCGATATGAAACCGGATGTTCGATGGGGGCTTTCAATGCGTCGTCCAAACATAAAATCGAGTTTGCTGTTGATTTTCAGCGGCATAGCTCTTCTTTTCGGGCTTGTCGCGTATCTCGCGGTCGACGGTCTTCGAAATACGAACGGCTCCACCGAAGAAATTGCGACCAACTGGCTACCGAGCGTGCAGGCGTCGCAGGCGATCAATCTCGCCATGGCGAATTTGCGCCTCGCCTATCGTGATCACATCATCGCGCAGTCGGATGCAGAAAAGAAGACGCGCGAAGAGGCCATTAAAGTCGCCGAGGATACAGTTGGCAAAGCGGTGGACGCCTATCTCCCGCTGGCTTCATCCGACCACGAGCGCGAACTGATCAAGACGATCAAGGAGAGCGTTGGTGGCTACATCGCCAGCAGCTCGCAACTGCTCGTCCTCTCCCGGGCCAACAAGACCGAGGAAGCCGGACAATATCTGGGTGGAGAGATGCGCTCGCATTCGGATAAGCTCAAAGAAGCAACTGCGGCCCTGGTCGAACTAAACGTCAGCGGCAGCAACAAGGCCGCCGAACTCAGCAAGGAGACCTTCGCCTCGATAGAATTCGAGCTGTTTGCCGCGATCGGCTTTGCGGGATTGCTCGTTCTCGGCGCCGTCGTCTTCGTTCTGACGGGCATCGCCAATCCGATTACCGGCATCACCGCCTCGATGCGGCGGCTGGCCGAGGGAGACACCGGTTCAGAGATTCCGTTCGCCGACCGCGCCGACGAAATCGGATCGATGGCGGGAGCGGTGGAGATCTTCCGCCAGGCCGCGATCACCAACAAGCGGATGGCAATGGAAGCCGACGAAAACCGCAACAGGGCGGAGGCCGATCGCCTTGCCGCCCAGCAGCAGGCGGAGGCTGACGCCTCGGAACGGCTGCGCATCGCTACCTCGGGTCTCGCCGCCGGTTTGAAGCGGCTGGCCGCAGGCGACCTCGCCTTCCAGCTCAGCGAGACCTTCGCCCCCGACTTCGAGGCGCTACGCCATGACTTCAACCAGTCCGTCAACCAGCTTGGCGCGACGCTGAGAGCAATATCCGACAGCATCGGCACGATCGACGAAGGCACGCGGGAAATTTCTTCCGGGGCGAGCGATCTTGCAAAGCGCACGGAGCAGCAGGCCGCCTCGCTCGAAGAGACGGCGGCCGCGCTGGAAGAGATCACGGCGAACGTGTCGAACTCCAGCAAGCGAACCGAGGAGACGCGCACGGTGGCCACGGAGGCAAATCGCAGCGCCGGGGTCTCGGCGGAAGTCGTTTCCCACGCCGAAGAGGCGATGGGACGCATCGAGACGTCGTCGCAGCAGATCTCCAACATCATCAGCGTCATCGACGAAATTGCATTCCAGACCAACCTTCTCGCATTGAATGCCGGCGTGGAAGCCGCGAGAGCCGGCGAAGCCGGCAAGGGCTTCGCCGTCGTCGCCCAGGAAGTGCGCGAACTCGCCCAGCGCTCGGCAAGTGCGGCCAAGGAAATCAAGGGCCTGATCCAGAACTCCTCGAAGGAGGTGGAAGGCGGGGTCAAGCTGGTGCGCGATACCGGCCAGGCCTTGAAGACCATCGGCGGCTTCATTACCCAGATCAATCACCATATGGATTCGATCGCCACCTCAGCGAAGGAGCAGTCCATCGGCCTCAGCGAAGTCAACGTCGCGGTCAACCGGATGGACCAGACCACGCAACAGAACGCAACCATGGTGCAACAGTCGACGGCGGCATCCGATTCGCTCGCGCAGGAAGCCCAGAAGCTTCGCGAGCTCATCGCCCAGTTCAAGCTCGACGATGTGGCCACTAGCCATTCCTCGGCCCTTCGCTCGACGGCGAGAACGATGGCGCAGCCCGCCGCTCGTTCAGCCGTGCATGCGGTTGCCGCACGCCGCTGAAACAGGCGACAGCAGAAAACCAGATATGAAAAGGCGCCCGGCAATTGCCGGGCGCTTTCATTCGATCATGCCGCGAAGGCCGGATTGCGCCTCGCGCCCATTCTCAACACGAAATAGATCGCCCCGCCGATGGCGACGCCGAAGAACCAGCCGTAGGTTCCCCACCAGTCCGGCAGGATGGTGGTGAAGGTCGGCAGGATCGATGAGAAGAGCACGCCCACCGCAAATGCGATGAAGGCATTGCCATGCCATCCGTTCTGGAACCGGAACTCGCCATTCTCATGATAGAGCGCTTCGACGTTCAGCTGGCTTCTCCGGATGAGATAGTAATCCACCATCATGATGCCGAAGATCGGCCCCATCGTCGATCCGATGAAATTGACGAAATGCGCCGCACCCGTCTCCCAGGGAGCAAACGGGTAAAGCACGAGAGCGATCAGGGCGGCGATATATCCGCCGCGTTTGAAGTTGATCTGGCGCGGGAATACATTGGCGAAGTCGAAGGCCGGCGACACGAAGTTCGCCACGACGTTGATGCCGAGCGTTGCGATCGCGAATGTCAGCGCGGCCAGCAGCGCCAGGAACCAGCTGTCGAATTTCGCCGATATTTGTTCCGGATGCAGCAGCACCTCTCCGTAGACCGTAAAGGCGGCGGTGGTCGTAACACCTGCGACCAGGCAGAACGCCAGAAGGTTGATCGGAAGCCCCCAGAGGTTGCCTTTCCTGAGAGCCTTTTCATTCGTTGCGTAGCGCGAGAAATCGCAGAAATTCAGGTAGAGAGCCGCGAAATAGGTGATCCATGTGGCGGCCACGGCGGCAAGCGCTGCAATCGAACCAGGCTCACCCGGCACGCCTGCATCCTTGGTCTTTTCGATCAGCACGTCGCGCGGGATTTCGGACCCGAAGGAGAAGGTGCCTGATTTGGCGACCAGATAGACTGCGAGCACCAGCATCATGATCCAGACGGCCGGACCGGCCCAATCCTGGAACTTGCGAACCGTTTCCATCCCACGCTGAATGATCAGTAGCTGCAGCGCCCAGACGATGACGTAGCAGATGACCTCGAGGGTCGAGTGGCCGAGGAAGTGGCTGTTCTGGTGAAAGGCGAGCAGGTTGTCGTTGCGGATCAGCAACGCGACGATGGCGCCGGATGCGGCGGCGGTCTGCGCCCCGTACCAGAAGCAGGCGACCACCGCCCGGACCAGTGCCGGAACATTCGCCCCAAACGTGCCGAAGGAGGCGCGCGCCAGGACCGGAAAGGGTACGCCGGTGCGCACGCCGGCATTGCCGACCAGGCTCATCAGAACGAAGATGACCAGAGATCCGATGCCGATGGCGATGACGAAATTGACGAAGCTGCCGCACAGCAGGAACAGGCTCGCCGCCAGATAGTAACCCCACAGGCTGTGGACGTCTGATGTCCAGACGTTAAAGATGCTGAATGCACCCCATTTACGCTCCTCGGCGGGTGCAAGATCCTCGTTGTATAACGAGGGAGACGGATTTCGTACGCTCATGAATGCCCTCCCCTATCCTTGAGGCCAAATCGACCACAGGCGGAAGTCTGCTCTTCATTTGTGCAGCTGACAATTTAATAGTCACATTGTACACATCTCTTGACGATGCCTCAGGATTAGCCATGTGCGCCTGCCTGAGACAGCAGTTCTCATCATTGCGAGCCGACAACACGTCCGGCCAGCCGAAAGGGACTTGCGACTGCTGCGCCGGCGGCATCGAAGACATAGGCGCCAACGTCGCCGGCGCTCGACCGTCTCCCGCTTTCGAAGGAGGCAAGCTGCGCGCCGAACTTGGCAAGCGATGCGTAGCGGTCGTGCCCCAGCCCGTCGGACGCCTGGATCGACGTAATGTCGATGACCCGAAGCCTTTCCTTCAAGGCAGCCTCCCTGATGACGGGATCGTCGATATCGAGACGTCCGACACGCGCCCGCTCTCCCGCTATGAAGCTCGAGGCCACCAGCGCCCGGTCGTCCTTCGAAACGAGAAGAGATATCGGGATCGGCATCCGCCCGATATCCTTCAGCTGGGACCGGAAAACATCGATGTCAATATCAGGGGCGGCCAGGATCACCGCCAGTTTATCGATGACGTCGTCACGATGCTGCAGTTTGAGCTGGCGCACGGTCTCCATGACCAGGAATCCTCCCATGCTATGTCCGAAAAGGATGATGCGTTTCACCTTTCCTGAAGCCGAGAGCGAGGTGACAAGCGAGTCGAGGTCGCTGCGCGAGGACAGCGCCGCATCGCGGTCGGCGACATAGCCTGCGACGGCGGCGGCCGATGGCCAGGAAAACAGAATCGGAGAGCCCGGAATATTGGCGTCCGCGGCGATCTGGGCGGTGCGAAACAACGCCTCTTGATAACTATAATTGTAGCCATGGACGAAGATGCCGACGGTGCCATCGGACTGCGTGGAGCGGAGCGCCTCCTCTACGAATGCGTCCTTTGGAAGCTGCTTGCGCTGGATGACGGCAAATTGGCGTTCGGGATCTGGCCTCGAGGTCGGATATGTGATCGCGGTGTCCTTCCGGTTGGGAGGGACCGAAAACGCATATTGCTCGTAGGTGAGATTGTCAGCCCATGCGCTCCCGAACCCGCCGCGCGCGGTATCGGGGTTCCTGTTTGTCGCAGCGAGCACGTTTACGCGGCTCGAGGCGGCTTCATCGGATTGAAGCGATGCATTGAGATGAACCGGCAGATGGACCGGGTTCAACACATCAGGCGACGGTCGTGTAGCGCAACCGGCAAGCATCGCCAGGCCGATCGCGACCAGCATCATCTTGGCCCCCAACGGAAACTCATTCAACCGCTGGCCCGTCATCGAGTTCTCTCCTTGGAAGCCAGGACCTGCAGCGGCCGCCGCGACGGCCGCATGCGATGGACGTCGATCACGCCTCTGCCACGACATCGGCCTGGACGACGCCTTCATCCCGCCGGATCCTGAACCACGCGACGTAGAGCGCAGGCAGGAACAGCAGGGTGAGCGCCGTTCCGACGACGATGCCGCCCATCATGGCGTAGGCCATCGGGCCCCAGAAGATCTCGCGCGAGATCGGGATCAGCGCCAGCGTGGCCGCCGCGGCCGTCAGCATGATCGGCCGCATGCGGTGTTCGGTGGCCTCGATGACGGCCTGCCAGGGCGCCATTCCCTCACTGCGCAGATGCTCGATCTGGACGACCAGAATGACGGAGTTGCGGATCAGGATGCCGATGAGCGCCAGCACGCCGAGGATCGCGACGAAGCCCATAGGAGCATTGCTCAGCAAGAGCGCCGCGACCACGCCGATCAGCGCCGTCGGCGCGACGGCGAACACCAGGAAGAGGCGGCTGAAGCTTTGCAGCTGGATCATCAGGATCGTCGCCATCGCAAACAGCATCAGCGGAGCAACCGCTGCGATCGGCCCCTGAGCCTCGGCGCTGGATTCGACCGCGCCGCCCACTTCCACCTTGTATCCCACCGGAAGGTTTTTCTGGAACTCTTCCACCTTGGGCTTCAGCTGGTCGACGATCGTGGCCGGTTGCGTCGGACCGACGACGGCTGCCTTGACCGTTATGGTGGGTTGCCTGTCGCGACGCCAGATCGTCGGCTGCTCGAGCTCGTAGCGGAAATTCGCCACGGCGGAGAGAGGCACGACCTTGCCGTTGGAGGTGGAGAGCTGCAGATTCTCAAGCGTCTGGATGGAGTCGCGCTCGGATGCCCTGGCGCGGCCGATGACGTTGACCAGGTAGATGTCGTCTCGAACCTGGGTGGCTGTCGAGCCTTCGACGATGCCGTTGAGGGCGGTGGCGATGTCTTCGGAGGATACGCCGAGCTGGCGCGCCTTGTCCTGCAGGACATCGACCTTCACCACGCGGGACGGCTCGTTCCAGTCCAGGACCAGGTTTGCCAGAAGCGGGTGTGATCCCATGACGCCGGCAAACTGCTGCGAGAGATCGCGGACCTTTTGAATATCGGGGCCGGTGACCCGGTACTGGACCGGCTTGCCCACCGGCGGACCGATGTCGAGAAGCTTGACGAAGGCGTCGGTGCCGGGGAAGGTTTTCGTCAGATAGTCCTGCAGTTCCGCCCGCACCTTGTCGCGCACGTCCAGCCCTTTCGTGACGATGATCGTCTGTCCGAACGACACGTCGGGCGTCTGCACGTCAAAGGACAAGATGAAGCGTGGCGCACCCTGGCCGACATAGGTCGTCCAATGATCGATATCCTTGTTGTCGGCCAGCATCTCCTTTTCGAACGTGGCCATCTGCTTGTTGGTTTCGGCAATCGAGCTGTTGTGGGGGAGGTTCCAGTCGATGACGAGCTCGGTTCTGTCCGAGTTCGGGAAGAACTGCTGCTGCACCAGCCCCATGCCGCCAATGGAAAGCCCGAAGACGCCGACCGTGAGGATGATGGTGACCCAGCGCCAGCGCATCGCCAGCCCCAGAAGCCAGGAGAAGACCGAGGCAAAGCGGCCCTTCTTCTCGTGATGCGATTTCATCGTCTTCGGCAGGATCGTGACGCCGAGAAGCGGCGTGAACAGCACCGCCACGACCCAGGAAACGATCAGCGAAACTGCGATGACCACGAAAAGCGTGAAGGTGAATTCACCGGCAGCACTGTTGTTGAGACCAACCGGAATGAAGCCGGCAACGGTGACGAGCGTTCCCGTCAGCATCGGGAAGGCGGTCGATGTATAAACGTGGGTGGCGGCCTTCCTCAGATCGTCGCCCGCCTCCAGACGGGCCACCATCATCTCAACGGCGATCATGGCGTCGTCGACAAGCAACCCGAGCGCGATGATGAGCGCGCCGAGCGAGATGCGCTGAAGCGAAATGCCGGAATATTCCATCACCACGAAGGTGATCGCCAGGACGAGCGGAATGGAGATCGCCACCACCATGCCGGCGCGAAGACCAAGGCTGATGAAGCTGATGATCAGGACGATGACGATCGCTTCGAACAGCGCGCGGGTAAATCCGGACACAGCTTCGTCGACCACGGCCGGCTGATCGGAAACGCGGTGGACGTCCACGCCGATCGGAAGATCAGCGACGACACGTTTCATCTGTGCGTCGAGCCCCTCGCCGAACTCCAGAAGATTGGCGCCCTGCTTCATGCCGATGGCAAGCCCGATCGCCGGCTGGCCGTCGAAGCGGAATAGCGCCGAGGGCGGATCCACGTAGCCGCGTTTGATCGTGGCGACGTCGCTCAGCGGAAAGAAGCGGTCGTTTATTCGGAGATTGATCGATCTCAGGCTGTCCTCGGAGGTGAATTGTCCGCTGACCCGCAATGCGATGCGCTCCGGCCCGGCGTCAACGAAGCCGGACTGCGTGACGGCATTCTGAGCCTGCAGGGTCTGGATGACCGACTGCTGGTCGATCCCGAGCGCTGCGATCTGGCGTGTGGAGAATTCGAGATAGATCGCCTCGTCCTGAGCGCCGACCACATCGACCTTGCCCACGTTGGGCACTGTCAGAACCTTGGAACGGGCATCTTCCACCAGATCGCGAAGCTGGCGCTGGGTAAGCCCATCGCTGGTGAAGGCGTAGATGTTTCCGAAGACGTCGCCGAAGCGATCGTTGAAGAAAGGACCGACGACCCCGGTGGGGAAATCGCCCTTGATATCGGCGATCATGTTGCGGATGCGCAGCCAGGTCGGCGCGACATCCTTTGCCTTGGTCGTCGGCAGCAGCTCGACGAAGACGGTCGTCTGGCCGGCAACAGTCTCGCTCTTCGTGTAGTCGAGCGATTCCAGTTCCTGGAGCTTTTTCTCGATCCTGTCGGTCACCTGCCGCGTCACCTCATCGGCGGAGGCGCCGGGCCACTGCGCGGTGATCACCATCGTCTTGATCGTGAAGTTCGGATCTTCCTCGCGGCCGAGTTTCACGTAGGAGAAGGCGCCTGCGAGAATGAAGACGATCATGAAGTACCAGACGAGCGAACGGTGTTCGAGCGCCCAGTCGGAAAGATTGAAGGACTTCACTGGCTGATCTCCTGGTCGATCCTGATGGCCTGGCCATCTTCAAGTTTATGCACGCCTGCCACGACTACCCTTTCTCCGGGGGCGAGCCCTTCGGTGACGCGAACGGTGCCGCCGTCTTCGACGTCGCCGTCGATCTTCACGCGGCGGAGCGATACCTTCCTGGCGGGCGCATCGACGATCCAGACGCTCGGGCCGTCGCTGCCGGCAAGGATTGCCGAGGAAGGCAGCACGATCTCAGGATCTGCAGCGATGGTTGCAGAAGCAGTGACGACCGAGCCGAGTCTGAAGGCTTCAGGCGGATCAGCGAGCACGATCTTGGTTCTGCTCGTGCGGGTGGCGGTCTCCGCCTCCGGGGCAATCTCTCGCACGACTCCCGACGTGCGGATCGTCGGGGCGAGCTGCAGCGTCACTTCGAAGGGCGCGCCGATTTTCAGTTTCTGGGCGGCGGCCTGGGGCACGTCGACCACAGCGTCACGCTTGTCCGGCCGGGCGATGGTCACGACCGTTTGGCCGGCCGACACCACCTGGCCGACCTCGGCCGAGGTCGCCGTCACAACGCCATCGAATTCCGCCCGAAGCTGCGCATAGCCGAGCTGCTCCCTGGCCTTGTCGAGATTGGCCTGCGCCTTGGCGACGGCGGCTGCGGCGGTTCGCCTTGCCTGCTCGGCCTCCTCGAGCGAGGCTTCGGTGCCGGAGCGCGACTCCAGCAGCGCGCGCTGGCGCTGCTCCGTCGTCACCGCGTTTCTGAGCTGGGCGTCGCTATTTTCCACGTCCGACTGCGCGTTGCGCACGGCAAGCTCCAGCGCCAGCGGATCGATCGCGGCAACGACATCATCCTTCTTGACGAGATCTCCGACATTGACGTTGCGGGCGATCATCCGTCCGAGAATCCGGAAGCCGAGTTCGGTCTCGATCGTCGGCTCGATCGTACCGGTCAGGCCTAGGCTCGTAGCGGCCGTCTGCTTGACTGTCATCGACAGCACGGGACGGGGCGCTTCGTCCTTGCTTTCCTCCTGCGGTGCGCAAGAGGAGATCAGGGCCGTGCCCACCATCAGTGCGACTATGTTGAAACGAATACTCACTTGGAAGCTTCCTTGACATAAGACACGATTTCACCCGCCCTGAGGAACTTGGTCCCGTCGGTCACCACGACATCTCCTTCCGACACGCCCGACTTCACGATGAAGCTGCCGGTCTCGTAGCCGGCGACATCCACTGCCCTTGCCGAAACCGCAGAGGATGCGGGATCGACGATCCAGACGGCAGGCTTGCCGCCCTTGGACGTCATGGCCGACCAGGGAAGCTGGATGACGTCCTGCGAGACGTAATTGAACCTTCCGACGACGGGAGCGCCGAGAGGGATCGGAGCGTCGCTCGATATCGCGACCTTGACCTTGATGGTTCCGGTGGAGGAATCGATCGTCGGCGAAATCTCGCGAACCTTCGCCGCGATCTTCTGCGTTGGGTTCGACAGAAGGGTCACGGTCCCGTCGGCGTCGATCGGGCGCAGGAACGCGCTTTCGACCACCTCAAAGACGGCATCCCGGTCGCCGTCATGGGCAAGGGTGAAGACGACCTGGGCGGCCTGCGCCACCTGCCCGACCTCGGCGTTGCGCGCGGTGATCACCCCGTCGGCATCCGCCTTCAGCTCCGTATAAGACAGGGTATCCTGGGCGGTTTCGAAAAGCGCCTGCGCCGACTTCGTCGATGCCTGCGCGGTCAGAAGTGCCTCCTGCGCCTGGTCGAGTGCCGCACGCGTCGTCACCTGCGTTCGAAACAGGCTCTGCTGGCGGTCGTATGCGAGCTGCGCCTGGGTCTGTTGCGCCTCAGCCGACTGAAGATTGGCTGCCGCCACATCCAGGTCAGCCTTCTGCTCTTCCGGATCGATGCGCGCGAGGAGTTGCCCCGCCTTCACGGACTGCCCGACCTCCACCAGCCGCTCGATGATCTTGCCGCTGACGCGGAAGGACAGATCGGTCTGGACACGAGCGCGGACATCTCCGGTGATTGCGCCACCTTGGACCAACGGCTCAGGCTTGGCGACGACAACGCCGACCTGCCGTGGGGTTGGCTCAGTCGGTCCGCGCTCATCGCTGCATGATCCGAGACCGATGGCGCATACGATCGCTGTGGCGACCAGAATGGTTCTCATAGTTGACCTCTTGCTCTCAACGGCAGCTCCTATATAATTGACTGACGCATTAGTCAATGAAACTTTGTGCCGCAGGAACGCGGGCGTGCGCAATACGGGAGGCGAGGCAAATGGCAGCTCAGAATCAGAAGAAGATCACGCGCGCGGAACAGAAAGCGCTGCGGCCCATCCAGATCCTGGATGCCGCCTTCGAGGAGTTCGTGAGAAGCGGTTTCACCGGCACGCGCGTCGAAGACATCGCCGACAGGGTCGGCGTCACCAAGGGTACGGTGTACGTCTACTTCGAGACAAAGGAGAAGCTTTTCGAAGCCATGATCAACCACTTCTCCGTGCCGTTTCAGGAGTTGCTGGGGATCACCGCAAGCCTCAGCGGCAGCGCCACCGACCGGCTGCTTTCCATTCTCGGCCTGCTGTACGACCAAATCGCCGAGGATCGCACGACTCGCGAGCTGACGCGCCTCGTCATTGCCGAAGGACACCGGTTCCCCGACCTGATCGACCGCCACCACGATCAGTTCATTGAGCCGATCATCGCCAAGGTCGACGCTCTCATTCTGGAGGGTGTGGCGTCAGGGGAGTTTCGCGAAATTCCGGTGGAATTCTCCGAAATCGTGGTCGCGCCCATCCTGACGACAACAGTTCTGCGGCTGATATTCGACGACCGCCGCGTGCTCACTCCCAATAAGGAGGCCTTCCTGCGGGCCTATTTCGACCTGTTGCTCAACGGCCTGCTTGCCAAGAACTGATCGCCGAATGACGAAAAATACCGCGCAAGGCACGTAGCTTTTCTCAAGTTTTTATGTAAAAACATCGAGTTAGCCATGCCTTCGAAGGTATGACCTCAATTCGTGACGGAAAAAGTGGAACGCAAAGTCAATCTCAAGGATGTCGCGCGCGATGCTGACGTATCGCTGAGCACGGCCTCGCACGCACTCAACGGAACCGCACCGCTGACAATCGAGGTGCGCGAGAGGGTTCTGGATTCGGCAAAACGCCTGGGTTACCTCGACCGCCGGAGGAAGAAGGCAACGATCGCGACCTTACGCGTCCTGCTTCTCGCCATTCCCGACGATGCCGCGCCGGAGAGCGACCTCAACCTGGTGAGCTGGACGATCCTCAACGGCCTTCGCAGGGAGTGCGAGCGCCGCGGCATCAGGATCGTGCCCTTTGTCAGCACCGGCCGTCGCATCGACGGCGCCCAGGTCAGGCAGATCGCCCTCTCCGAGCGCGCCGACGGCATCGTGGTTCTGAACGATGATCAGCCGGAACTCATCCGTAGCCTCGCCTCCCCTGATATGCCCGTCGTCATCGTCAACGGCGAAGACCCGGCCATGCTGGTCGATACGGTCACCCCCGAAAACCGCTTCGGGGCAAGGCTCGGCATCGAGCACCTGCTCGCACTCGGGCATCGCCGCATCCTGCACCTGACTTGGAAGGGCCGCACAACGATCCAGCGCCGATATGACGGCTTTACCGACGCCTATTTCGCCGCCCAGCTTCCCGTACCCGACGACATGATCGTCGAGGCCGAGGGATATGAGCCCAGGCACGGCGAGGCTGCCATCAACACGCTGCTCGACCGCGATCCCACGATGAAAGGGGCGACCGCCGTCTTCTGCGCCGCCGACAACCTGGCGCTTGGCTGCCTGAAGGCATTGGCCGATCGCGACATACGCGTGCCCGAAGCGATCTCCGTCCTGGGCTTCGATGACATCGTCCCCGGCGAATTCAGCCGCCCACCGCTTTCGACAGTCAGCGTTCCCACCGACAGGCTCGGCGCTGCCGCCCTGGCGCTCATCGAACAGCGGCTGATCGCCAACGATCCGCAGCGGCCGGCCCATCGCCTGGAACTCGGATGCCATCTCGTCCTGCGCGGCAGCATCGCGCCGCCGCGCTAGATGTTTGGGTGCCGGGGATTGTGCTCAACTCCCCGGCATTTGCCTGAACAAATTTGGAGCGGTTCAGACGAATAGGTGTGAACTTCACTGCCCAGCAAGGGTGCATGTCACTCAACAATGGACGACCGCTTGAGAGCCATGCCCAAAACAAAGACCGAAGCGCGCCGCATGAAACAAGTTCAATGCGACGCGCTCCAGCCGGGAGGAAGAGGCGATATGGGTTCTTTCGGCGGTTGCGAAGAGATCTTTCTCCCCGCCTCGCCGTTCATTTCATGCCTGTTCCGGCGATGCCCGTGGTGATGTACTTCTGCAGGAACAGGAAGACGACGGTGACAGGCAGCAGGCTGAGGAACGTCATCGCCAGGATATAGTGCCACTGCACCGAGAACTCGCCCTGAAACGCGTTCAAACCGACCTGCAGCGTGAAATTCTCGCGGCTGTTGAGGACGATGAGCGGCCAGAGGAAATCGTTCCACCGCCAGAGCACCGAAAAGATCGCCAGCACCGCGAGAGCCGGTGCCGTCAGCGGCAGGATGATGCGCCAGAAGATGCAGAATTCGCTCGCCGCATCGACGCGCGCCGCCTCTATCAGCTCGTCGGGTATGGTCAGCATATATTGCCGCAGCAGGAAGACGGCGGTCGGAGAGGCGACTGTCGGCAGGATGACGCCCCAGAGATTGTCGGCAAGCCCGACCCCGACGATGACGAGATAGGCCGGCACCATGACGACGGCGAGCGGGATCATCAAAGTCGAAATGATGATGACGAAGACCGTCGTATCACCGGCAAATTTGTATTTCGACAGGGCGAAGGCCGCCATGGCGTTGACGATCAGCGTCAGGAGCGTTGCGACGAAGGTGACGAACACCGAATTCTTGAGGAAGGTCAGGAAGTTGAAGCGCGTCAGCGGATCGGTGTAATTTTGCGTGGCGACCGTCAGCTTCTGCACCGGCGTCATCCCCTTGACGTCGACGCTGACGGGTGGTCCCGGATTTGCAGGGTCGACCATCTGGGCTTTGAGGCCGATGCGGCGGACCATGGCCATTTCACGCTGCTGGCCGTCGACGGTAACCTGCCAGAGGCTGAGCGGTTTGTCGAAGCCGGGCACGGTCTGTTCGACGGCGGCCCGGGGAAGCAGCGTCGGCGGAAACCGGGTGATCTCGGCGGCCGGCTTCAGCGAGGAGAGGCCTGCCCAGAGGACCGGAAGCAACACCACGAAGGTTCCGCCGATCAGCCAGACCCATGACAATATGTCGGTTATATCGATGCGTCCGGCCCGGCGTGTGCGCGTGAAAAAGCTGATCGGGTTCATCTCAGGACTCCATTCGCTTGCCGATGCGCAGCTGTATGAGGGTGAGAACCAGAAGCACCAGCCCCATGAGAACCGATGCCGCGGATGCAAGGCCAAAGAGGCGAAGATCGCTGCCGAACGCCATCTGGTAGATATATTGGACGATGAAGCTGTTGGCCGTGCCAGGCCCCCCGCCATTGGTCAAAACCCAGGCTTCGTCGAAGATCTGGACGGATTTGATCATCAACAGAATGAACACGACCAGCAGGTTCGGCGCCAGCAGGGGAAGCGTGATCCTAAAAAGCGTGCGGCGTGGCGAGGCGGCATCGATGGAAGCAGCCTCGTAGAGCTCCTTCGGAATGGCCTGGAGGCCGGCGAGGAGGATGAGGGTATAAAAGCCCATGTGAAACCAGACCGATACCACGACGACAAAGAAGCGCGACCAGCCGACGTCGAGCAGGAAGATTTCAGGGGGAACGCCGATCATCTGGAAGAAGGCGTTCAGCAGCCCGTTGCGATCGAGGAACCATTTCCAGATGAGGCCGATGACGACGGGAGACAGCAAGACGGGATAGAAGAACATCGCCCTGAAAAAACCACGCGCGACGATCGCCCGATTGAGGATCAGCGCCGTGATCAGCGCCACCAGCAATGTGGCGACAACATTGCACGCCACGAACCAGAGCGTGTTCCACACGGCCGTCCAGAACAGCGATTCCTGGCAGGTTCCCGGCTGCAGATAATTGCCGCAGGAAAGCAGCGTGCGGAAATTGTCCAAGCCGACGAAGGGGCGCTCCGACACGAAAAGATTGGTGCCGCCGGTGAAGGCGTAACCAATCGCGATCGCGATCGGAAGGAACGTGAAGATGGCGAACAGAACGAGGTTCGGCGCCAGGAACAGCCATGGCATGCGCTTGCGGCCGAAGATGCGCTCGATCGCATTCATCGGGGCTTCGACCACCCTCATCGCCGCTTCGCCTGCCTGGGACAGCAATGCACCTGCCTTGAGCGCCGCCATGTTCAGCGCCTCCCCTGTCCGGGCCGCCGGGCAAAAGCCAGGCCGCTTTCGGGATCGAACAGATGAACCCGCCCCGGGGCGGCGTCGATCAGGATATGATCCCCAGGCGCCGGCGCGAAATGCCCGGCCTCATGAATGATGATCTGCTCGTCCTGTCCTGCAAGGTTGCCGTAGACATAGGTCTCGGTGCCGAGGCCCTCGTGATACTGGACGATGAACGGCAGGCCTTGCTCGCTGGAGCGTGAAAAATGCGCGGGCCGGATGCCGGCGAGAACGGCCTGGCCGACCGCAATACCGGCAGGATCGACGTCGCTGACGATCTTGCCGCCATTGCCGACATCGATGGCGACGCCGCTTTCGTCGATGCCTGATACCTTGCCCTTGATGATGTTCATGCGCGGCGAGCCAAGGAAACCTGCGACGAAGAGATTGCGCGGGCTATCGAACAGATCAAGCGGTGCTCCGACCTGCTCGACCCGCCCGGCGCGCAGCACGACGATCTTGTCGGCCATCGTCATCGCCTCGACCTGGTCATGCGTGACATAGATCATCGTCGTCTTGATGTCGCGGTGGAGCTTGGTGATCTCGGCCCGGGTCTGGACGCGCAGCGCCGCGTCGAGATTGGACAGCGGCTCGTCGAAGAGGAAAATATCCGGTTCGCGCACGATGGCCCGGCCGATCGCCACGCGCTGGCGCTGGCCGCCCGAAAGCTGCTTCGGGCGTCGGTCCAGATAGGGTTCGATCGCCAGCATCCTGGCAGCTTCGGCAATCCGCGCCTCGATCTCGGCGCGTTTGAACTTCAGGTTCTCCAGGCCGAAAGCGAGATTCTTGCGAACGCTCATATGCGGATAGAGCGCGTAGGACTGGAAGACCATTGCAATCTTGCGCTCGGCCGGTGAGAGCGCGCTGACGTCGCGCGCCCCGATCGCGATTGCGCCCGACGTCACCTCTTCGAGGCCGGCGATGACGCGCAGCAAGGTCGACTTGCCGCATCCCGACGGACCGACGAAGACGACGAACTCGCCGTCCTTGATATCGAGTTCGACATCATGCAGGACTTTGACCGAACCGTACGACTTGTTGACGTTGGAAAGTTTCAGTTCTGCCATGCCCCACTCCCATCAGGTGCCGCCGTTTCGAAGACGGCGTCGTTTTTGTTCCAGCCTTGCGGCAGCGGTGTCGGCCTTGTGATCCGCACCTCGTTCATCAAGACCCCGGTGACCCCCGCCACGTAGACGGCCGGCATTCCTCCCGGATAGTGCTCAAGACCGATCACCCGGCCGTCCGACCCGCGGGTCCAGGCATTGGCGCGGCCGCCGCCATCGGCTTTCGGGGAAAGGTCCGCGTTTGTCGGACGCAGGTCGTAGGACCGCGCGGTGCCGAGCTGCCCTGGCTGCTGGTCCAAGGCGATGCGTGCCAGCGATGCGTTGCCGATGCCGGCCGACGAGGTCGAAATGACTGTGATCGCCCCCTCCATCCGCCCGGTTATGTCCTCGACGACGAGATTTTCGATGGCGCCCGCCGTGCGTTCCGTGACACGGTCGACAACATTGACGGTCAGCGCCTCCCCCGAGCCCCAGAAACCATCGGGGGTCTCGCGGCACTCTACCGCAATTCTCGAAAACCTGACGTTGGATATCCGGCCGCCGTCGCGCGAAAAGACGCCGAGCGCCCTGTTGGAGGATGAGACGCTGCAATCCTCGAACACGACGTTGGTGACGTCGCCATGCGTTTCGGTGCCGATCTTCAGCGCGCAGCTGAGGCTCTGGACGGAGCAGCGACGGACGAGAATGTTTTCACATCGCCCGATGGCGATACGATCAGGACCGATGCTCGTCTTCAGGCATATGCCGTCGTCGGCCGTCGATATCCGGCAGTCCTCGATGACGGCGCCGCGGCAGGCATCCAGAACGATGCCGTCGGTATTGGGAAGGCGGCGGTCATTGTCGATGGTCACGTTCCTGACGGCGACATCGGTGCAGTTGACGAAGTGCAACGTCCACATCGGCGAGCGGCTGATATGGATGGAGCTGATCTCGACCTCGTCGCAGCCTTCGAACACTACAACGCGGGGCCGAAATTCGGCCGGGATGAAGGTTCCGACGGTCTCGTCGTCCCCCACAATGAAGCTATCGCAACCGGCTTCGATGCGACCCGCCCCGGTCAGGCTGATCCGCCGCGCATCCTTGGCGACGATCATGCCGCGATCCGACTTTTCGGCAATCACCGAAACACTCGTATGCGTGTAGGCGGCATAATCCGGAACGGGACGGAGGATCGCGCCGGCGGCCAGATGAAGGTCGACGCCGGATTTGAGCTGGAGCCCGCGGCAGACATGGATACCGGCCGTGAGCTCCACGCGTCCGCCGCCCGAAGCCGACAAGCCGTCGATGGCCGCCTGCAGGCGGACCGTATCGTCGCCCTTCGCCGGCTCGATCGCGACAAGAGACACCGAGCTCATTGGCGCTCGCCGTTCTCGAGAAAGACTTCCGTCAGGAGCAGCATGGTCAGCGCCTGGCCATAAGGCGTCGGCACGTTGGGGATGCGCCTGTAGAAATCGAGGTCATGGCCCATCGGCGTGCCGTCCGACACGCCGTGGACGACGCCTTCTTCGTCGATCTGCGCCAACACCGCCGCAAGCGCGCGCTCCGCATAGGCCCTGTCGTCTTTGTCGAGAATGCCGGCATCGATGGCCCGCAATATGCCATAGGCAATGCCCGCCGTGGCCGAGGTTTCCAACGGCGAAGACGGATCGTCCAGAAGCGTGGTGAACATGCCATCCGGCCGCTGGTATGCTTTCAAGGAGCGCACTTGGCTGACGAGGACGTTCGACAGAAAACGCCGGTCCTTCTCGCCGAGCGTCGGAACGAGATCGAAGAGCTCGGGGATGGCGACCGTGATCCAGGCGTTGCCGCGCGCCCAGAACGCATTGGCGAAATTGTGCCGCCCGTTGAAGGTCCAGCCATGATACCAGAGCCCGCTGACCGGATCGGAAAGGTAACGGGTGTGGATCACGAACTGATAGACGGCCTCGTCGATCCATTCACTGCGTTCGCAGAGCACGCCGGCCCGGGCGAGAAACAGGCAGGCCATGAACAGCGTATCGTCCCACAATTCGCCGTCGTTGAGGCGCTCCTTGACGACGTGTTGAAAGCCGCCGTCCTCGGTCTTGGGCAGTTCCTTGACGAGCCATTCCGCCCAGTCCTCGACGAGAGCGCGAAAATCCGGACGGTCGACATGCTGGACGAGGATCGCTAGCGGCAGCATCGGCGCCGTGCTGTTGATCTGGCGCGGCGGCAGCCCGCGTTCGATCTGTCCGGCATACCAGGCGACCAGTTCCTGCAGCGCTTTCTGATCATTGGTGGAAATGGCGCGCCGCAGGAAGCCGTAGAGACCGACGCCGACTTCCCAGTCCCATTCGTCGAACTGGATTCCGGAGGCGGAATTTCCCGTCACGAGACCTTCCTTGATGCCCCTGAGCCGGCTGAAAGCCGTTGCCACGCGATCGATCGTCGTCAGGAGCGCGGCGTTATCGACAGATGTTGTGTTCATGCTGGAGACCTATGTTTCAAGAGTAGAAGGGTCCGTCAGTGCCGGCGCCGGAGGCAGCACTGTCGTGTGTGAGGATCGGGTGCGGCTGATCGTGGGTGAAGGGCCTCGCCTCGCCGCCGATCGAAAGACCGTCGGCATAGGACAGGCAGATCGCCGGGCCACCCGGCGGCGTCAGGGAGAGGCGCCGAAGCCCGGGATCGAAGGAAACCGTCGTCCGGCACAGGCGTTCGGTGAATGCCTTGAAAGCGTCGCCATCGCCGCATCCGACGATACCAGCCCAGCCGCAAAGCGGTCCGTGGGAGCGTGCCTCGCGGCCGGCGGTCGGGCCGTCGGTGATCAGCTCCAGCCCGTTCGACGCCCAGAGGGCGGAAAATCCCCTGCCCGATCGCGCGATGAGCCACTTGTCTTCGATGATGAGATCGTCCAGGCCGTCGCGGCCGATATAGGCGTGCGTCCATGCATGGCGTGCGTCGCTTGTGTCCTCGACCAGCAGAGCGACGTCGCGATGCTGGGCAACGCGCGGCAGGATGCCGTTGCCGGCCCAATAGGATGGCCTTTGATTGCCCCAGGGATCGTCCTCGCCGGGATGATTGACCCACAACCTTGCCATCGGGTGGCCGGCCAGCCGGATGTCGAGGACATGCTGCTGGTGCCCCTTCAGGCCGGTCTTGTGATCGACGACGGTCGAAAGCTGCGCCGCTTCGTTCTTGAACAGCACGAGTTTTCCGCTCTCGAGGCCCTGGCTATAGCGCGCCTCGACGCATCTTCCCGGCGCAAGCGCTGCAAGCTCGGCCAGATCGGCGGGCGGCTCGTAGCCGCCGGCGCAGAACATGGTCAATGCCGCAACGCCGTTGTTCAGCCAGCCGGTTCCAAAGGCGACCTGGGCGAAGGGCGCAAGCTCGGTCAGCGGGCCGGCACGCAGCTCCTTGTCGTAAGCGCGCCCCTGCGATCCGGCCGGAACACCTGCGAGCGTATGCAGGGCGATCATGCGGAAGATGAGATCGATCTGGGCGCGGGCGCGCGCTGACATCGCCATCTCGGCCCAGCGCTCCAGTGCCAGCAGGCCAATGAAGTCGATCGGGTAATAGGCCGCCGAGTTCCACTCCGCCAATCCATGGGCTTCGACGCTGTCGAACCAGCGCCCGAGCCGCTCGCCGGCGATTTCCGCCTGCTGCCGCCCCGTCCGGCCCGAGGCTGAAAACACCTCGTCGGGCAGAAGAAGTCCCGCCAGCAGCTGGCTCGTGTGAAAGCAGAGCACATGGTTCTCACTCCAGAACCACATCGCGTCGTTGCCCGGCTCGTCGACCCAGTAACGATAGGAGCGAACGGAATGCCGAATGCGAGCGACCACGGCATCGGGCATCCGGTCGGCATAGGCGCCGAGCAGCCACAAGAGCGGCACCATGATGAAATCCGAGCAATCCTCCCGCGCATCGATGGAGGCGAGCGTCGCGTCGATGATGCGGTCGAAGCTTTCCAGGTCGTGGTGACCGGTTTCCATCATCGCAATGAGGCGCCCGACGCGGTTTGCGCCGAAGCGGGCGCTGTATTCCAGCGCCTGCCGCTTGCGGGCGGCGAGCGATGCCTCTGATGGCAACGGTGAAATGCTGCTCATGAAGGCAGCATCGATGACGCGGGTGACCGAGCCCGTGCCGGAGCCGATCGTCATGTGGACGCCGTGATAACCGTCCGCAATGTTCCAGACATCGTCGGCCGTGAGGCTGCTCTGATGGGCGCGCAGCGTCAATCGGGAGTGCGCGAGAACGGGCCGTTCGTGACCATGGCCGATGACCTTGATCTCGACAGGCAAGTCGCGTTCGGGCGCGGTGCCGAATATGATCTCCAGCGGTTGACTGACGAAGACGTCGCGGGCCGGGCGGACGCCACGGGCAAGGGCCTCCAGCTCGCGGACCTCATTCTGATCCAGCGATACGGGCAACAATACGCAGAGCGGCTCCTCGTCCAGCATCTCGAGCTCGAAAAACCACGTCGTGTCGCGCTCGGCCAGGTCTTCGGTGTGAACGAGAATCTGGTTGTCGCCAGTTTCAAGGGACAGGCTTATGTCGGTCGCGCTCTCGACATTGCGCTTGAAGGGTTCGAAGCGCACCGCCTCCTGCCCGTTGACCCATATGCGAACGCCGCCGCAGGTCTTCAGTCTGAGATTGAGCGTTCGCGCAGTCTCCGTCCTGAACGTGCCCTTCAGCCATCGCCTGAGATGCGTCGGCACATGCCAGAAGCCGGTGAACTCGACGCGGCGGTTCGAGCCGGGAAGATTGAGGCTTTCGGTCGGCCAGGAGGTGTCGCGCGAGAGCGGCCGCCCCACCATGGTGGACCAGAAGGCCTTGCGGCAGGGCAGGTCGCCGACATCGACGAAACCGTTGATGAAACGATAGTTCACGCGGTCTTCGGCCGGCGCGGGCTCGCCGGGAAAATAGCTGGCGATGAGGCCGGAAACGGCCCATGCCGTGATCGTTTGCCCCGCAGCCACGCTGTATGCTGGCGCCATAGCGTCCGGCTGCTTGATACATTCCGTTTTCACAGACCGCCTCCTCCGCAATCCTATGAAAATATTTTCATTAGGTTTTTGTGCGCGCTATTTTTGCAAATTGCTCAAAAACATCGCTATTGCCGCAGAAAATAGCTTGACGGAACGAATGTCAAGTATATGAAATTGATTTATCGATGGCCGAGGCCGCGATTGATGAAAATGTTTTCATGGGAGGATGAAAATGAAAACCTATCTTTCAGGTGCCCTCGCAGTGGCGCTGGCTACCGCTTCTTTCGCATGGTCCGGCGCGGCCATGGCGGAAACCAAGACAATCACCTTTCTGTTCACCGACGACGACCAGGCTTACGTCGAGCGGATGGAAGCGCTCAGCAAGGAATTCGAGACGGCGCATCCAGACATCAAGGTCAATTTCGTCTCTTCGGGCTATGATGCGGTCGCCAAGCAGCTGCCGGTACAGCTTGCCGTCGGCGAAGGCCCTGACATCGCCAAGATCACTGACTGGCAGCTTGCCCCCTATTACCTCGACATGCGTCCCTACATGAAGGACCCGGATGGCTTCGCCAAGCTGCACGGCGACAGCCTGAACACACTTCGCTTCCCCGGCGTCAACGATCCGCAGTCGATCAACGGCTATATCGCGTCGCAGACCTTCAACCTGCCTTTCGTCAACAAGACGCTGTTCGAACAGGCCGGCGAACCGCTTCCGAAGCCCACCGCCACGCTGAAGGACATCGTCGAAGCTTCGGCGCGTGTTGCCAAGGCGACCGGTGCCCAGATCCCCTTCACGATGGATCGCTCGGGCCATCGCTTCTCCGGCGCGGCATTCTCCTACGGCTCGAACTACGTCAAGGACGGCAAGTTCTTCTTCCCCGACGATGCCGCCAAGCGCTATGTCACGGATCTCTACGGCTGGACGAAGGACGGCTCCTTCCCGAAGGAAATGTGGGGTGCTGCCGGCGGAACCCAGTACAAGAACATGGGTGACGAGTTCGTCAACGGCAACGTCGTGACCTATCTCGCCGGCAACTGGATGGTCAATCCGTTCCAGAAGAAGATCGGCGACGCCTTCGACTGGACGGCGATCAGCGCGCCGTGCGGCGATGCCGGCTGCTATGCGATGCCGGGTGGCACCGCGATCGTCGGCTTCAAGCGCACCAAGTCTCCGGAGGCCGTTGCCGCGTTCATCGAATTCCTTGGCTCTGAAAAGGTCCAGCGTGAAATCGCTGAAAACTACGTCATCCTGACGGGCGCCGACATCAAGGACCCGCAATACAAGCTCGAGAGCAAGAATGCCAAGGAGGCGATGGCCGTCTTCCTCGGAAGCCGCAATAGCGTGCCGCAGGCAGCCCGGGACCTGGAACGTCTCAAGGGATCCTCCGCCATCTATCAGCTCATCGTTCAGAGGATGAGCCAGCTGATCGTCGGCGAACTCTCCCTCGACGAGACCTTCAAGGCTATGAGTGCCGACGTCGACAAGGTCAACGAGGCGCTCGCCGCCAAGTAACCGGTCACGCGTTGTCCCGCACAATGCGCGCATGCAGCAGCCACGGCCTCGCAACAGGGCCGTGGCTTTTTCGTTTCGTGCATGGCGCCTCCGCTGGCGAAGGCGTCGTGACATCCGGTTCGGGAGAGGCTATAGGCGTTGTCAGCCTTCGCCGGCTCGCGGGCGCCATGGTCAACTCACACATGCCGGCAACCCGGTTACGTCCGGCGACCCAGCGACTGTCTACCTTATAGAGGTGCATTTCCATGCCGATGGGCTCCGAGCATCCGCTGCGAAGGGAACTTCACAACGAGCTCCACGCGCGGCCGTCGCTTTACTTCGATGGCGACACGGATGTGTGGCACGTCGCTATCGTCGGAGAAAATGCCCCTCCTCAGATACCGAATTCCCTGCCGGGACTGGAGGATGTCTCCACGACCCGCGAGGGCAACCACGGCATCGGCCGCATCGGCGACGGCCGGCTGAAGTGGGAGGCGCATACCGAGTTCCTCACCCTGACCTTCGTCGTTCCCGCGTCGGCCGAACCCGGCAGCAATCCGCCTGAAGCCTTTCAGGCCTGCTGCCGCCAGATCGACGGGAAGATCATCGCGGCCGTTCGGGTGCTGGTGCGGGACGAGAAGGACGGGCAGCGTCCGGAAAAACCGAGGCTCGACTATGTCGCCTCTCAGGTCGGCGGCGGCGATGCGGAAGTGCATTCGAACTTCCGGCTGACCGACAGCGGTTTCGTCGAATTTCTGTTCTTCAACCGCAACCTCAATGCCTATCGCACCGGCCGCATGGTCAGGCGTTTCCTGGAGATCGAGACATATCGGATGATGGCGCTGCTGGCATTGCCGATGGCGCGCGAGACGGTGTCGAAGCTCTCCATCTTCGACCGGCGCCTCGACCTGCTGATCGCGCATATGCAGAGTGCGATCAAGGTCGACAAGGCGCTGCTTTCCGAGGTGACCAGGCTCTCTTCGGACGTTCTCAACTTCTCGGCCCTCGCCCGCCACCGCTTCGGCGCGACGAAAGCCTATGCCGAGATCGTGGCGAGCAGAGTGTCGGAGCTTCGTGAGGAACGCGTCGAGCAGCGCCAGAGGCTCGGCACCTTTATCGATCGGCGGTTTCAACCAGCCGTTCGCTCGGTCGAAGCCGCTGAACGCCGCCTCGACGAACTGGCCGAACGCGTCAGCCTGGCTGGAGACCTCCTTAGAACCACCGTGCAGGTTCAGCTCGAAGATCAGAACGCGTCGCTGCTGACGTCGATGGAAGAACGGGCGCGCATCCAGGTTCATATCCAGCAGGCGGTCGAAGGCTTCTCCGTCATCGCCATCACCTATTACACCGTCGGCCTGGCGAAGATCTGCCTCGAAAGTATTTCCGAACTGGGTGTCGATCCGCACATGGCGAAGCTCGCCGTTCTCGGCGCCATCCCGCTCGTGCTCTTTGCCGTCTGGACGGCGGTTCGTCATGTTCGCAAGAGCATTGCCGGCCACTCCGCCGGTCCGGCATCCGGAAGCCACTGAAGCGACGCCAGACATTCGCTCACCGCCGCCCTTTCGAGGCGACGGCGTTTTCTTGCCTGTATCGGCAGAACGTCAGGATGCCATTGCGTAGTGGCGATGCTCCGACGCCCGGCCGCTGCCCGTCCTGAACCGCCGCAGCAGCTCGGCGAGGCTTTCGGTTTCATGTGTCAGGCTCTGGGCGGCCGCCGTGGTCTCTTCGACCATTGCGGCGTTCTGCTGCGTCACCTTGTCCATCTGGTCGCCGGCTGCCGAGACCTCGCGCAGGCTCGTCGCCTGCTCGCGGGCGGCAACGGCGATCTCGGCCACGGTCGCATTCATGGCGGTGACCTGCTCGACAATCTGTTCGAGCGAGAGGCCGGATTCACCCACCAGCTGGACGCCGGTCTTGACCTGCGCCGAGGAGGTGGAGATCAGCTGCTTGATCTCCCTTGCCGCGTTGGCGGAGCGCTGGGCGAGCTCGCGGACTTCCTGTGCGACGACGGCAAAGCCCTTGCCTGCCTCGCCGGCGCGCGCCGCTTCCACCCCGGCGTTCAGCGCCAGCAGGTTGGTCTGGAAGGCGATCTCGTCGATGACGCTGATGATGTTGCCGATCTTCGACGACGAATTTTGAATTTCCGTCATCGCGTCGATGGCGCGGGCAACGATCTCGCCGCCCTTTTCGGCATTGGTGCGGGCGGTTGCCACGACTCCCTGGGCGCGGCTCGCACCCTCCGCCGTTCCGTTGACGCCGCGGGTCACGTCACCCAGCGCCGCGACGGTCTCCTCCAGCGAGGCTGCCTGCTGCTCGGTGCGGCGGGCGAGATCGTTGGACGCCGTGGAGATTTCCGCAAGGCCGGACCGGATGGTGGCGACCGCGCGAATGACCGAGTCGACCGCCTCTTCGAGGCTCGCGACCGAATTGTTGAAATGATCCCGGATCCTGACATAGCGATGGTCGACTTCGCCGACGCGGACAGTGAGGTCACCCTTGGAAAGCGCGTCCAGCCCGACGGAAATCTGGCGGAAGGCATGCTCCATCACCTGCGCATCGCTGAGCCGCTCGGCCTCCTGGCGGAGCCGCTCTTCCTCGGCGGCCAGGCGGGCGCGTTCGGCATTGGCTTCCGCGATCAGCTTGGCGCGCCCCGTTTCCTGGAAAACCTTCAGCGAACGCGCCATGGCCCCCAGTTCGTGGCGGTGCTCAACGCCCGTTATCACGATCCCTTCCTCGCCGCGGGCAAGCTGCTCCATGGACTGCGCCATGTTACGGACCGCAGAGGAAATCAGGCGGCCGACGAAATAGGAAAGGACGAGACCGATCACGATCAGCAGCCCGCTGATGACCAGCGTCGTGCTGGTCGCAGAGGCAACCGTTGCGTCCACCGAACCGTCCAGCGTCTTCTGCGCGCCCGTGACGGTGGCCTGCAGGTCCTTGAAGCCGCCTGATATTTTCGGAGCGAGCACGCTGAGCTGCGTCTGGCGAATATTGCCGGAGGCCTGCAAGACGTCCTTCATGTCGCCGAGACGGGCGGTGTAGTTCTGCATGAGCTGGCCGGCGCCCATCAGGCGCTTCTTCTGCAGTTCGTTCTTCGCGGCCTTGGCGGCGGCTTCGTTGAGCGTGACCGCTTCGGCGAGTGCCGCCTGCGCGGTGTCATAGGCCGCAAAATCGTTGGAATGCACGAAGCGCTCGGAGAAATAGAGGCTGCGGTTCAAAGCCTCCAGCGTCGCCGCCGTCATCTGCAACAGGGCCACATCGTTCTGGCGCCAGGCGCTGCGCACGACGTCGTTGAGCGCGATGCTGGTCCAGGGGCCGAATTCGGTGACCTTGGAAATCAAGGCGTCACGCCTGGCCTGAAGGGAGACGATCTGTTCGAAAGCCTTGCCGTAGGCGGCAATGTCTTGGCGGATCGCCGCAAGGCCGGACTGCAGGTCCTTGTTGCCGGCAAAACGCGGGTCGTCGGCGTCGAACGCTTTCACACCGGCGCGGAAGCGGTCGACGACATCCTGCGTCGGCGTGGAGCGGAAGGCTTCCGCCGACATCTGAATCTCGTTCAGCTGGTCGCTGTAGTCCGAGATGGCGAGACTTTGACCAGCCGTGGCGCGATAGGACGCGAAGATCGAGGCGAGCCCGTTCATGCCCGAGATCGCGCTAACCGTGAGCAGGCTCATCAACAGGATCAGCGGCACGAAGCCGGAGGTGATCTGCGCGCGAATGCCGAATTTATTCCAGATATGCAACATCATAGTCCTCTTATGCTCACTGGCTCTTCGGCAGATAGGTGGCAATGTTCTCAGGTGTGACGAGTTCGAAGGGAACGTTGTTTTCGCGCGGCACCTTCTCTTTGCGGATCAGCTTGACGGCGGCATCGACAGCGGCAGCGCCCTGCCCGACGGCGCTCTGGAGAATGGTGACGTCGAGATCGCCGGCCACCATCGCGGCGAGCGCGTCGTCGGTCGCATCGACGCCGGCGACGACGACATCCTTCATCGGCATGCCGGCTTTCTTCATGGCCCGGATCGCGCCGAGCGCCATCTCGTCATTATTGGCGATGACCGCATCGAACTTGACGCCGGCCGACAACCATTCCTGCATCTGCTGGTCGGCATAATCGCGCGACCAATAGGCGGCCTGCCGCTCGACGATCTGAAGGCCCTTGCAATCCGGCGTGGCGATGACGTCGGAGATGTCCTGGGTGCGGGCGCGGGCCGCCGCGTGGAAGGGTTCGCCCATCAGCACGACGACGCGGCCTTTGCCTTTGAGGAGCGCGCAGACCTGCTTGGTCTCCAGCGTTCCGGACTCCTTCTCGTTGGAGGCGACCACCACCTGATTGTCCGGCAGGTCCAACAGGTTGGAAGGAACGTTGTTGATATAGATCAGCGGAATGCCGGCATCTGCCGCCATCTTGGTCATTTGCGGCCCGAGGTCGCCATCGGAGACCGCAAGGATGATCGCGTCGACCTTGTCGGCAATGAGCTTCTGCACCTGCTGCTTCTGGACTTCGTTGTCGCCCTTGGCATTCTCGGTGACGAGCTTGAGGCCGGATATCGTCTGCCCATGCGAGACGACGCCGTTGAGAAGCACCGTTCTGAATTTGTCGAGATCGGACATCGAAACCCCGATCGTCTGGGCATGGGCAGCAGAGATCGATATCGCCAAGGCGATGGATGCAAGCGTGGCCGTTTTCATGAATTCCCCTGCACAATTCGGATATGAAATGCGTTATTTCAAATTTTGGTTAAATTTTACTTTTCGGCCGGAAGCAAAAGTTAAGCGCGATGATATGTTTGCGACGGCACGAGCGCCTTCTTGGGCGGCAACCGAGCGGACTTGAAGGGCATCACAACAAACTTGATGCGATGCGCTTAAATCTTTGTTTTTTAACTATTAGCGTCCACCAAAGCCGGAGCTGACGGTGATACCCTTGTAGATCACCCTCTGCAGCACGATGGCCAGGACGACGCCCGGCAGCATGGAGATCGTCGCACCCGCCATGATGTAGTTCCACGCGGTGCCTTGCTGTGTCTGGAACAGGGTGAGCCCGAGCGGCAGCGTGGCTTTTTCAACGCCGCTGGTGGCGATCAGCGGCCAGAGGAAGCTCTTCCACTGCGCGATGAAGGTGAACAGCGACAAGAGGCCGATGGCCGGCATGGCAAGTGGAACGATGACCGTGACCAGGATGCGCAGGCGCGAAGCCCCGTCCATCATCGCCGCCTCGTCGAGATCCTTGGGAATGCCGAGGATGAACTGTCGCAGCAGAAAGGTGCCGAAGGAGCTGAAGGCGACCGGCAGGATCATGCCGTGATAGGTGTTGATCCAGCCGAACTTGCTGACGATGAGAAACAGCGGGATGACCAGCATCACCTGCGGGATCATCAGCGTACTGAGATAGGTGAGCAGCAACCCCTCCCGGCCGGGAAACTTTAGCCGGGCAAAAGCGTAGGCAGACAGGCAGGATACCGCAATCACGATCGCCGTGACGCCGCAGGCGACCACGAAGGAATTCAACAGGAAGGTTCCGAACGGCAGGGAAACCAGGGCTTCGACGAATGTTCCCCAACGATACTCCTCGGGGAAGATGCGGACCGGCACGGCCATCACCTCGGCATTGGAGCGCACCGCGTTCGACACCATCCAGAAGAAGGGGAAGAGGAAAAGCAGCGCGATCAGCGAAAGTGCCGTGTAGCTGACGAAGGCGCCGACGCGCCGCAATATGCGGTGACGATGCTGGGACACGGAATGCGGATGCCGTGAGGTCGGATCAATCGTCATAATGCACCCATTTGCGCTGCATGTGGAATTGCAGGATGGTGAGCGCCATGATCATGACGAACATCACCCAGGCCAATGCGGAGGCATAGCCCATCTGGAAGTTGGTGAAGCCCTTCTGGTAGATGGCGAAACCGAGCGTGGCCGTCGCCGAGCCCGGGCCGCCGCGCGTCATCGCGAATATCTCGTCGAAGACCTGCAGCGAGGTGATCGCCGTCATCACGGTGCCAAAGAAGATGGTCGGCGATATGAGCGGCAGGCGGATGCGCCAGAAGCGCTGCCAGGCATTGGCACCGTCGATCGTCGCCGCCTCGAGGTAATGCTTCGGCACGAGGTCGAGCGCGGCGTTGAACATCACAACGTTGTAGCCGACATTCGCCCACAGGGTGACGAGCACGACCGCCTGCATGGCCCAGCTCGAGCTCAACAGGAAATTCGGCAGACCGAGGCCGAGCGCGCGGATGATGCTGTCGGCCAGCCCGTCCGGCGTGAAGATCAGCAGCCATACCACCGATGCGGCGATGGTGGGCGTGAAGGTCGGCAGGAAGAAGATCACCCGGAAGATCGCCTTGCCGCGCTTCAGGCTCGATATCCAGACCGCGAGCGTCAGCGAGACGATTATATTCAGCGCCAGATACTCGACGGCGAAGAACAGCGTGTTGCTCAATACGGTGTAGAAGGCCGGATCGACAGTGAAGAGCCTGATATAATTCTGAAAGCCGACGAAGGATGGCGTCGAGATCAGCTGCCAATTGGTAAAGCTGAGCGCCAGCGACGCCAGGATCGGCAGCGCCATGAAGACCATGAAGCCGAGGAAGCTCGGCAGCAGGAACAGCATGGCTGTCTGCGTCTCCGGCTTCAGGAAGCGCCGTGGCTGACCGGGCTGCAAGGGAACTGCGGCAACAGCGCTTTGCGACATGTCTTCCTCCATGCGCGGCAGGACCTGCCGCAGCGCGAGCTGGCGCATGACCCGAAAATCGGAATCGATTTTCCGATAGGATCATGCGCAGATTTCAAAGCGACCGCGCGTCCTGTCGGACGCGCTGGCTCTATTGCTGTACAAGGCTCTGGATAGACTCCATCGTCTGCTTGGCATCGGCGCTGCCGGCGAAAGCCGGCGGGAAATACTGGTTGAACAGGTTTTCCACCGCCGCCCAGTTGTTGGTGATCACGTAGGGCACGGAGTGCGCCAGGGAATAGTCGATGGCCTCGCCGCCATTGGTGATGTCCTTGGCCGCCACCTTGTACCAGGCGGATTGCGACGCCGTGCGCGCCGGCAGGGCACGGCCCTGCTCGGCGAGATAGGATAAGGCTTCAGGGCTGGTCAGCACCTGGATCGCCTTCCAGGCAGCATCCTTGTTCTTGCTCGTCGTGGCGATGCCGAAACCGGAGCCTGCGGTGACGGCGGAAAGTTCGCCCTCATCGCGCGGCAGGGTGGTGAGGCCGATCTTGAACTTGGCCTGATCCTTCATGCCGATGATCGACCAGGGGCCGTCGATATACATGGCGACATTGCCCGAATTGAACCGCCCCTGGATGACATCACCGGGATCTGCGCCACCCGAGGGAACCAACGGCGCGATCTTATCCTTGGCGGCGAAACCGACCACTCTCTCGGCGGCGGCAACTGCACTCGCACTGGTCAAGTCAAGCTCGCCGGCATCGTTGACGTATTTATCGCCCCAGGCCGCGGCCAGGACCGAATAGTTGGTCGGGGTGATACCGAAGCCATACTTGCCGTCCTTCGTCAGCTTCTTGGCGGCATCGGTGAACTCGGCAAGCGTCCAGCCCGGCTTCGGCAGCGGAACGCCGGCGGCTTCGAGCGCGTCCTGGTTATAATAGATGACCCACGGACCGACATCGTAGGGCAGGCCGTAAAGCTGCTTTTCGACGGACATGCCGCCAATGATCGAGGGGGTAAAGGCGCCGACGTCGAATTTGTCAGCCTCGATCCGGTCATTCAGGGGCTCGAGCAGCGAATAGAAGTTCGGCATGCGCAGCGACTGCATGGAAACGATGTCGGCGAGTTGGCCCGATGCCGCCAGCACCGGCAGCCTCGTCCAATAATCGACCCAGCCCGTCGTCGTCAGCGTTACCTTGATGTCGGGATACTTGGCGGTCACCATCTCTGCCAGGTGTTGCCAGCTCTTGGTGTCGGTTTCGGAGCCGGTCCACATCTGCCAGGTCAGGTTGACCTGTTCGGCCGATGCGGCAGTGGCAAAAAGACTGCTGCCGATAGCGGCAAGCAAAAGCGTTTTCTGCAGAACCTTCATGGGTTTCTCCTCCCTCCATGAACGCAAAGGACACGCGAGTGCGATCGAGCTCACGCCTTCAGGACGATCTCGATCACCGGCACGGTAACGTCCGGGCGCCGGACCGGCAGTTCGAGCGTGATCATGCCTTCCGGCACCGTCACGCCGATATTGGAATCCACATCCTTGGTATGGCTCAGCCAGTGCACCTCGCTGGCGTCCTGCAGGAACTGCGCATAGGCGATCCTGTCGGCGAGACCTTCGATGTGGATGTGGCGGTAAGGCCAGTTGTAAACATGCAGATAAAGGCGGTTACCGCGCTGGGTATAACGGCAGCCAGCCGGCACCGGATAGCGGGAGGGCCCTGCCCCATAGATGGAACGTCCGTTGACGGCCATCCAGTTCTGATAGACCTCGAGCGCGCTGATGGCGCGCGCATCGAGCGTGCCCCGGCCGGTCGGGCCGACATTCATCAGCAGGTTGCCGCCGAGCGCGACGGAATCGATCAGCAACTGGATGATCTGTTCCGGGCTCTTCCAGGTATCTTCGTCGCGGTGATAACCCCAGGAGCCGCTGAAGGTGTGGCAGGCTTCCCAGAGTACCCCCTGGCTGGCGATGGCGGGGGCCACGCGCGGCGTATATTGCTCCGGCGTCGTGACGTCAGGCAGGTTGCCGGGCGGCAGGTCGAGGCGGTTGTTGACAATGATCTCAGGCTGCAGCTCGCGCACCAGATCAACCAGGCGCTCGCTCTCCCAGTCGGCGCGCCCCTTGCCGGGCAGGCCGCGATATTCGCGCCCGGGATAGCTGAAATCGAACCAGATGATGTCGATGCGGCCGAAGCCGGTCAGAAGCTCGCGCACCTGTTCGCGCATATAGGCAGCGTAGTTGGCTATGTTTCTGCCAGCGTTCAGCGCCTTGGCGTCGGGATGGTTGCGTAGCGGATGGTGAACGTCGATCGGGAAATCGGGATGGTGCCAGTCAAGCAGCGAATAGTAGAAGCCGATCTTCAGCCCTTCGGCGCGGAAGGCGTCGACCAGCGGCGTCAGCAGATCTTTGCCACAGGGCGTGTTCGTCGCCTTGCAGTCCGTCACCTTGCTGTCCCAGAGGCAGAAACCCTCGTGGTGCTTGGTCGTCACCACGACATATTTCATGCCGGCAAGACGTGCCCGCCGCGCCCACTCCTTGGGATCGTAGAGATCGGGATCGAAATTGTCGAAATAGCGCTGGTAGTGGTCGTCGGTCAGCTCTTCGCGGTTCTTCAACCACTCGTGCCGGGCTCCCAAGGCATAGAGGCCCCAATGGATGAACATGCCCAGGCGATCCTGGCTGAACCAGGCGTGTTTGCCCGCCCCTCCCGATGCCGGATTTTCCGGCTGGCGTTCCGAACTCATGACAGGTTTCTCCTCCCTGTTTTCCGGCTGAACGTCATATCGAACCGGTTCGGTAAATGATCATCTCGCCTGATCCTATATCTGTCAAGCCGAAATTCGCGATCACAAGATCAGAAAAGCAAACCCTGCAAAACAGGCGATTTGAAGCATGCATGTTGCGCCGACCAATAAAATCGGACATAACAAGACATTAGAACCGGTTCGATCGTTATGACCACCATACGAGATGTCGCGCGCCTTGCGGGGGTTTCAATCTCGACCGTCTCGCTGGCGCTCAATAGCCCGAAGCGGGTCGGCGCCGAGACCCTTGACCGCATCCAGCAGGCGATAAAATCGACCGGTTACCGCATCGACCCGGTGGCCCAGACGCTGGCGCGCGGACGCAGTTCGCTGATCGGTTTCGTTTCGGCCAATCTCGGAAACATGTTCTTCGGCGACATCCGGCGAGAGATCGAGCACCAGGCGCTCGACCACGGCTATTTCGTCCTCATCGCCGACTCCTCCGGCAGGGCCGATCTCGAACGGGCGCTGCTGGAGCGGCTGGAGGCGCAGAAGATCGCCGGCATTGCGCTGGCGGCAAATGGGCGGGGCGAGGAGTACGCCACATTCCTGCGCGACTTCAAAACTCCGATCGTGATGTTCGACCAGAAAGTGGAGGGCGCCGAGCGCGATTTTGTCGGCTCCGACAATCCGCTGACCACCACCATCCTGACGGAACATCTGCTGCAGCTCGGCCACAGGCGCATCGGCTTCATCTCCGGGCCGAGCGGCCTGCACACTGCCGACGAGCGCCTGAAGGGCTTCATGAACACGATGGCCGGCGCCGGTGTGGACATCGATCCTTCGCTGGTGGCCGAAGGCGGCTACACCAGGACCGGCGGCCATGCACAGGCGATGCGGCTCTTGACCCGCCGCGACCGGCCGACCGCCATCATCGGCGCCAACAATATGACAGGCCTCGCAGCACTTCAGGTGATGCAGGAGATGGGTTTCCGCTGCCCTGACGACGTGTCGCTAGCGATGGTCGACGACGTGCCCTGGAGCAATGTCATCACGCCCCGCATCACCATGGTGGTGCAGGATGCGCAGAAGCTCGGGGAATTGGCGGCGCAGCGTCTGCTGGCTAGAATAGCAAGCCCGGAGGGCGCCGCCGCACCGCCGCAGGATTTCATCCTGACGCCGAGATTCGTGCGCGGGGAATCGACCAGGCGGCTGTGAGTGCTTCCACCGGTCCTCACGCATATGCGAAAGCCGCGTCGAGAGATGTAAGCGCAGTGCCGGATTTTCACTGGCCGGCCGTTATGCATTGAAAGTCGGAAAAATTTGTCATACATGTGTGATGAATTGTGAATTTCGCAATGCCGCGTTTGAACGGCATGCGGATCAAAGCCGATGCGGGGGCGTGCGTGGCTATGCAGATGAAGGATCGCAGCAAAGGCTCCGGGTCGCTGGTCTCACAGGTCGGCGAAAGCCTCCGGCAAGCCATATTGAGCGGCCAGTATTCGGCCGGCGACAAGCTTCCGAGTGAGCATGAACTGACCGAAACGCACAGCGTCAGCCGCACCGTCGTGCGCGAGGCCGTGGCCGCGCTTCGCTCCGACGGGCTTGTCGAGGTGCGTCAGGGAGCGGGTATCTTCGTCCTCGGCGCCGATCCGGTTCTCTCCGCTGGGAAAGCCGACAAGGCCCGCGTTGTTTCCGATCTGGAAGTGCTCGAGATCAGAACGCCTGTCGAAATCGAAGCCGCCGGTCTTGCGGCCTTGCGCCGCTCGCCCGCGCAGGAGGAGGCGATTTTCGAATGCCACCGGAAAATCCTCCTGTGCATCGAGAGCGATCACTCCATTCGCGAGGCGGATCTGGAACTCCATGCCGCCATCGCCGAAGCCACGAACAATCCGCTCTTCCGGCAGTTCCTGGAGTCCCAGGGCTCGGCGATCATCCCGCAGTCGCGGCTGGTCCCTGAAACAAGGACAGCCGAGCAGACCGCCTACCGAAAGCTGATACACAGGGAGCACGAAGCGATCGTCATCGCCATCTCCGACAGGGACGATCAGGCTGCCCGCAACGCCATGCGTGAGCACCTGGTCGGCAGCCAGGCAAGGTACCGCAACCTGCTGAAGGATCTGCGAAGCTTTACGAGCTGATAGTTGATCCCGGAACTGTCTGGAAGCGTCCGCAGCGATTGGCGCGAATTGTCCGCTATTTGTCCGGTGCGCGCATTTTCTCGTACCATCAAATTGCCGAATATGGCTTCATGATCAACCGCCATGGAGCAAAAAATGTCCGGCCATGATACTGTCCTTCTCGTTATCGACGCCCAAGAGTCTTTCAGACAACGCGATTACTGGGATGAAAACCTCGCTTCCGCCTACATCGATCGTCAGCAGGCTCTGATCGACGGCGCGGAAGCCGATGGAATACCCATCATCCAGATCTTCCATGTCGATGAAAACGGGCCGTTTTCGGAAGCATCCGGATTCGTCAGCACACTCGCCCCGCTCAGGATCACTCCCAAGGCGACGTTCAGGAAGGGGCGCCACAGCGCCCTGGTCGGTTCCGGTCTCGACGTGTGGCTGACCGAGAACGGCGTCCGTCGTATCCTCGTCTCCGGCATTCGCACGGAACAGTGCTGCGAGACCACCACCCGCCACGCCTCCGATCTCGGCTATCAGGTCGACTATGTCGGCGAAGCGACCCTGACCTTCCCGATGACCGACGCAACGGGACGCACTTGGAGCGCAAGGGAAATCCGGGACCGGACCGAACTGGTCCTCTCAGGCCGTTTCGCTCGGATCGCGACTGTCGAACAGGCATTGGCGGGGCGCGAAAAGTCACTCGCCGCATGACGGACGCCGCGCAGCCCTTCGATATCCCGGTCTTCGTCGTCGTGCCGCCGCGCGTGCTGCTGCTCGACGTCGCCGGCCCGATCGAAGTGCTGCGCAAGGCGAACCTCGAACAGCGCACAGTCCGCTTTACCGTCACCTATATCGGCCCATCAGCGACGGTCGGCAGTTCGATCGGTCTTGCCGTTACGGGTGTCGTCGCATTGCCGGAACGCTTGCCCGATAGCGCGCTTGTCGTCATTGCCGGCAGCGCCGACGCCCCGATGGCAAACAGTCGTCCGTGGGACAAACAGGAACGCGCTGACCAGGCAGCCATTATCGCATGGCTGAAGCGCGCCATCCGTCCGGGAATTCGACTGGCTTCGATCTGCTCGGGCGCATTGCTCGCTGCCGAGGCCGGAATGCTCGACGGTCGCGAATGCACCACCCATCACGGCTGTATGGAAGATCTGATCAGGCTCGCGCCCACCGCGCGCGTCCGGGACAACCGGCTCTATGTCGAGGACGGAGACCGCCTCACGAGTGCCGGCATCACCGCCGGCATAGACCTGATGTTGCATATCGTCGCCGAAGCGGCGGGGCATGCCTGCGCGCTTGCGGTGGCGCGATATCTTGTCGTCTATCTCAGGCGCGGCGGCTCGGATCCGCAGCTTTCGCCCTGGCTTGAAGGTCGCAACCATATTCACCCGGTCATTCACCGTGCACAGGATGCGGTGGTCGCCAACCCCACTCAGGACTGGTCGGTGGCCTCCCTCGCCCGCCTCAGCGGCGCCAGCCCGCGCAACCTTTCACGGCTGTTCAACGAGCAGACGGGCATGAGCGTTACGGATTTCGTCAACCGCATGCGCGTGGCTCTTGCCCGCGAGATGCTCTCTGGTTCGCGGCTGGACATGGAGGTCGTCGCGATGCGCGCCGGCTTCGGCTCGGCGCGGCAGCTCCGCCGCGCCTGGAACCGTTTGAATGACGGCCCGCCGAGCGCGGCGCGGGCAAGGCTGCCCGCAGGTTCATAGGCTGCTCACCACCGGTCACCAGATCGCGATGACGGTCGCGGACATATTCTCTCCCAATTTTCACGTTGAAGCGCTTGCCACGACGGGGGATGCATGGATGGAATTCCACGGGCTGCTTACCCATCCGTGACTGAAAGCTAGTTGAAAGCTTCGACGTCATAGGAAGGGGCAGCATCGTGGAGGAGACACGGTCAAAGTGGCGAGACGACGATGCTAGCAAACCACAGGAGGAGATTTCCATGCGTTCTTCACGCAGCCTTTTTCACACCGTCGCTTTTTCGACGCTTCTCGCCGCAGCATCTTTGGCTACCAGCGCCGCACATGCGGCCGATAAGATCACCATCATGGTCGGCGGTTATGAGAAGCAGATCTATCTGCCCGCCAAGCTTACCGAATCGCTGGGATACTTCAAGGACGAGGGTCTCGACGTCGAACTGCTGAATGAAGCTGCCGGCGTCGATGCCGAAAACCAGCTTCTGGCCGGCGCCGTCCAGGGCGTGGTCGGCTTCTACGACCATTGTGTGGACCTGCAGGCCAAAGGCAAATTCGTCGAATCCATCGTCCAGTTCAGCCAGGCGCCGGGCGAAGTAGAGATGGTTTCGAGCAAGCACCCTGACATCAAGTCGCCGGCCGACTTCAAGGGCAAGAGCCTCGGCGTCACTGGTCTCGGCTCGTCCACGAACTTCCTGACCCTCTTCATGGCCTCGAAGGCCGGCCTGAAACCCGGTGATGTCGTCACGGTTCCAGTCGGCGCCGGCGGCACCTTCATCGCCGCCATGCAACAGGACCAGATCCAGGCCGGCATGACGACAGAGCCGACGATCTCGCGCATGATCAAGACCGGCGAGGCGAGCGTGCTCGTCGACATGCGCACGGTCCAGTCGACCCGTAAGGCGCTTGGTGGCACCTATCCGGCCGCCTCGCTCTACATGGAAGCCTCCTGGGTCGATGCACACAAGGAAGAAGCGCAGAAGCTCGCCAACGCCTTCGTCAAGACGCTGCGCTACATCAACACGCATTCAGCTGCCGAGATCGCGGACAAGATGCCGAAAGACTTCTACGTCGGCGACAAGGACGGTTACATCAAGGCTCTCGACGACGGCAAGGGCATGTTCACATCGGATGGCGTCATGCCGGAAGACGGTCCGAAGACCGTGCTTGCCGTGCTCTCGGAGTTCTCCAAGAACGTCAAGGGCAAGCAGATCGACCTTTCCAACTTCCGGCCCCAACCGGAAGCGACCTCCCGATCGATCCATGGGCATTGCGTGCACGCGCCCAAAGCACGCCTCAGGTATCATCATGCAATATGACAAGAACCAGATCCCGGCGATCGAGCTGATCAACGTCAGCCGCCGCTTCGTCTCGCCGACCGGCAAGTCCCTTACGGCCTTGCGCGATTTCAACATGACGGTCGCCCGCGGAGAGTTCGTCGCCGTCGTCGGCCCTACCGGCTGCGGTAAATCGACGACGCTCAATCTTGTGACGGGTCTCGCATGCCCGAGCGCCGGTGAAGTCCGGCTGATGGGCGGGCCGATCACCGGCATTGACCCGCGTGTCGGCTTCGCGTTCCAGACCGACGCACTCTTTCCCTGGAAGAACGTGATCGACAACGTCATGGCCGGCCCGCTGTTTCGGGGCAAGTCGCGCACTGAAGCGGAAAAGAGCGCACGCGACTGGCTGGCCCGCGTCGGCCTTTCGAAATTTCTCCATCACTATCCCCACCAGCTTTCTGGCGGTATGCGCAAGCGCGTCTCCCTGGCCCAGACATTCATCAACGAGCCGGAAATCCTGCTGATGGACGAGCCGTTTTCGGCTCTCGACGTGCAGACCCGCACGGTCATGCATGAAGAGCTCTTGAAACTGTGGGCGGAGCGCAAGGCCTCGGTGGTGTTCGTGACCCACGACCTCGAAGAGGCTGTCGCCCTTGCCGACAAGGTCTACGTCCTGACCGCCGGCCCTGCGACGGTAAAGTCGGTCTACACGATCGATCTCCCCCGCCCGCGCGTCGTATCGGAAATCCGCTACGAGCAGAGCTTCATCGACTACTGCAAGACGATCTGGGAGGACCTGCGCGAAGAGGTCGAGACCAGCTACCGCCGCGCAAGCGAAGCGGCCTGAGGGAGGATATCATGGCACACACCACACTTGAGGCCGGTTCGGCCACCATGTTTCGGCCGGGCACGTCGGACACGGAAATCGAGGCATCGGCGCTGAAGGCGATGCGCCGGCGCAAGACGCTGGTGCGCTTCTGGCAGATCGCCATCCTGGTCTTCGTGATCGGCATGTGGGAGCTGTCTTCCAACATGCAATGGATCGATCCGTTCTTCTATTCGAGCCCAAGCGGCGTCGTTCAGCGCCTCTACGAATGGGCAACCGAGGGCACCACGGAGGGTTCGCTCTGGTATAATCTTTGGGTGACGATGGAGGAGGCCCTGATCGGCTTCTTCGCGGGTTCGATCACCGGCGTCTTCGTCGGCATTGGTCTTGGCCGCAACCGCTTCCTGTCGGACATTTTCTCCGTCTACATCAAGGCGATCAACTCGATACCGCGCGTCGTTCTCGCCCCCATCTTCATCATGATCATGGGTCTCGGCCTGCCCTCCAAGGTTGCTCTCGCCTTCATCATGGTCTTCTTCGTGGTGTTTGCAAACGCCTTCCAGGGCGTGCGCGAGGCCGATCGCAATATGATCGCCAACGCGCGTATCCTCGGCGCCTCGGACTGGCAGGTCACCCGCACCGTGGTCATCCCATCGGCCATGAGCTGGATCTTCGCCAGTTTGCACGTGTCCTTCGGTTTCGCGATCATCGGCGCAATCGTCGGCGAATTCGTCGGCGCCCGCTTCGGTATCGGCCAGCTCATCTCGATCGCCAAGGGTACGTTCGACGCCGCCGGCATGTTCGCGGCAATCCTCCTCGTCATGGTCGTCACGCTTTTTGCCGAATACATCATGACATTGATCGAGAACCGCCTTGCGAAATGGCGTCCGCAGCAGCACCTCGATACCCAGTGATCAAATCGACCTCCTCCCAAGGCAGATCGACCAGAAGGCCGGGCGCGATGCCCGGCCTTCTTTGATGCACTTAGGTCTAAGCGAGCGGCAGCCGCACCGTCACGACGAGCCCACCGCCTTCCGCGTCATCGAGCGAGACTGAACCTCCAGCGCCTTCGACGACCTCCCGAACGATCGCAAGCCCCAGACCACTCCCCTCGGCTTCGGTCCCCATGATCCGGTAGAAGCGTTCGAAAACCTGTTCGCGCTCCCCGCTCGGAATACCCGGCCCGTTGTCCTCGACGGTCACGACGGCGTTGCCGTCCGCCTGCCCGACGGCGACGGTCACCCGTCCGTTCGGGCGGGTATAGCGGATCGCATTGTCTATGAGGTTGACCAACATCTCGCGCAACATCGTCGCGTCGCCGTCGACAATGACCGGGCGGACGGCTTCCAGGCCGACGTCGATGTTGCGCTTGAGCGCCTCTTCAGCATGCGCTTCCAGGATCTCGCGGGCAGCCTTCGTAAGGTCGGTCGCATCGCTCCGGGGGCGCCGGCTTCCGGGCTCGGCCCGCGATAAGGTGAGGAGCTGGCTGGCAAGACGCGAAATCTGTTTCGTGCTGGTGCGAAGGGCGAAAAGCGCCTCGTCGCGGCGAGCAGCATCGGCTTCGCGGGCCGCCACGCTCGCCTGCGTCGAAATCAGCGCCAGGGGGGTTCGCAGTTGATGCGCCGCATTCGATACGAACCGTCGCTGCGCGGCCATCTGGTTCTGGACGCGCTCCATGTAGTCGTTCAGGGCGTGAACGAGCGGCTGCAGCTCGCTCTGCACCATCTCCGGCGGCAGCGGATCGAGACGGTTGCGCCCGCGCTGGCGCAGGGCGTCCCGCAGCCTCAGCGCAGGAGCCAGGCCACGCTGCAGGCCGAGGATGGTCACCAGGCTTGCGACGAAGACGAGCACGAACTGCTTCGAAAAATCTGAGAGCCACAATTGCCTTCGCATCGCATACTGGCTGTTATGCGTAACGGCGACGGTCACGGAGATCGCGCCGTCATCGGGAAGGCCGACGACAGGATGGTCGAGCATCATGACGCGAACATCGGCACCGTGGAACGTGCGATCCTCACCGGTGCGCTGGACGGCCGGCAACGGCAGGTCGGGAAAGCCGCTGACCAGACTGCCCCATGCGGTAATCACCTGATAAGATACACGGTCGCCGAAGCCCGTATCAAACATCTCCAGCGCGGAAGGCGGCACGTCCACCTGAACATTGCCGCCCTCGTCGACACGGACGGCTTCGGCAATGACGCGCGCCGACGCCAGAAGTGTTCGATCCGTCACCAGCTTTGCTGTGGCGTCAGCCGTCCAGAAGCTGTCGTAAAGATTGAAACCGATCGCGCCGAACAGGGTCAGCAGCACCCAGCAGAGCAACTGCACCCTCAGGCTCTGGCTGAGCCGCGCGATCGTCGCGCCCACCTTGGTGACGAGGCTACTGGACATGTCTGAGGAGATAGCCAAGCCCGCGCAACGTGGCAATCTGAACCGAACTGCCCTCGAGCTTCTTTCGCAGCCTGTGGACGTAGATTTCGATGGCGCTCGGATCCGCCTCGTCGTCGAAACCGAACACGCTTTCGGAAAGGGCGGCTTTCGAGACGGTGTTGCCAAGCTTCATGACGAGTTGCTCAAGCACGGCATATTCACGCGGCGTCAGTTGCAGCGGCTCGCCTGCGACGAAAAACTGCCGCGTCCCGCCGGAGAAGCGCAGGTTGCCGACGGTAATCTCGGATGATGCCCGGTCCTGGCCGCGGCGGACCACCGCACGAATCCTCGCTTCGAGCTCGGCGATTTCGAAGGGTTTGGCGAGATAGTCGTCGGCGCCGCTGTCAAGCCCTGCAACACGGCCGTCCAGGCTCGCATTCGCGGTCAAGATGATGACCGGCAGCTTGTTTCCGGACTGCCGCAATCGCTTCAACAGCGTCAATCCGTCAAGCTTGGGCAGCGCCAGGTCGAGGATCATCGCCGAATACTCCGCCACCTTGAGCATATGCTCCGCGTCCTCGCCGTCATGGGCAATGTCGATAGCGTATTGTGCCTGTCGCAGGGCTTTACCCAGCCAGGCCGCCAGATCCTTGTTGTCCTCCACCACAAGCAGTCTCATCTGACCTTCCTAGCACGTGCAAACGGTCTGACAAGCGTGACACAGTTTCCACCGCTGATACCTGGCCTCTGTTCCCGACCGAAGCAGAAGGAGATGGTATCACCTGCGATCGGTCTCCGCGTCGTCAAGACGAACGCTGACAGGAACGGAAGTTTTCAGGCGCCCATGAGCCCTCCCGGAATCGCCTTCGACCGCAACCGGGACGTCCTGGTCTCCAGCACCCGACGCCTCGATTCCCCAGATTTCGATCTGGGTCAGCGCCGGATAGGGCGAGGCGTCCTCGGCCTTGATCAGCCTGTGCAGTTCCACCCATTCGACGATGCAGGGCTCTATCAGAAAGGCTTGAGCGACGCCCGATTTCACCAACGGAAAACAGGAGGTCTTGCCGTTCGAGAAGGTGACGCTGGCCTTTTCCCACCAGGAATCATGCGGAAAGTCGGCCCGGAGATAGAAAACGATCTCGTCGATCCTGACCGGCCGGCCGAATTCCACCGTTAGCGCCGCGTGAGGATCGCGATTGATGCCCCAGCTCGTATAGGGCCAGAAGCCGTGATCATCGTTGGCCTTTTCGCCGTCGATCGCGTTACGCGCGGCAAAGACCGCTTCGCCCCGGGTTTCGACATTGGCGCGCGCATGCGGAAACAGCGTCCGATTGGCGTGATCGTCCCAGGGGTTGAGAGCGAGATTGCGCCGGTGAATGATCTCGTCCGGCCGCGTGCTTCGCGCTGATAGCCGGTGGATATCGCCCCTGAAGGCATTCGGGGAATAGGGCTTGCGTTTGTCGCCGAAGGGCACAGCGAGCGAATAGGCGCATTCCTTCATATAGACCAGGCCGGGTTGGATCGCGCCATCAAGGGAGAGGAAGACATGTCCGGGCTCGGAGACCTCCACGACCACGCGATCGCCTTCGCGATAGCTCTGGCGATAGACCAGGAACGTCTCGTCCCGGCCTGCGGAACTGGCCAGCACTGCCCCATCGGCATCCACGATCTTCAGCGTCAATTCCATGCTCGTCCTCCCCAGAGCATGATGCCGAAAAGTGTGAGCGATTTTCGGACGACATCATGCTCTAACTCTTTAATTTAGAACAGGATTCAGATTTTAGGCCGACCCGGCCTAAAATCATCCTGTTCTAGACGATCCGCAATCTCAGGAGCCTGCCGGCAAACGGCAGGCGCAGCCGATAGATTTTCTCGGGCCAGGCCGATCTCAGCCGGGCGTCGTCCACGACGATTTCATCAATTTCGATCTCGCCGGTGCCATCGACGAAAATTCTGCCGAGGTCGGCCAGATCGATCCTATCGGGGCCGACAGTCGGCACCACGCATGTCATCAGAGACAGGACCGCCGGCTTGCCCCCGTCATAGGTGTCGACGATCTCGACGTGGCGGCCGCGCAGCAGGGAAACGACGCGCCGGTAGCTGTGCAGCTGCGCCTCGGGGGAATAGGCGCCTGATATATCGAGCGATATGCGCGCGCTCCGTTCGTCAAACTCGACCTCGACATCGCGCGCGCCAAAGGCTTCGCCGGCCGACTGCATGACGCCTGCGAATGTCGGCAGGTTGTGGAAAGCCGACTGCATCGTCCATATCTCGTAGCGCCGCGCCGAAAAGGTCTTTGCGGTATAGGTCTCGACGCCGACATCGATCAGGAACGGATGTCCGTTCTTGTAAAGCGTGACACTTCCGACATCGTTATGATTGTGGCCCTCGCCATTGTTGCCGCCCTTGACGGCAAGCGAAAACTGCCGGTCGCGGGCGATGAACAGGCCGATGCCGGGATAGAAGATATCGCGCCCGGATGCAGGAGGTGGCTCGGCGGCGGCGGGGATTGCAGGGCCGACCAGCAGTTCCTGCACGCGATACCAGAGGTTCCATTCCCCGGGCAGGTGCGGATTGTCGGAAGCGGCCCTGTCGGATGCAGCGAACTCAGCCAGCATCTCAGAGCCGACCGCCTGTCCGAACAGGTATTCCCGCGCGCTGCAGGGTTCGACCACCGCGGAGGAATCCGCGAAGTTGAAATAGTAGCGGCCGGCCACATGCATATGGGCAATATATTCGGCCATGTTGCGGATCTTCGGCTGCTGCCAGACCCCGGCGAACAGGCCGGGCGCCACGGCATCCAGGATGGTCAACGCGCCATGCAGGCAGAGTGCGGCGTGGCGGTAGTAGAGCACGCCCTCCTCGCAGGCCCCGTCCTCGGCATAGTCCTTCAGGAAGGCGTCGAGGCTGCCGAGCGCCTTTCTGACGACGGCGTGACGCGTGGGCTGATCGGTTTTCAGGGAGAAGACCGTCAACAGGACGTTCTGGCTTATCCACGCCGTCCAGTTGTTCATCCGCTCCTGACCGCGGCCCATCCACCAGAAATGCCGGCCGAGATAGGGCGAAAGGATGCGGGTTTCGATCTCGCGTTCCACGCGTGCCGTAATCTCGGGGCTGATGCCGTCGAGCTCGTCGCGAAGCAATGCAACGATGGTGGCAAGCAGCGCCGCCGTTTCGGCGGCGAAGAGATCGACGACAGGCTGCGAATTGTCGGGAAGCGGCAGGCGCGCGCCGCTTCGTTCATAGGCGTTATGCGCCGGAAGCTGCCACCCGCTCTCCTCCGCAATCAGGAAGATGCCGTCGACGACCTTCGGCAGGAACCGCGCCTTGCCTTCGATGAGTTCGCCGAGCACCAGATTGTTGAGCATCCGCCGCCGCGTGAAATAAAGCTCCTCGAAGCGCGCGCGGTTGCCCGTTGCGGTGAACTCCCGGTAATCCGAAGCCGCAATCAGCGGCAAGGCGCGCGCAAGCGTCTCTTCGGCCTCGCGAATGATCAGATCCCGTACCGCTTGCGGCACAGCGCTCCATCTGGCGCGATCGGAGCAGACCGCCCCGGGCGTGAAATCGCCCAGCACATCCGGCAGCTCCCCTGAAATCTCGCTGAGCATGTCTCTCCCCGTACCGGAAAAGCATCGATGGGCGTTTGGTCTGCATGCTCACCTATCATATGTATTTTGCGCTTTCCATAAAATTCGTATGACCTATTCAGAACTTGTTTGACCAATACCGGATATGTGCTATGTCGTTGCTGGAGGAAGAGGAGGCATCGGTGTCCCTATCGAATTCGGTCATCGCGACGGATGGCGCCATGGCAACCTCCGGTCGGAAGGTCGCGGTCCTGTCCAAGCGCCAGCGCAGGATCCGCAACGCGATCGTCGCCTATTCCTTCATCGCGCCGAACTTCATCGGCTTTGCCGTCTTCACGCTCGGCCCGATCCTGTTCGCCTTCGTGCTTGCCTTCATGCATTGGGACGGTTCGAATGCGATCACCTTCGCCGGCCTCGACAATTTCTGGCGGCTCTTCGATGACAAGGCTTTTATCGCGGCGTTCTGGAACACGGTCATCTATACGGTCGCTTCCGTGCCGGCGACGCTCATATGCGCGCTTGGCCTTGCCGTACTTCTCAACCAGAAGATCGCGGGGCGCGATTTCTTCCGCACAGCGATGTTCTTCCCCTATGTCGCCTCGCTGGTGGCCGTCGCGGTCGTCTGGAACATGATCTTCAATCCCGAGATGGGACCGGTGAACATGATCCTCTACACGCTCGGCCTCGATCCCAAGAACATGCCGGGATGGGCGGCCGATCGCCACTGGGCGATGGTGACGGTGATCCTCTTCGGCATCTGGAAGAACATGGGCTATTACATGGTCATCTATCTGGCCGGCCTGCAGGGCATCAATTCGGAGCTCTATGAGGCCGCCGATCTCGATGGCGCCAATTCCTGGCAGAAGTTCATCCATGTCACGGTGCCGCAGCTCGGGCCGACGACCTTCTTCGTCACCGTCATGCTGACGATCCAGTCCTTCAAGGTGTTCGACCAGATCTACATGATCACCCAGGGCGGACCCGGCACCTCGACGCTCGTCCTCGTCTACCACATCTATAACGAGGCCTTCATTTCCTGGGATCTCGGCTATTCCAGCATGGTTGCGCTCGTTCTGTTCTTCCTCGTGCTCGCCGTCACCGTCTTCCAGTTCCGGCGCCAGAGGGAGGATGGTGAATGAGGATCGCAGGACGCAAGGTGACCCTCAAATCGGTCGCGATCTACGCCATCGTCATCGCCGTCACGCTCATCATGCTGATGCCCTTCGCCTGGATGCTCTCGGCATCCCTGAAGCTCAGCCGCGACGTCTTCGCCTTCCCGATCGAGTGGATACCGTCCGAGCCGCAATGGCATAACTACGTCGATATCTGGACGAAGATCCCGCTTGCGCTCTTCATCTACAACACCTCGAAGCTGACGATCATCGTCACGCTGCTGCAACTTTTGACCTCCAGCTTTGCCGCCTACGCCTTCGCCAAGCTGAATTTCCCCTACAAGAACACCCTGTTCCTCGGCTACATCGCCACCATCGCCATGCCCTGGCAGGTCTATATGGTGCCGCAATTCCTGCTGATGCGCGAATTCGGCCTCAACAACACCCATCTGGCACTGATCTGCCTGCAGGCTTTCACCGCCTTCGGCGTCTTCCTGATGCGGCAGTTCTACATGTCGATCCCGACCGAGCTCTGCGAGGCGGCCCGCATCGACGGCATGAACGAGTACCAGATCTGGGCGCGCATCATGCTGCCGCTGTCGAAGCCCGCGCTCTCGACACTGACGATCTTCACCTTCGTCACCACCTGGAACGATTTTCTCGGGCCGATGATCTACCTGACCAAGACCGAGCTGAAGACCGTCCAGATCGGCCTTCGCATGTTCATCTCGCAATATTCGGCCGAATACGGGCTCATCATGGCGGCCTCTGTCGTCGCCCTCATTCCGGTTCTCGTCGTCTTCCTCTCTCTCCAGCGCTTCTTCGTCGAGGGTATCGCCTCGACCGGACTGAAGGGTTAAATCCATGAACGCCGTCTCGTCCGTCGCCCCGCAGCCGATCACCGACCAGGAGGTCAAAGCCGCGCTCGATCTTGCCGTCGGGCAGATCAGGCGCAACCTTCCCGCCTTCACCCATGCCTCGCAGAACCATTCAAGCGTCGGAAATTTCTATCCCGCGGTGGCGAACGACCAATGGACCGCGGGTTTCTGGCCCGGAGAGCTGTGGCTCGCTTTCGAGCACAGCGGCGAGGCGGTTTTCCGCGATGCCGCGCAGATCCAGGTCCAATCGTTCCTGCATCGGATCGTGAACCGCATCGAGACGGATCATCACGACATGGGCTTTCTCTATTCGCCCTCCTGCATCGCCGCCTGGAAGCTTGTCGGAGATGAGGATGGCCGCAGGGCCGCCATCCTGGCAGCCGACCAGTTGATCGAGCGTTTCCAACCCGTCGGCCAGTTCATCCAGGCCTGGGGCCGCAAGGGGGTGGCGGAAGAATACCGCTACATCATCGACTGCTTGCTGAACCTGCCGCTTCTCTACTGGGCGAGCCGCGAGACCGGCGATCCGAAATATCGCGAGATCGCTCTCATTCACGCCCGCACCACGCTCGCCAATTCGGTTCGGCCGGACGATTCCACCTATCACACCTTCTACATGGACCCGGTCACGGGAGCGCCGGTGCGCGGCGCCACCAAGCAAGGTTACAGGGACGACAGCGCCTGGGCGCGCGGACAGGCCTGGGCCATCTCGGGAATGGCGCTCTCCTATCGCTATGAGCGGATCGAGGAATACCGCCAAACCTTCGACCGGCTGCTCGCCTTCTATCTCAACCGGCTGCCGGCCGACATGGTGCCCTATTGGGATCTCGTCTTTTCGGACGGCGACGGCGAGCCGCGCGACAGCTCGTCGGCGTCGATCACCGCCTGCGGCCTTCTGGAAATGGCCGATCTCGTCGAGCCGGAACCGGCCGCACGCTATCGCACCCTGGCGCGCCGCATGATGAAGAGCCTTGCCGATCACTACGCGGTCAAGGACCCAGCCGTCTCCAACGGCCTGGTGCTGCACGCCACCTATTCGAAGAAATCGCCCTTCAACACCTGCCGCGGCGAGGGTGTCGATGAATGCGTCTCCTGGGGAGATTATTATTACATGGAAGCTTTGACGCGCCTTTCGCGCAGCTGGTCTTCCTATTGGTGAATTCAGGAGGACCCGATGGCCAGCATTTCGCTTAAAGAGCTGAACAAATCCTACGGCGCGCTCACCGTCGTCCACGACATCGACCTCGAAATCGCTGACAAGGAATTCATCATCCTGGTCGGCCCCTCCGGCTGCGGTAAATCGACGACGCTGCGGATGATCGCCGGCCTCGAGGAGATATCGGGAGGAGAGCTCAAGATCGGCGGCGACGTCATGAACGACGTTCCCTCCAAGGATCGGGATATCGCCATGGTTTTCCAGAACTATGCGCTGTACCCGCATATGACCGTCTACAAGAACATGGCTTTCGGTCTGCAGCTGAGGAAGGTGTCGCGCGACTTCATCGATGCCCAGGTGCAGGACGCCGCCAGGATCCTCGACATCTCTCATCTCCTGAACCGCAAGCCGAAGGCGCTTTCGGGCGGGCAGCGCCAGCGCGTCGCGCTCGGCCGTGCGATGGTGCGCAATCCGGCGGTCTTCCTTCTCGACGAGCCGCTTTCCAATCTCGATGCCAAACTGCGCGGCACGATGCGTTCGGAAATCACCAAGCTGCACAAGCGCCTCAACGCCACCTTCATCTACGTCACCCACGACCAGGTGGAGGCCATGACCATGGCGGACCGGATCGTCGTCATGAAGGACGGGCACATCCAGCAGGTGGATACGCCGCAGAACCTCTACGACCGTCCCGTCAACATGTTCGTCGCCGGCTTCATCGGCGCGCCGCAGATGAACATGCTGCCCTCGACCATTTTGCGCCGGGACGACGGCTATATCGCCGTCTTCGACGGCCGGGAACTGCCGCTGCCTGCCCATTTCGACAAGGGCAGGATCGCCCCCTACGAGGGCCGCGAACTGGTGCTTGGCATCCGTCCGGAGAATTTCCACGAGCTGCCGCCGGCCGACATCGCACCGGAGAACCTGGCGCCCCTCAAGGCGGTCGTCGAACTGGCCGAGCCCATGGGCTCGGAAGTGCATCTGAACATGGTGGCAGGCGGGCGCAATCTCATCGCCCGCGTCTCGCCGCGCTACCGGCCTGATATCGGCGAGGAGGCGACGCTGGTCGCCGATATGACCAATGCGCAGCTGTTCGACAAGGAAACGGAACGCTCGATTCTATACTGAGGCGCCTGCGGGAGACGGCTATGCAGTGGTTGCGGGACATGTGGACGAGGGAGGGACCGGGCATTGCGAAGGATGCGCCGAAGAGGACCGGCCTTGCTCTGTTCGCCGAGATCCTCGTCCGCGAATGGTGGGAGATGGTCAAGCTGAACATCCTCTTCATCCTGGCCGGCCTCTTCGTCGTGACGCTGCCGGCAGCCCTCGCCGCCATGGCCCGGGTCTCGGTCGCCTTGGTGGAAGATCGCAACACCTATCTGCTGCGGGACTTCACGGAAGCCTTTCTGCGCTACTTCTGGCGCGCCACCGCCTGGGGCCTGGCGTTGAGCGGCGCGCTTGCAATCGGTATCCATGCGATTGTCACCTATGCCGCCGGCGCACGCGACAATCTGTTGCTGAGCGCACCACTGACGATCGCCCTCGTCGCCACCGCTTTCATCGCGGTCCTCGCCTGCCATCTCATCGTTCTCATGGTGATGCGCGATCTGCCGGCTTCTAGGCTGCTGCGCCTCGCCGCGCTCGCCTCGGTCATCCGCCCGCTCCCGGCGCTAGCCGCGCTCGCCTTCGCCGCCAGCCTGTGGCTGGCGCATATCCTCTTCTATCCGGTTTCGGTGTTCATGCCGGCAACCTTCAATTTTTCACTCGGAATGTTCGCCGTCGCATTCGGCGTCCATCGGGCGGCGGTGACGGTTCTAGACCTGCCAAACGCAACGCAGCCGCACCGCGAACCGCATATACGAGACGCTTCATAAAACAACTGATCCAGAGATGATCCAGGGAAGGAGAACGGGAATGTATTTGGATAAATTCGGGAGGACGATGAGACTTGCCTTGGCAGGTTTCACCTTGGCCGCAACGACGGCCGGCGCAGCGCTTGCCGAGGACGCCGTGACGCTCAAATGGGCTTTGTGGGACTGGGACAAGACCGCCTATTACAAGCCGTTGATCGAGGCCTATCAGGCCAAACACCCCAACGTGAAGTTCGAGCCGATGGACCTCGGCTCGCAGGACTATCAGCAGATGATCTCGACGCAGCTGACCGGCGGCTCCAAGGATATCGACATCGTCACCATCAAGGATGTGCCGGGCTACACCAACCTGGTGCGCGCCGGCAACATCGCCGATCTCAGCAGCTTCGTGAAGGATCAGAAGATCGACCCGGCTCCCTATGGCGGCCTGATCGAGGAACTGACCATCGACGGCAAGGTCTATTCGCTGCCGTTCCGCTCCGACTTCTGGATCGTCTATTACAATAAAGACATATTCGACAAAGCAGGCGTCCCCTACCCTACCAATGACATGACCTGGGCGCAATTCGACGCGACTGCCGAGAAGCTTACCGGCGGCATGGGCACCAACAAGACCTACGGCGCGCTCCTGCATACCTGGCGGTCGACCGTTCAGCTGCCCGGCGTCCTCGACGGAAAACACACGCTGGTCGACGGCGACTACGACTTCCTCAAGCCCTGGTACGATAGGGCGCTCACCCTGCAGAAGGATGGGGCGATTCCCTCCTACGCCTTCCTGAAGACGTCAAACACGCATTATTCGGCGCTCTTCTTCAACGGCACGATCGGCATGCTGCCGATGGGAACCTGGTTCGTCGGCACCCAGATCACCAAGGTGAAATCGGGTGAATCGAAGAGCAAGAACTGGGGCATCGTCAAGTTCCCGCATCCCGACGGCGTCGCGGCCGGGACAACGGCCGCGCAGATCTCCGGGCTGGCGGTCAACGCCAATTCCGACCACAAGGATGCAGCTCTCGATTTCATCAAGTTCGTCACCGGTCCTGAGGGCGCTGATGTCATCGCGTCGACGGGCACCTTCCCCGCGCTCAAGACGGATGACGTCAGCGCCAAGATCGCGGCAACGCCGGGCTTTCCTGAGGATGCGGCCAGCAAGGAGGCGCTGAAGCCGTTGAAAACCTACCTTGAGATGGCGGTCAACCCAAACGCCGCCAAGATCGAGGTGGTGCTCAACCGTGTGCATGACGCGATTATGACCGACAACACCACCGTCGACGACGGGTTGAAGGAAATGACCGAAGGCGTGAAGGCCATCAAGTAGGCCCACGAGATATCGACGGCCGCGGGTTACCATCCGCCCGCGGCCGATCGGGTTTTTCATGAATTTCGAGCTGACAATGATATATGATCCCGCCCGGGCCAATCCGCTTTTCGGCAATCCCCTGAAGACACGCGACGACCTCTCCAAGGCCGTCATCGATCTGTTCGAACCGCTGCTGCCGTATTTTTCCGAAGGCGGCGCTCGTGTGCGCCTCGGTGCAGCCGGCGCGATCTTCGACCGGGCAGCGGCGGACCTGGAAGGATTTGCGCGGCCGCTCTGGGGAATTGTTCCGCTCGCTGCCGGCGGCGGTGCGTTCCCGCATTGGGAGCTCTATCGGCGCGGGCTCGCAAACGGCACCAATCCTGCTCATCCCGAATATTGGGGCGATCTTACCGACCGCAATCAGCGGCTGGTCGAGCTCGCCGCCGTCGGCTTCGCCCTGGCGCTTGTCCCCGAGCATATCTGGGAACCGCTTGACGACAGCGATAAGAAGACGGTCGCTGCCTATCTTCTCAGAGCGCGCGAGCTGGAATTCATCGACAACAACTGGAAATTCTTTCGTGTGCTCATCGATCTCGGGCTGGAACGCGTAAGCGTGGCGTTCGATCACCGGAAAACCCTCGCCTATCTCGAAGAACTGGAAGCTTTCGACCTCGGGGAAGGCTGGTATCGCGACGGACCGGTCCGGCGGGTCGATCATTACATTCCCTTCGCCATGCATTTCTACGGCCTGATCTATGCGGTGCTGGCGCGAGGCGACGAGGCGCGCAAGGACCGCTTCCGGCGTCGCGCCCAGACCTTTGCCGGGGATATCCGCCACTGGTTCGGCCCCGATGGCGCGGCACTTGCCTTCGGCCGCAGCCAGACCTACCGCTTCGCGGCGGGCGGCTTTTGGGGCGCGCTTGCCTTTGCCGGCGTCGAAGCCCTGCCCTGGGCCGAGATCAAGGGCTATTACATGCGCCATATCCGCTGGTGGTCGGCGATGCCGATTGCCGAGCGCGACGGCGTTCTCTCCGTCGGCTACGGCTACCCGAACCTCTTCATGAGCGAGAGCTACAATTCTCCCGGGTCACCCTATTGGGCGCTGAAATTCTTCCTGCCGCTCGCTCTTGCGGGGGATCATCCGTTCTGGACCGCCGAGGAGGCGCCGCAGCCGGAATTTCCGGAGCCGGTCGCTTTGACGCCGGCGGGAATGGTCGCCATGCACACGCCGGGAAACGTGGTTGTGCTCTCCTCGGGGCAGCAGCACGACAAGATGCTCGGCGCAAACGAGAAATATTCGAAATTCGTCTATTCCACGCGCTACGCTTTCAACATCGAAGCCGACGACCGGAATTTCTCCGCCGCAAGCTTCGACGGCATGATCGGTCTCTCAGACGACGGCGTCCATTTCCGCATGCGGGAAACCCTCGAAGAGGCGTTGATAACAGGCGACCTGCTCTATTCGCGCTGGCGCCCCTGGAACGACGTCACCATCGAAACCTGGCTGCTTCCCGAAAACCCGTGGCACATCCGCCTACACCGCATCGCTACGCCGCGCGCCCTCAGCACCATCGAAGGCGGCTTTGCGATCGAACGCGCGGATTTCAATGCCGACCGCTCCGATGCAAGGGATGGCCGGGCTGTCTGGTACGGGCAGACCGACGTCAGCGCTATCGTGGATCTATCGCCCAATCCGAGGGCCGGCCATGCGATGAGCCCGATCCCAAACACCAACCTCATCCACGCCAAGACCCTGCTGCCGCAGCTGCGCGGCGAAATCGGCCCCGGAACCATCGTGCTCGCAACTGCGGCAATGGCCCTGCCCAGTCGCGAGAATTGGGCAAATGCGCTCGATAACCCGCCCGCCAACCCCCGCCTCGACGAGGTGGAGCGGCTCTTTCGAGAGAAAGGCGCGGGGGTGCCGGCATTCGCTCTCGGGACGTAGCTCGGAGGCACTGGCTTCCGGGTTTCAACCGCGAGCCGGACGGTTGATTATCGGGCGGTCAACTCGGAACGATATGCTTCGGCAATGCGCTGCGCCAACTGTGCCATTTGATCGTCAGGTATCTGCAGAACCCCGTACTCCGCCATCAGCGCGTGGTATTGCTGCTCTTCAAGAGGCACACCAGAGGCTAAGGGAACGACATGAAAATGCAGGTGGCTATTGGCTTGCTGGCTGCCGAGCGAAAGCACATAAATTCGTTCGGCGTCGAACACGCTTTTGAGCGCGCGAGACAAAATATGCACATTCTCCTGTAGTCGAAGATATTCATCGGTCGACATGTCTCGCGCCAGATCCTCGAGGTGCTCCCTCGGACAGACAAGGCAATAGCCGGGCAGAGTGGGATACTTGCTCAGGAAGATGATCGTCTCGTCGTCTTCAAAAACGCGATGATGAAAGAAGTCGGGGTCATTCCTGACCAATCCGCAGATAAAGCATGACCTTGTTCCGATGTCGTGCACATAGGCCCTGAGATCAAATGGTCGGCGTTCGTTCATCCTGAACCTCCGTCGTCTCTCGCGCGGCGGTCGCGGACGCCTGAACTATTGCGAAAGCCATTGCCGGAAAAATAACACGCGCCAAAACCGGTGGCCAACCGTAATATTTTCGGATTACTCCAAATAATTATATTTATATCTTCGGTAGAAATAGCAAAACACCCCCTCATCGCAATATTGTTGAACTAAAGTTTAGCAAAGCGTAGTGATGTACTGGCCTTTCATTTTTCAAGGCCAGAGGAGGATGCAATGCCTACCATAATGGTCCATCACAATGTCAAAGACACGAAGCACTGGCTCGCTTCACCCATCCGCAAGCAGGTATTGGAACCGATTGGCGTCACGAACATTCGCACGTTTACAGACCCTCAAACGTCTAATCGCGTTGGTTTGGTCATGGACGTTGCTGATATGGAAAAGTTGATGGCCTTCATGCAGACCAAGGCAGCGGCCGATGCGATGGCGAATGATGGTGTCTTGCCCGAGACCATGGTGTTCCTCGTGCAATCGTAAAACGCCTCTCAACCAAACCTGGAAATGCAACGCGGGAGGATGATATGACGACGTTATTCGTAAGGCACGAGGTCTCCGATTACGCCGCCTGGCGCAAGATATATGATGCGTTTTCGCCGGTGCAGAAGGCCAATGGGGTGACGGCGCAAGCCGTTTATCGAGCCATCGACAATCCGAACGATATTACCGTCACCCACGAGTTTGCCACGCTTGAAGCGGCGCAAACGTTCAGCAAGCTGGACGAGCTGAAGACGGCGATGCGCACGGGAGGCGTGCTCGGCGCGCCGACCGTGTGGTTTACCAACAAAGCATGAAATAGAGCCAACGACCTCCGCCGCTGCAACCGGAGGCCAGGTTGCAGTCGCGCTCGGCACATGACATGGAAGCCGAGCAGTGCGCTCTTGCGCCGATTGCCAACCTTGGTGGCAGTTGCAGGCGAACTGCGCAAATTTGTCCGAACTCCTATTGTCCGTTCCTGATGTCGCGCAGAAGATCCAGGCCGCGCTGGTATTTTTCCGTTTTCTTGCCAGCTTGTTCGGCCTGCCGGAGATTATCTTCGAGATCGGCCCGTTTGACGGGCAAGGCCAGCGGGTTTGATGCCGCACGTCTGACGAAGTCGTCATCCGGCTCGTCCGGCCGCCTTGTCAGAGCATTCACCGCCGAGATGATCGCCGGCGGAAAGCCTTCTTCCCTCAGCCTGTCGAGCGTCCAGCCGCTTCCCTTCTCGACGACGTCATGAAGATAGGCGACCGTTCGCGTCTCGTCACCGGAAACCAGAAGGGCTACCCGCTGGCAGTGCTCGAAGAACGGCCGGCCGGTTTTGTCCGCCTTACCTTCATGGGCCGTAAGAGCAATCTGGATGGCATGGTCGAGATGCTGCATGGCGATCACGGTCCCTCGGTCTTCCTGATCTTCCGTCGGGAAGGCTTTTCGCCCGTCGTCATCTCGATGCCAGGGACGGGAGCCACGGCGGCCTGGACAGGCCTCGCCGGCCGCCGATCGAGATCGCCGCTCTCACCGGCGCCTTGAAGCAGCGCTGCATCATCCCTATCGTCTTCATCGAGCAGGTTCTGCAGCGTCTCATGCTCATCCTCGCCGGCAAGTTCGTCGCAGGCTTGAAGCCAATGGCGCTCGTCGGCGCCATCCGGGCGGCCCTCGGCCTCCCAGATCTCGTAGGCACGGCGACGGATCTGCTCGTGCTTGTCTATAGCCATGATCGCCTCCAGGGGCATTTGATGAGCCATCCGAGGAACGGGCCCAGTCGCTTTCACGGCGTGTTGACGGTTGGAAGAAAATCCTCCACCTGTTTGCGCTTGCCCTTCGAAAGCGTCTCCACCCGTTCCTTCCAGAACCGCTCGGCCTCGGGCGGATCCTCATCCCATTGGCGAACATCGGTGATGTTGTCGTCGATCATGGACCGACGGTGGCCGCCAAGGCTGAGATATTCTTTCGCAAGCTTCAGGCTTGGGGTTTCAGTGCCGCTATCGCGATCTGATGTCGAACTCACGTTGCGCCGGGCATTTTCCAATGCTCGCTTGCGATCGGTCTCGGCTCGCTCCGTATCGGCGGAACGAGCGTCATCTGTCCCGCTCTCGGGCGGCACGTTGGATCTGGAAGTCATCATGGATCACCTCTCGATGTTGTGATCCAATAACCTTTGCAAGCAGTGAGAGTTCCGCGTGGGTTGCGATTGATTTGAGCGGGCGATCGAGCCGCACCGTCCGGGCGGCAATCAATGAACGGCCATACTCACCATTCGATAGGGGTGCACGGCCTCGAATTGCGAGATCATCGCCGTCGCCTGCTGAAATACGAGCTCGGCATTTTCTGGATCGTCACGGGCGAGTTCATCGGCATTGACGCGGATCGCTTCGGCCATGTTGTTGGAAAGTGCGGCGAAATGCGTATTGCCTTCGACATAGGCCTCACGCGCCGTGTCCTCCAGCGTTCGAGCGATATCGACGAGGATTTCCTCGCGTTCCTCGATACTGAGGTCTTTGATTATATTGGTCTTCTCTTCCATGTCACTCACTCCAAAAGACGTGGGACGCTGCTCGAGCTCATTAAGCCTCGATCATCAAAGAGTTKGGAACGCCGAAATCCGGATTCAAGTTCAGTATAGCTCGAACTCGCCTCCGGTACGGCGCCATCGCCTTCATCATTCGAACGCGGGAGCCGATTTTCTGTTCCCTGACAGGCGTTGGCACTCACGGGCAGGGAGTGCTAATTTTTCTTTCATCCCTCTTGAATTGCAAAGCCGTCGAACCAAATCATTCTCGCACGGCTCGCGGCTCGCGCGCTGCGCACCCGCCCGGATTGGTCATCCGGTCCGGCTAGGGAACAACGTCATCATTGTTTGTCGATGGAGGAAGACATGTCGTTCCGACCGCTTCATGACCGCATTCTCGTCCGCCGGGTCGATTCAGAGGAAAAGACCAAGGGCGGCATCATCATTCCCGATACCGCCAAGGAGAAACCGCAGGAAGGCGAGGTCATCGCCGTCGGCCCCGGCGCACGCAACGACGCCGGCCAGATACAGGCGCTCGACGTCAAGGCCGGCGATCGCATCCTATTCGGCAAATGGTCCGGTACCGAGATCAAGATCAACGGCGAAGACCTGCTGATCATGAAGGAAAGCGACGTGATGGGCATCATCGAAGCCCAGGGCGAAAAGAAGCAGGCCGCATGAGATCCCTGCGGACATCAGTCAATGCAGGGCAGGAGCGCATCAGCTTTTCATGGAAACGCAGAACCGCTCGAAGCTTTTATTTCTGACGCAATTCCGAACGGAAAAACCGCTACGCACTTTTCCTGGAATTGCTCTGGCTGCCTATGAAGGAGTGAGGACATGGCTGCTAAAGAAATCAAATTCAGCACCGAAGCCCGCGAGAAGATGTTGCGTGGCGTCGACATCCTGGCCAACGCCGTGAAGGCGACCCTCGGTCCGAAGGGCCGCAACGTCGTGATCGACAAGTCGTTCGGCGCCCCGCGCATCACCAAGGACGGGGTTTCGGTCGCCAAGGAAATCGAACTCGAAGACAAGTTCGAGAATATGGGCGCCCAGATGGTCCGCGAAGTTGCTTCGAAGACCAGCGACATTGCCGGCGACGGCACCACCACCGCAACGGTGCTGGCCCAGGCGATCGTCAAGGAGGGCGCCAAGGCAGTTACCTCAGGGATGAACCCGATGGACCTGAAACGCGGCATCGATCTTGCGGTCGCCGCCATCGTCGCGGAACTGAAGGCCAATGCCCGCAAGATCTCAAACAATTCCGAAATCGCCCAGGTCGGCACGATCTCCGCCAATGGCGATGCCGAAATCGGCCGCTTTTTGGCGGAAGCCATGGAAAAGGTCGGCAATGATGGCGTCATCACCGTCGAAGAAGCCAAGACCGCCGAAACCGAACTCGAAGTTGTCGAAGGCATGCAGTTCGATCGCGGCTATCTCAGCCCCTACTTCGTGACTAATGCCGACAAGATGCGGGTGGAGTTCGAAGACCCTTATATCCTCATCCACGAGAAGAAGCTCTCGAACCTGCAGTCTATGCTGCCGGTTCTCGAAGCCGTCGTCCAGTCCAGCAAGCCGCTGCTCATCATCGCTGAAGATGTCGAAGGCGAAGCCCTCGCAACGCTCGTCGTCAACAAACTGCGCGGCGGCCTGAAGATCGCCGCCGTCAAGGCGCCCGGCTTCGGCGACCGCCGCAAGGCCATGCTCGAAGACATCGCCATCCTGACCGCCGGCACCGTCATCTCCGAAGATCTCGGCATCAAGCTCGAATCCGTCACGCTCGACATGCTCGGCCGTGCCAAGAAGGTGTCGATCGAGAAGGAGAACACCACAATCGTCGACGGTTCGGGCGCCAAGACGGACATCGAAGGTCGTGTGGCCCAGATCAAGGCTCAGATCGAAGAAACCACCTCCGACTACGACCGCGAGAAGCTGCAGGAGCGCCTTGCCAAGCTCGCGGGCGGCGTTGCCGTCATCCGCGTCGGCGGCTCGACGGAGGTCGAGGTGAAGGAGAAGAAGGACCGCGTCGACGACGCGCTTCACGCAACCCGCGCGGCGGTCGAGGAAGGCATTCTGCCGGGCGGCGGTGTGGCGCTGCTGCGCGCCGTCAAGGCGCTCGACGCCGTCAAGACCGCCAATGGTGACCAGCGCGTCGGTGTCGACATCGTTCGCCGCGCGGTCGAGGCGCCGGCTCGCCAGATCGCAGAAAACGCCGGCGCGGAAGGCTCGGTCATTGTCGGCAAGCTGCGCGAGAAGAGCGAGTTCTCCTACGGCTGGAACGCTCAGACGGGCGAATATGGCGACCTTTATGCACAGGGCGTCATCGATCCGGCCAAGGTGGTTCGCACCGCGCTGCAGGATGCGGCCTCCATCGCCGGCCTTCTCGTCACGACGGAAGCCATGATCGCCGAGAAGCCCAAGAAGGACGCGCCGCCGCCAATGCCCGCCGGCCCCGGCATGGATTTCTAAGGCGTTTGCCGGCCCGCCGGCCTCGCCGGGCGGGCCTCATCCGAGGGAATAGAGATGGTTCAAACGATCAAAAACCGATCGCAGGTGCCGCTGGACTCCCGCGATCTTGAAACCTGCCAGCGCGTCTTCGACAGGCTCAGCGCCGATTACGGGGTGGCAAGGGACAGCGACGAAGCCGAACGAATGGCGAGCATCGTCATCGAGCTCTACCGACAGGGCGTGCGCGACCCCGATCACCTGCAGTCGATGGTCGAGGCGGCCCGCGGCCTCTTCGAAGCGAGCGAGCGCCCGCCTACTGCTCCGGGAATTTGACCATGGTGCCGCCGCCGGTCGCCTGGTCCGTCGGGAAGACCTCTATCCTGGCGACGTCGACGAAGACGGGAAGCTCGATGGCGTTGGAGATGATCGAGGCGATGTGGGAAGGCTGGATCGGACGGTAGCCGTCATAAAGCAGGGTCCGCGCCTGGTTGCCCGCTATTGCGGTTCGATAAAGCTCCGTCTGGACTCGACCCGGCACCACCTCGGTCACGCGAACCGAGGTCCCGAGCAGGTCGCAGCGCAGATTGTCGCAAAACAGGCTGAGCCCGGCCTTCGACGGGCCGTAGGCCGCCATGTTCGGATAGGGTGCCTGGCCGCCGCTCGAACCGATATAGATCAGGTGGCCGCGCTTTCGCTCGACCATAGCAGGCAGGAATGCGCGGGTCAGATGCATCGGGGCTTTGAGATTGATGTCGATCATGGCATCGATCTCGGACGGTTCGATCTCGCTGAATGTCGCCCGTGTCGAGAGAATGCCGGCATTGTTGACCAGGATGTCGACGTCTGTTCCGTGAAGCTGCTTGACGATTTCGGCGGTATCGCGCACATCGGCACGGACCGGCTTCGCCCCGCTTTCCCGCGCCAATTCCTCGAGCGCCTCGGCGTTTCGGCCAACGGCATAAACCGTCAGCCCCATCTCGCGTAGTTTGCCGACGGTGGCGCGACCGATGCCGCTCGTCGCACCGGTGACCAGGGCAACCTGATAGGGCAGCGGCTCAGACATAGATGTAGCCTCCGCTGACGACGACGTTTTCGCCGGTGGCATAGGTGTTGCGGCTCGATGCCATCATGACAATCCACTCCGCCATTTCGACCGGCTCGGCTGCGCGGCCAAGCGCGCTGGCCTTGGCCAGTTCCGGAAGAAATCCCAGCTCCCTGGCGCGATCCGTCGCAAAACCGGCAGGAGCGACGGAATTGACAAGGATCTGGTCCTTGGCGCATTCCTGGGCAAAAGATTTCGTCAGACTGACGACAGCCGCCTTGGTTGCGGCGTAATGCGCATTCTGGGGATGAGCCTTGAAAGCATCGACCGAGGTCACGTTGACAATCCGCCCGGTAACCTCGGGCGCGTTCACGTGCTGGCGCATATGAAGAACGGCGGCCACCATCATATGATAGGTACCCTTCACGTTGATCGCATTTTCGAGGTCCCATTCCTCGTCGGTGATCTCGAGGATAGGGCGTCTCGGATAGATGGCGGCGCTGTTGACGAGCACGTGAATCCGACCGAGCTTGCCGGCGATCTCATTGAACCCGCGATGAGCCGTTTCCGCCCGGGAAATGTCGGCAACCGCCGTTTCCACCTCGGCGCCCAGAGCGCGAAGCGCATCGGCCGAGACGCCGAGCAGCTGCTCGTTGCGATCGATGAGCCCAATCCTGGTCGCCCCATGCGATATCATCAGCTTGGCCGTCGTCAATCCGAGCCCGGAAGCGCCGCCGACGATGATTGCGGTCTGGTTCTTCAAAGTTCCACCTCAGTATTTTCAGTTACGCCACTAGCATTGTATGTTATCACTTATATGCCAACTTCGACAAAGCTCAAGTGCATTCTGAAGGTCTCGAAATGATTCCACGCCTCCGGCCGAACGGTTCAATCCCCCTTCCCGCTGTGGGATTCTTCCAGCGGCTCATCGAGGCAGGGTTCGATGGCGACATCGAAACCGGTGCGGCGAGCCGGACCGTTTTTTCGACCGACAATTCCATCTATCAGATCGAGCCGACCGGTATCCTCTTCCCCAAGGGCATCGAAGACCTGCAGATTACGGCGGCCGTGCTGTCGGAACCGGCCTTTCGCGGGATCACTGTCGCCCCGCGCGGCGGCGGAACCGGCACGAACGGTCAATCCCTCACGTCGGGCATCGTCGTCGACTGCTCGCGACATATGAATTCCATTCTCGAGATCGACCCGATCAGGAGAATTGCGCGGGTCCAGGCGGGTGTGGTCAAGGATCAGTTGAACCGGGCGCTGAAACCCTACGGCCTGTTTTTTGCGCCTGAACTCTCCACCTCCAATCGCGCCACCATCGGCGGCATGGTCTCCACCGATGCCTGCGGCCAGGGTTCATGCCTCTACGGCAAAACCAGCAACCATGTGCTGGGATTGCGCATCGTGCTTGCGAATGGGACCGACTGGTGGTCGCGCCCGCTCGATCCTGAGGTACTCGCGGAGATCGCCGGGCGACAGGACCGTGTCGGCGAAATCCACAGGACGGTCGACCGCATCGCGCGCGAAAAACGCGACCGGATCGCCGAGATTTTTCCGAAACTCAACCGCTATATGACCGGTTACGACCTCGCTCACATCCGGCGGGACGACGGACGCTTCGACCTCAATGCCATCCTCTGCGGCTCGGAGGGAACGCTGGCGATGATCGCCGAAGCCGAACTCAACCTTCTGCCAATCCCCGCCCATGCGGCATTGATCAACATTCGCTACGGGGACTTCAACACCGCATTGGAGGATGCCCGCACGCTTGTGGCACTCAAGGTCGCCTCGGTGGAAACGGTCGATGAGAAAGTTCTCGGGCTCGCCAGGGGCGACATCGTTTGGACGGGCATTGCCCGCTTTTTTCCCGACAATGCAGGCGGAACCACGAACGGCATCAATATCGCCGAAGTGCTCGCCGACGATGAGGCTGAACTCGAACGCAAACTGGCCGAGGTGACCGCCGCGCTTGCCACGGGCGCGAATGCCCGTCACCTGGGTTATACGATCGCGCGGGATCATGCCGATGTCGAGGCGATCTGGTCGATGCGCAAACGGGCGGTCGGCCTGCTCGGCAATGTGGACGGACCGGTCAGGCCTGTCGCCTTCGTCGAGGACACCGCCGTGCCGCCGGAAAACCTCGCGGCCTATATCCGCGAATTCCGCGCATTGCTTGATGGCGCGGGCCTTTCCTACGGCATGTTCGGCCATGTCGATGCCGGCGTCCTGCACGTGCGGCCTGCCCTCGATCTCACCCGCGATGACCATGTCCGGCTGGTCCGGGAGGTCAGCGACGCCGTCGTGGCGCTGACGCGTAGATATGGCGGCGTGCTCTGGGGGGAGCACGGCAAGGGGGTACGTTCCGAATATGTGCCTGAATTCTTCGGCGACCTCTATCCCAGCCTGCAGGAGATCAAACGGGCTTTCGATCCGGAAAACCGCCTCAACCCTGGCAAGATCGCAACGCCTTCCAGCGGCCAAGAGCTGCTGAAGATCGACGAGGTTCCGCTGCGGGGAGACGTCGACCGCATCATCGGCAACGAGATCCGCGCAGCCTTCGACAACGCTGCCTATTGCAACGGCAACGGCGCCTGTTTCGATTTCGACGAAACGAGCCCCATGTGCCCCTCCTACAAGGCGACACGCGATCGGCGTTTTTCGCCCAAGGGCCGCGCCGCTCTGATGCGGGAATGGCTGAGGCAGCTTGCCGAGAAGGGCATCGATCCCCGCCAGGAGGCAAAACGCCTGCGGCAGAGCGTTCCGCTCGCGAGCTTCGCGCGGCGTGTCTTCAACTCCCTGAACCCTCAAAATCGGGACGACTTTTCCCACGAAGTCCGCGCTTCGATGGACACCTGTCTGGCGTGCAAAGCCTGCGCGGGACAATGTCCCGTAAAAGTCAGCGTCCCGGCCTTCCGCTCCAAATTCCTGGAACTTTACTACGGGCGCTACCTCCGTCCGCTGAAGGATCCGCTGGTAGCAGCCATCGAGACCACCCTGCCCCTGGTCCATCGGATACGGCCGGCCTACAACCTGGTCGTCGGCACGCGAGCCGGCAGGATGATGATGCGCGTTGCCGGACTGACGTCCCTGCCCCACCTGCCGCGGCTCTCTCTGGCGAAGGAGGCCGCCCGCCTTGGCGTGCCGCTTGCGACCCCTCGGCGGATCGAGGCATTGTCGCCGCGTGAGAGGGAGCAGAGCGTCATCTTCGTCGCCGATGCGTTTACCGCCTATTTCGATCCTGAGGTCGCTCTCGCCGCGATCGGGCTTGCGCGGAAAATGGGGCTTTCGCCGTTCCTCGCCGCGTCCCACGTCAATGGCAAAGCCCTGCACGTTCATGGCTACCTCGGACGTTTCGAGGCTGCGGCCGGGCGGACCGCGCACTATCTTCAGCAGTTGAATGACGCGGGCGTGGCGCTTGTGGGGCTCGATCCGTCGATGACGCTTGCGTTCCGCAGCGAATACAAGGGGGTGCTGAAGGCGAGCATCCTCCTTCCGCAGGAATGGCTGGCCGCCAACCTCGGCCGCCTTGCCGCATCACCCTCCGCCGCCAAAGGCAGGAGCTTCCGGTTGATGGCCCATTGCACCGAACGCACCAATGCGCCCGCCTCCATTGCGCAATGGAAACAGGTGTTCGGCAGCCTCGGCATCGACCTTCAGGCAGCAGAAACGGGTTGTTGCGGAATGGCCGGTACCTTTGGCCACGAGGCCCGCAATCGACCGATCTCCGAGCGCCTCTATGCGATGAGCTGGAAGCCGGAGGTCGATGCCGCCGGCGACAACGACAGTCTCATGGCCACCGGATATTCATGCCGCTCGCAGGTGAAGGAAATCGACAACAAGCGCCTCCCGCACCCCTTTCAGGTCATCGATAAGATAATGTCTGAAAGAGCCGACATTCCGCAATCAGACGTGGCATGATATGTGATATGTGCTAAATTTGATCGTGAAAATCGGAGCAAACCAGTGTCAATCATCACGCAACGAGGCAATCTCGCGGAAATCGTCGTTGCGAAGCTGATGGAACGGATCGACTCCGGTCTTTATGCTCCCGGCGAGAAAATTCCGTCAAGTGCCCAGCTGTGCGAAGAGTTCGGCGTGTCCCGAACCGTCATTCGCGAGGCGCTCACCTCTCTCAAGGTTGGCGGACGTGTGACCGCGCGACAGGGTGCCGGCGTCTACGTGAGCGACAAGGACGCAAAGACCCTCAATTTCGAAATCAGCCGCATCGAGGACATTCGCTCCGCGATGCAGATCCTGGAATTGCGGCTCGGCGTCGAGATACAATCCGTCGCCCTTGCAGCGTCGAGGCGCACGCCGGAGGCGCTGGCTGAAATTGCCCGCGCCTACGACAACCTTGAAAACCTGGTGACGGACGATGCCGAGGTCGAAGCACGCGCCGATTTCGAGTTTCACCTTGCGATCGCCCGTGCCACCCGCAATCCCCACTTCCCGAGTTTTCTGGAAGCGGTGATAGAGAGCATCAATTTCGACCTCGTACTCAAGCATCGCCAATCGGCGCGCGGCTACAGCACCTACCTGAAGAAGATCAACAAGGAACATGCCGCGATCCTGGCCGCCATCACCCAGGGTGATGCCAAGGCTGCGAAGGCCGCGCTGATCGTCCATCTGGAGGAAAGCCTCCATCGTTACCGCACGATGCTCAATGAGCCGACGAGCAGCGAAACGGAGAATTAAGTCAGGGGAAGGAAAGGATGATCCGCCTGCTGCTACGCTTCCTGCGCTCCTATCTTACCGTTTTCCACGACCGAAAGGATCAAGGATCAGCGCCGCTGGCTTACCGTTGGGGGTGATCCTTGTCGGCGCCCCTCAAGCGACTTCACTTTCCGCTGGTCTGCTGCGGCGCCGCCCGGCTTTTTGAGGCGGCGCCTTTTCCTGCGATCACTTTCCCTGTGCGATCGCCTGGTCGCGAATTTGCGTCAGGCTCATTTTCGGCGTCAGCGCTTCCGGGTCGATCCGGATTTCGATGAGACCCGGCTTGCCGGAAGTCTCGCAGCGTTGGAAGGCGCCGGCGAAGTCCTCGGTCCTTTCCACGGTCTCACCATGGAGGCCATAGGATCGCGCCAGCGAGGCAAAGTCCGGGTTCGTCAGGCGGGTGCCGGAGACGCGGCCGGGATACTCACGCTCCTGGTGCATGCGGATCGTGCCATACATGCCGTTGTTGATGACGAGAAAGATGACGCGAGCGTCATACTGCATGGCGGTTGCGAGTTCCTGACCGTTCATCAGGAAACATCCGTCGCCGGCAAAGGCAACGACCGTGCGCGCGGGATCGGTGATCTTGGCGGCGATCGCCGCCGGCACGCCGTAGCCCATGGAACCATTCGTCGGTCCGAGCTGGGTGCGGAAGGTGCGATACTGATAGAAGCGATGCGCCCAGGCGGAATAATTGCCGGCGCCGGTGGTCAGAATGGCGTCCGGCTTGAGATGGCCGCGCAGCCATTCCATGATATCGCCCATCTGCACCGGACCGGGCACCTCAGGATGCGCGAGATTTTCGAGATAGTCGGCATGGGCCGTCCTGGTCCAGTCCTTCCACACCGGCGCAGCCCGCGGCTTCAGCTTTGCCGCCTGCGAGAGGAAACCCGCGACGCTGGCATTGATCGGCAATCGCGCGTGATAAACGCGCCCCAGCTCCTCCGCGCTCGGATGAATGTGAACGAGCAACTGCTTCGGGACCGGAATGTCGATCAGCGTATAGGCGCCAGTGGTCATCTCCCCGAGACGGGCGCCGATGGAGATCAGAAGGTCGCAATCCTTCACATGGCGGATCAGCTTCGGCCCTGCGGCAAGACCGAGGTCGCCGGCATAGTTTTCGTGCGTATTGTCGAACAGATCCTGGCAGCGGAAGGAAGCTGCGACAGGCAGGCAGAAGGCTTCCGAAAACGCCTTCAGGTCGGCAACGGCCTGCTGCGTCCAGCCGCCGCCGCCAACGACAACCATCGGGCGTTTCGCCTCGGAGAGAAGGCCGAGCAATTCCTCGAATTGCGGCGGGCCGGCAAAGCCCTCAACTCGCTTGTAGGGCGGGGTGTCGGCGACATCGACCATATCGGTCAGCATGTCTTCAGGAAGAGCGACGACCACCGGTCCCGGCCTGCCGTTGACAGCTCGGTGGAATGCCTGGCTGATGAGCTCAGGGATGCGGGCGGCATCCTCAATTTCGACTACCCACTTTGCCATTTGGCCGAACATGCGGCGATAATCGATCTCTTGGAACGCTTCGCGCTCCATCTGATCGCGCGCCACCTGCCCGATGAACAGGATCATCGGTGTCGAATCCTGGAAGGCGGTATGCACGCCCACGGACGCGTTCGTCGCGCCCGGCCCGCGGGTGACGAAGCAGATGCCGGGTTTGCCGGTCATCTTGCCGTAGGCTTCCGCCATGTAGGCGGCGCCGCCTTCCTGCCGGCAGACGATGAATTCGATGGCGTCTTCCACGTCGTGAAAGGCGTCGAGGGCAGCAAGATAGCTTTCGCCCGGCACGCCGAACACGCGCTCGACACCATGGATGCGCAAGGCATCGACGAGCGCCTGGCCGCCGCTGCGCTTGGATGTTTCGTTTTTCATCGGGAGCCCCTCTCCTATGCTTTAAATGACGGCGTCTTCAAGGAAGGGGCGGTCAGCTGCCACCCGCTCGTAGCCGAATGGCGAAAGATCAAGCGTCTTGAAGCCGCCATAGGCAATCAGTTCCGAGAGACCCCGTCCCATTGCCGGCGACTGCTGGAGACCGTGCCCCGAGAAGCCGTTTGCGAAGAGGAAATTGCTGACCTCAGTATGCGGTCCGAGGACGACATTGTGATCGAGGGTGCAATAGTCGTAGTGGCCGGCCCAGGAATTGACGACCTTGATCGCCTCAAAGGCCGGCACCCGGTTCGCCAGGATCGGCCAGATTTCCTCGTCGAATTCGTCATGCATGACGTCGAAATCGTTCGGATCTACCTCAGGGTCATGTTTGGGATAGGTGCCCATCAGATAGAACTTGCCCTCGGGCCGGAAGAAAACGCCGGTGGGGTCGATCGTCAGCCCCACCTTTCCTTCCAGGGGCGTTCGGCAATCGACGACGAACAGCGAGCGTCGGCGTGGCTCCACGGGGACGTCGAGCCCAGCCATCCCAGCGACTTTCTTGCCGTTGGTGCCTGAGGTGTTGACCATCGTGCCACAGGCAATCGTCTGGCCGCTCTTCGTCGACACGGAAACGATGCGGTCTCCCTCTCGGTTGATGGCGACGACTTCGTCTTCGATGTATTCGACGCCGAGCGAGCGCGCCTTCTTGCGAAAGCCCTGCAGCAGACCGACACTGTCGAACCAGCCCTCGCCCCGCTCGCCGGTGCTGCCGAGCGTCAATCCTTCGAGGTTCAGCCAGGGAAACCGGCGGCCGAGACCATCCGGATCGAGCAGCGTCACCTCCGCGCCGCACGAGACCTGGGTCTCGTGGTTGCGCCGGAGAACCTGATCGCCGCGATCGTCCTCGGCGAGGAACAGATAACCGGCCTCGTGAAAACCAATCTCGGGCGTGTCGTCGTCGACAATGACGTTTTCCTTGAAGTGGCGGATGAACTCCGTCCCGAACTGCGAGACTTTGACATTGATCGCATTCGAAAACTGGTGGCGGATGGAGCTGGAGGATAGCGCCGTCGCCGAACGCTGATAGGTCCAGTCCTTCTCGATCACCAGGACCGATCCGTTGAAGTCCGGGTTGGTCGCCAGAAAATATGCCGTCGAACTGCCGACCACTGCACCGCCGACGATCACCACGTCATAGGACGACTTGGAAGCTTGCATCAGGGCGTCTCACTTCTTCTCGTCTTCATAGTGGCCGGCGGCGGCAAAGCTGCCGCCCTGGAAGCGCACCGCCGGATCGTTGGGATCGCCCTGTTTCGTATTCTCGAAAACCTTGTCCGCGTAATCGTCGGCGCTGTCTTCCGGCCTGTATCCGAGCGATGCCGCCGTGCGGTTGTCCCAGAACGCCCGGCTGTTGTTGGACATGCCATAGGCGACCATGAAGCCGACGCGTTCGGCCGACAGGCTCTTTTCGACGAGCTGGCGGCAATCGCGATAGGAAAGCCAGGTGATGAGATGGCGCCGGTCCGTCGGCTCGGGGAAAGACGAGCCGATACGCAGGCTCACGGTCTCGATCCCGAACTTGTCGAAATAGTAACGGCTGAGGTTTTCGACGAAGGTCTTCGACACGCCGTAGAGACTGTCGGGGCGGGTCGGAACGTCGCCGTCGATCGTCTCGGTGCGCTCGTAAAAACCGATGGCGTGAACGGAGCTGGCATAGACGATGCGCTTGACGCCATGCTGCCGGGCTGCCTCATAGATGTTGTAGCTGCCGACGATGTTGGCGTTAAGAATGGTGTTCCAGGGGGCCTCCAGCCCTTGACCACCCATATGAATGATGGCGTCGCAGCCCTCCACGGCTTTCGAAACAGCGTCGAAATCGGAAAGGTCCGCCGGGAAATCCTCCTCGTGCGGCTCGAGGTTCTCGCAAGGCTTGCGTGCAGACAGCCTGAGGATCTTGCCAAGCCTTGTTCCTGACTTGCGCAGCTGGGTTCCCAGAGCGCCGGCCGCGCCGGTCAGAAGCGTGCGCTGATAATCGGTCATCGAATTTTCCCTTTAGCGAAGTTTGGCCAGTGCATCGGCGGTGCGCTCGATGGCAATGGCAAGATTGTCACGCGATGTCGCGAAGGAAAGGCGAATATAGGGTTCGACACCGAAAGCGGCACCGGGAACGGTGGCGACCTTGCCTTCCCTGAGGAGATAGGAGGCCAGTTCCGTATCGTTGGAAATCCTGGCGCCGTCTGGCGCCGTCTTGCCGATATAGTGGGCGCATTTGGGAAAGAGGTAAAAGGCTCCTTCCGGAGCCCGCACATCAAGACCGGGTATCGCGCTGAAGCCCCTTGCGACCAGTTGACCGCGCGCCTTGTATTCGGCAACCGCCGTCGTGACGAAGTCCTGGGGACCGTTGAGCGCGGCGGCGGCGGCAAACTGGGTGATCGAGGACGGGCAAGTCGTGCTCTGGGACTGAAGCTTGTTCAGCGCCTTGGTCAGTTCGCGCGGACCGGCCGCATAGCCGAGGCGCCATCCTGTCATGGCATAGGCCTTGGATACGCCGTTGATGATGAGCGTGCGGTCCTTCAGCTCCGGGCACGCGACGACGAACGACGTGAAGGGCACGTCGCCGCAGACGATATGTTCGTAGATCTCATCCGACATGATCGCCACGTGGGGATGCCGTGCCAGCACTGCACCAAGCGCCCTCAGTTCGTCCGCCGTATAGATCGCCCCCGTCGGATTGGACGGAGAATTGAACAGGAACCAACGCGTCTTCGGCGTGATAGCTGCTTCCAGCCGCTCGGCTGTGATCTTGAAGGCATCCTCGACACCGCAAGGCACGATCTTCGGAATGCCGCCGTGCAGGACGACGATGTCGGTGTAGGAGACCCAGTAAGGCGCCGGCACGACCACCTCGTCGCCGGGCTCCAGCGTGGCCAGGAATGCATTGAAGAGGATCTGCTTGGCGCCGTTGCCGATGGAGATCTCATCCATGGCGTAGTCGAGGCCGTTCTCGCGTTTGAACTTGGCGACGATCGCCTCGCGCAGCTCCACCAGGCCGTCCGGCGCGGTATAGCGGGTAAGCCCCTTGCGCATGGCCTCGATCGCCGCCTGAACGATATGATCAGGAGTGTCGAAATCTGGCTCGCCGAGCGACAGGTCGACGACATGCTCTCCTTTGGCCCGCATCGCCTTGGCGGCGACCGACACCGCCATGGACGGCGAGGATTTGATCGTCGCGACGCGTGTGCTTTCGAATGCAATCATGTTCATGCCTTGCCTCCCTTAGTCCGGCTCCTGCCATAGGCTTCAGCCTGTTCTTCGGTGATGTATCCATGCTTCAGGTCCTGCTCGATCGCCTCAGCCGGGCGATGTGCCGGATCGCCGTAACCGCCGCCGCCCGGAAGCGACAGAACCAGGCGCCTGCCTTCCGGCACGAATTGCAGCCCCTTGCCCTTGAGAACCGTACCGTCGTCGAGCGCGACTGCGCCGGCCGTGCCGCTCAGTCCGCCTTCGCGGCCGCGGGCGGGGTGGCCAAGCCTGTCGAACATGGCGGAGAAGCGGAAGCTGAAGCCTTCGGCCGCTTCGATCTCGATCATCTGGCCGAGACCGCCGCGTTGCGCGCCGGCACCCCCTGACCCCTCGCGCAATTCCTTGCGCCAGACGATGACGGGGCCGACATTCTCCGTCGCCTCGATCGGCATCGTGTGGACGCCGCTCGGAAAGGCAGTGGCGTTCAAGCCATCGAGAGCGGCGCGTGCGCCGGTGCCGCCGGAATTGAACATCAGGATTTCTGCGCCCCTGCCGCCGATCTGATCGGAGACGGGGCGCACGCTCATATGCAGGTTCCAGAGTGCGCTGGCACCTTCCGCAGGCACCTGGCCTGGAAGCGCCTGATGCAGCGCGCCCAGCACGAGATCCGGGACAAAATGGCCGAGAACGTGGCGGACAGCGACCGGCGCCGGCCGCTTGGCATTGAGGATGCAACCTTCCGGCGCCACCACCTCGAAAGGTGCAAGCGAGGCAGCGTTATTTGGAATTTCCGGCGCCACGACGCATTTGATGCCGTAGCAGGCATAGGCCTTGGCATAGACGAGCGGCACATTGATGCCGAACTTGCTCATGCCTGAGGTGCCGTCGAAATCGACCACGATCCCCTCGGGGCCGATGCTCAGCTTGGCGGCGAGATGCACCGGCTCATCATAGCCGTCGAGATCGAGGCTGTAGTTCCAGGAGCCATGCGGCAGCTTCTTCAGCCGCTCCAGCGTTGCCTCGCGGCTGTGCTTGAGGATGAAGCCGCCGATCGTCGACAGATCAGGGAGATTGAATTCCGTCAGCATGTCGACGAGCCGGCGCTGGCCCGTTTCGTTGCAGGCGGCGAGCGCATAGAAGTCACCGACGACCTTATCGTTTTCGCGAACATTGTTTCGGACGATATGGATCAGCGTCCGGTTCAGCTCGCCGCGCTCGAAGAATTTCATGATCGGGATGAAGAGGCCCTCTTCATAAACTTCGCGGGCATCCGGGCCGAAACCGCGGCCGCCGACATCGACGACATGCGCGGTCGAGGCGAAATAACCGACCAGCTTGCCGCGATGGAAGGAGGGCGTGACGACGGTGATGTCGTGCAAGTGGCCCGTTCCCTTCCAGGGATCATTGGTGATGTAGACGTCGCCTTCAAAGACATTGTCCGGCCCGATGTCGCGAATGAAATGCGCGACGGATTCCGCCATGGCGTTGACGTGGCCGGGCGTGCCGGTAACCGCCTGCGCCAGCATACGGCCTTCCAGGTCGAAGACGCCGGCCGACAGATCGCCCGCCTCGCGCACGGAGGTGGAGAAGGCCGTGCGGATCAGGGTCTGCGCCTGCTCTTCAACGACAGAGATCAGCCGGTTCCACATGACCTGCATATGGATATCGATCATGGATTGGTTCATGTGACTATCCTCAGATCCGGGTTGCGAGAAGGCAGCCGTCGTGCTGAACGATGGCGTTGAAGGAGGAAGTGAGAACGGTTGAGGTCTCACGCTCGACGATGACGGCGGGACCCTTGATCACGTCGCCGGACTTCAGGCCGGTGCGCTCGTGAATGCCGGCTTCGAGATAGGCGCCTTGGGAGGCCTCGAACAGGCGTCGGGTCTTGCCCGGCTGCACGATATTGCCTTCGGCGACGGAGGGAATGCGTTCGACCGGCGGGAGCGGCGAACTCGCCTTGACCGACCAGCTGACGATCTCGATATCGAGACCCTCGATGGCGCGGCCGAAGAAGCGCTCATATTCCTTTTCGAAAGAGGCCGCGATCGTCTCGGCGCTCGCAGGGTCGAAATTGTCGTCGGCAAGCGGGACCGGGATATCCCAGCCCTGCCCGGCATAGCGCATGAACAGCGTGCGCTCGATCACCGGGGAGCCGGTGTCGAGCCCGCCTTCGACAAAGCCGAGTGCTTCGGCCTTCATGGCTTGCAGCAGGCGGTTGGCCTCTAAATATTCGAAATTCGACAGGCTGAAGACGGCGCTGCGGACGGATTCGTAGCCGAACGGCGCCTTGAGGAAGCCGATCGCGGAACCGACGCCGGCGCCCGGCGGAACGAGGAAGGTCGAGATCCCCATCTTTTCGCAGAGGCGTGCGGCATGCAGCGGTCCTGCGCCACCGAAGGTGATCATGGTGAAATCGGAAATGTTCTTGCCGTTCTCGACGGTGTGGACGCGGCCGGCATTGGCCATGTTCTCGTCGACCATTTCGCACGTGCCGTAAGCGGAAGCCTCCGGGTCGAGGCCGATGACCGCGCCGATATCGTCGCTCATCGCCTGGCGGCTCGCCTCGACGGAAAGCGGGATCGCGCCGCCCGCGAAATTGGCGGGATCGAGCTTGCCGAGGATCAGATCCGCATCGGTCACGGTGGGGTTCTTGCCGCCGCGCTGGTAACAGGCTGGGCCCGGCTCGGAGGCTGCCGAATGCGGGCCGACGCGGATCTGGCGCATTGCGTCGACCGAAGCGATCGAACCACCGCCTGCGCCGATTTCGACCATCTCGACGACGGGAATGGAAATCGGCATGCCGGATCCCTTGCGGAATCGATAGGTGCGCGCGACCTCGAAAGTCTTGGCCGTCTTCGGTACCTGGTTTTCGATCAGGCAGATCTTGGCAGTCGTGCCGCCCATGTCGAAGGAAAGAACCGTATCGAGACCGTATTGACGGGCGATGTCGGCCGCGAAGATCGCGCCGCCCGCTGGACCGGATTCGACGAGGCGCACCGGAAATTCGGAGGCGCTCTCGACCGAGACGATCCCACCGCCGGAGTGGATCATGAAGACCGGGCAGCGGACGCCGATATCCTTCAGCGACACGACGAGACGGTCGAGATAGGATTTGATCGCCGGCTTGACGTAGGCATTGGCACAGACCGTGTTGAAGCGCTCGAATTCGCGCATCTGCGGAGAAACCTCCGACGAGATCGAAACGGAGAGGCCAGGAAGGCGCTTCAGGATCGCGTCGCGGACGGCGATCTCGTGTGCGCCATTGGCATAGGCATGAATGAAGCCGATCGCGACACTTTCATAGCCGCCTGCCGCGACCTTCTCGACGACGGCTGCAACCGAAGCATCGTCCAGATCAAGCAGAACCTTGCCCGCCGCATCGATACGCTCACGCACGACGAAGCGGTCAGCGCGCGCGATGAGAGCCGGCGGCAGGGAAATATTGAGATCATACTGCTCGAAACGGTTCTCGGTGCGCATCTCGAGCACGTCGCGAAAACCTTCCGTCGTCACGAAGGCGGTCCTGGCGCCGCGCCGCTCGATCAGCGCGTTGGTGGCAAGCGTCGTGCCATGGATGAGGATGCCGATCTCTGAAAGAGCGACGCCCGCCATGTCGGCGACGGCCTTCACACCCTTGAGGATCGCCCTCTCCGGCGCCGTATAGTCCGTCAGGATCTTCGTCGAGTGAAGCGTCCCGTCGAGGTCGAGAGCGATATCCGTAAAGGTGCCGCCGATATCGACGCCCACCCGGCAGTTTCGTGGCGTGCTGCTCACCGTCTTGTTCCCCGCTTTCTTAACGTTCGAGGCCGCGCTTGCGCGATCATCGATCCTGCCATTCTTCACTGTTGCAAGCGATGCCGCAACATTTCCGCTTGACGGTCTTCGTATATGTCACTTATCATATAAGTGTCAATTAAGAAAAGGACCGGAAATCTCGAAAATCGCTCTTCGCAGCGGCTGAGACAAAGAGAATTTACCTAACAAAAATAATAGCTTCACCTTCAAGGCGAAGCATGAACGCGGGCTTAAACCGCGTCGAGAACGACTAAAAATCGAACAGCTTCAACCAGAGGGAAAAACACATGAAATCCATATCGACACTTCTTAGCGCCACCGCCGTCGCCTCCGCCTTGCTGTTTTCCAACGCTTTGGCGGCCGACACGATCAAGATCGGCGTCGCCGGCCCCTTTACCGGCGCCAATGCGACCTTTGGCGAGCAGGTGTTCAGCGGCGTGTCCGCCTACGTCACCGACGTCAACGCGTCGGGCGGCATCAACGGCAAGAAGATTGAACTGGTGAAGGGTGACGACGCCTGCGAACCGAAGCAGGCCGTTGCCGTCGCCAATCGTTTCGTCGACCAGGACAAGGTCCAGGCGGTGATCGGGCATTTCTGCTCGTCCAACACGATTCCCGCTTCCGAAATCTACAATGATGCCGGCATCCTCGAAATGACGCCGTCCTCCACCAATCCGACCGTCACCGATCGCGGTTTCGACAATCTGTTTCGTGGCTGCGGCCGTGACGACCAGCAGGCCGTCGTCGCCGGCAGCTTCATTCTGGATACGCTGAAGCGGGACAAGATCGCCCTCATCCATGACAAGGACACCTATGGCCAGGGCCTGGTGGACGCCGTCAAGAAGACGATCGAAGCGCGCGGAATCAAGCCTGTGATGTACGAAGGCCTGACCCGTGGCGAACGTGACTTCAATGCGCTCGTCACCAAGATCAAGAGCTCCGGCGCCAACGCCGTGTACTTCGGCGGTCTCATTCCCGAAGGCGGCCCACTGATCCGCCAGCTCAAGGAGCAGGGTGTCGACGTGGTCATCGTCAGCGGTGACGCGTTCGCCCAGACGGAACTGGTCGCGGCAGCCGGCGGCGCTGAGAACCTCAAGAACGTCTATTATTCGGCAACACCGGATCCGCTGGCGGATCCCTCCACGCAGGGCGTCCAGGACGCGCTGAAGAAAGCCAACATCACGCCGGCAAACTACGTGCTCTATGGCTATGCCAATGCGCAGGCCGTCGTTGCCGCGCTGAAGGCCGGCGACGAACTGAAGGCCCAGGCCGACTATCTCCGCAGCAACACCGTCGATTCCGCCATCGGCAAGATCACTTGGGACGCCAAGGGCGACATCAAGGACTTCAAGTTCGTTTTCTACAACTTCGACGACAAGGGAACCCCTGTCTTGGTGAAGTAAGGCATTTTGCCCGAGCCGGCCGGACCTAAAGCTTGTCGCGCAAAAGTGTGCAGCGGTTTTGCGGTAGCGACATGCGGAAAAATAAAGACCTAAAGCGCGATCAGAGACTCTGAAAGATCGCGACGCGCTTTAGGTTCGGCCGGCTTATCCATCCCCGAAAACCATAAGAGGGGTTCACCATGGACTTTTACATCCTGGTTCAACAATTGTTCAATGGCATCACGCTGGGGACGATCTACGGCCTGATCGCGGTCGGATACACCATGGTCTACGGCGTCATCCGGATGATCAACTTTGCTCATGGCGACGTCTATATGGTATCGGCCTATATCGCCGCCATCACGCTTGCCGTCCTTGGCTATTTCGGCGTTCAGTCGGTTCCCTTCGCCTTGATATCCGTGCTGGTGATCAGCTGCGCAATCACGGCCGTCTATGGCTGGGTGATCGAGCGCGTCGCCTATCGGCCGCTTCGCGGCTCGACCAAGCTTGCTCCGCTGATATCGGCCATAGGCATCTCGCTGATGCTGCAGAGCTACGTCCAGATCGCCCAGGGCGCACGCGACCAGGGCGTGCCGACGCTCATCCAGGGGGCGTTTCGCATCGGCAACGATACCCACTTCGCACAGATCACCTACATGCAGACGGTGATCCTGTTTGCGTCACTGATCGCCATGGGGGTGCTGACCTATGTGATCAACTACACCAGGATCGGCCGCGAATGCCGCGCCACCCAGCAGAATATCCGGATCTCCGCGATACTCGGGGTCAATACCGACCGGATCATTTCGACGGTCTTCGTCATGGGTGCGGCCACTGCCGCCGTCGGCGGCACGCTCGTCACCTTCAACTACGGCTCTTTCAACTTCTTCATCGGCTTCGTCATGGGTATCAAGGCTTTTACGGCCGCGGTGCTCGGCGGGATCGGCTCGCTGCCCGGCGCCGTGCTCGGCGGCATCGTCCTCGGCCTGACCGAGGCGCTGTTCGCCGGCTATGTCAGCACCGACTACAAGGACGTCTTCGCTTTCGCATTGCTCATCACCCTCCTGTTTTTCCGACCCTATGGCCTGCTTGGCCGGCCGGAAATCCAGAAAGTCTGAGGAGGAGCAAGAACGATGGAATCCAACCGCCTTCGCGCACTCCTCAAGCAAGCGCTCCTCACTTTTACAGTCTCCCTTATCCTGTTCGGCCCGATCTCGGGGCTGGTTCTCGCCGGATTTTCGTTCACGAACGAACTGATGCGCGCGGTACTCCTAGCGGCCGTCGTCACGGCAGGACGTCTAGCGCTCTCGCTGTTCCAGATCAGCAGCCTCGGCCGAAAACTCACCCGGCGCATGGCCGGCAACGGCGCCGGTGTGACCGTCATGACCGGCAAGGAAAGGTCGCCGCTGCTGGTCCTTTCCCTGTTGTTTGTCGCCGGGTTGAGCTTGCCGTTTTTTGCCGACAAATACCTCCTGGGTATCGCGATTCTTGCCCTGATATACTGCCTTCTCGGCCTGGGGCTTAACATCGTCGTCGGGCTTGCTGGCCTGCTCGACCTCGGCTACGTCGCCTTCTACGCCGTGGGCGCCTATCTCCTGGCGCTCGGATCGCAATATCTCGGGATCGGCTTCTGGGGCGCTCTGGTGCTCGCCCCATTCCTGGCCGGCCTCTTCGGCATGATCCTCGCCTTTCCCGTTCTGAAGATGCATGGCGACTATCTTGCCATCGTGACGCTCGGATTCGGCGAGATCATTCGTCTGGTGTTGAACAACTGGCTGGAATTCACCGGCGGGCCGAACGGCGCCCCGGTTCCGGCACCCACCTTCCTCGGCCTCGAATTCACCCGTACCGCCAAACAGGGTGGCGTTCCCATTCATGAATATCTGGGCATCGCCTACAGCGCGGACTACCGGTTCTGGTTTCTCTATTTCGTGCTGTTTCTTGTCGTCTGCTTCGTCATCTACGCCGTGGAGCGACTGCGCGTCATCCCTCTCGGCCGCATGTGGGAAGCGCTGCGGGAAGACGAGATCGCCTGCCGTTCGCTCGGCGTCAATCACGTCTTCACAAAGCTCACGGCCTTCATGCTCGGCGCCTCCACGGGCGGCCTCGCCGGCGTCTTCTTCGCCGCACAACAGGGCTTTGTGAACCCGACATCCTTCACGTTCTTCGAATCCGCGCTCATCCTGGCGATCGTCGTCCTTGGCGGCCTCGGATCGACGGCGGGCGTCATCTCGGCCGCACTCGTTCTCACCATTCTTCCGGAGCTTCTGCGTGAGTTCGCCGAATACCGCGTTCTGGTCTTCGGTATCCTGATGGTGGTGATGATGTTCTGGAAACCGCGCGGCCTGGTCCGCATCAAGCGCCCGGCATTCTTTCCGAGCTCGATGAAAGAAGGCATCGGCAGCGAACTGTCCTTTGAGGGCAAGGCGGAGGCTGGACGATGAGCCCCATCCTCGAAGTACAGAATGTCACCATGCGTTTCGGCGGCATCGTCGCCAACCGGGACGTCAGCTTTTCTGTCGAACGCGGCACGGTGACCGCCCTGATCGGTCCCAACGGCGCCGGCAAGACGACGATGTTCAACTGCATCACCGGATTCTATCGCTCCAGCGAAGGCCGCATCATGCTGAACGGACGCGATGGTCCGACGGATATCGGCCAGTTGGTGACCAAACCGATGACCGGCGGCTCACACCTTGTGACGCGCGCCGGGATTGCCAGGACGTTCCAGAACATCCGCCTGTTCAAGGAAATGTCGGTCATCGAGAACCTTCTGATCGCCCAACATCTCGCCACCCGCAACAACATCCTCAGTGGCGTTTTCCGGACCCGGGCGTTCCGCAAGGCCGAGGCAGAGGCTGTCGACCGCGCCTATCACTGGCTTGGGCAAATGAAGCTTGCCGACGACGCCAACCGCCTGGCCGGCGAACTGCCTTACGGCCGGCAGCGCCGCGTCGAGATCGCCCGCGCCATGTGCACGGGCCCGAGCCTCATATGCCTCGACGAACCGGCTGCCGGCCTCAACCCTTCCGAAACGCTGGATCTGGCCGAGGTCATCCAACGGCTTTGTGCCGATCACAAGCAGACGGTTCTCGTCATCGAGCACGACATGGGTCTCGTCATGCGCATTTCGAACCACATCGTCGTGCTCGATCATGGCGAGGTGATCTCCGACGGCACGCCGCAGCATGTCGCCAACGATCCGGCCGTCGTCGCCGCTTATCTCGGTGTGAGCGAAGAAGAGGTACCAGCATGAGCCAGTCGTCCGACACGCAGGTACCGCTTCTCGAATTCGCCGGCGTTCATGCCCATTACGGCCCGGTGGAAGCGCTGAAGGCGGTGAACGTCCATATCTCAGCCGGTGAGATCGTCAGCCTGATCGGCGCAAACGGCGCCGGCAAGACCACGCTGCTTTCTTCTATCTTCGGGGCGCCGCGCGCCTCATCGGGCAAGATCCTGCATCGTGGCGAAGACATCTCGCAGATGCCGACCAGCAGGATTTCCAGGCGCGGCATAGCACTCGTCCCGGAAGGTCGGCAGATTTACCAGGAGATGTCGGTCGAAGAGAATATGATGATGGGCACGACGCCGATCGGCATGGCCCACTTCGAAGAAGACCGGAACACCATGTTCGAGCTCTTCCCGCGCCTGAAGGAGCGCCGAAATCAGACCGCCGGCACCATGTCGGGCGGCGAACAGCAGATGCTCGCCATCGCCCGCGCCATGATGGCGCGGCCGGAACTGATCCTGTTCGACGAACCGTCGCTCGGCTTGGCGCCGCTGATCGTCAAGCGCGTTTTCGAAGTTTTGCGGGAGATTGCTGCGATGGGCAAAACGATATTTCTCGTCGAGCAAAACGCCAACCATGCACTGAAGCTTTCGCAGCGGGCCTATGTCATGGTCAACGGCCGCATTCATCTCTCCGGCGACAGCGCCGCCCTGCTCGATAACCAAGACGTCCGCAAGGCCTATCTCGGACTGCACTGAACAAGGGGCTTCCAGCCGGCATAGTCAATTTGCCGATGGCCAGCGTCGACTTCCACCTGCCGCTCGGCGGCCGCAAGGGATCGTTCCTTCGATCGGCGCGAACAGGGCCGAGCGGTGCAGCAAACCGGCGTAACGCACCATGCATAAGGACGGGGTCAGACCGGATGCCGTCCGGAGGATTTACCCCGAAGAACGGTCATCTGCTCTTGCTGCACTTCATTTTCATCGTTCAAAACGGCTTGCCAAAGCCTGTTGCCGAGCCGAAGCGACACCCGTTTCGTCCCCTCGTGTTCGGCAGTACCGATTTCCACGGAGCTGACGACGGAGCCATGGCGCATGTGGCGGCGAAGATCGGCCAGCGACAATCCGAACCGTCTCGCGAGCTCCGATGATTCCAGGATAAAATCGCCATTTGAATCGCGCTCGATCAGCACCGACTTTTTCTCCAGCTACGTTCCACGCTCACCGCTCAGGCCACCGCCCGAATCGCATTGTCCCCCTTTGGCAGCAATCGCGCCACTGCGCTCAGGAGATCCGTCTGCGATATCAGGCCAAGGATCCGGTAGTCGTCGTCGACAATGATGACGGCATGCGTGCGACCGTCCGTCAGAACAGGCAACAGCGACAGAGCAGAATCCGAAGGTCTGGCCACCGCCGGCCTCGAGATCGCGTGCGCGATGGTCTCGGTGCTCATGGACAATTCCCGCAAGCCGACGGCGCCGACGAGGCGGCCCTCCGGATCCTTCACCGGCAAGGTGCGGATATTGTGCTTCAAAAGAAGATGCCGTGCAGCATCCGGTTCCGAGGCTTCGCCAATGGCGATCACGTCACGCGACATGATATCGGCACAGCTGATCTTGCCGTTTGAGCGGATGGCCGATTGCAACTCGACCTGCTGCAACAGCCGGCCGAGGTCTGCCCGATCGATATCAAAGGTTTCGTCGAGCGCTTCGAGGGCCGCATCGACATCCTCTTCGCGGAAACCCACCCGCACGGCAGACGGCAGGTCCACTGTCTGATGGGTGTTCTCCGCGGGTTTCGGAACGACGTGCGGATAATTCCGCTTGGAAAGCTTGTGGAACAACAGGCCAAGGCCGACGAGGATGCAGGAGTTCAAAGCGACGGGCACGAAGGGAAAAAGAAATCCCCAGCCGGCAACGACAGGACCGCCGAGCACGGCGGTCAGTGCGGCGGCTCCTCCCGGCGGATGCAGGCACCGCGTGAAGGACATCGCGCCGATGGCAAGCGAAACGCCGACGCCGGTCGCGATGATCGGATCGCGAATGAAATAGGCGGCAATAATCCCCATCAGAGCGGAAATCGTATTGCCGCCGATGATCGACCAAGGCTGCGCAAGCGGACTTGCCGGCACCGCGAAAAGAAGCACCGCGGACGCCCCCATCGGCGCGACGATCAGGGGAAGATGCGGCCCCTGGCCGAACAGATAGCCGCTGATGACGCCGGTGAGACCAATGGCCAGCAAAGCGCCGAGACATCCAATCAATCGCTCTCGTAAGGTCGCACCGGCCAGAATAGGTGAAAACAAACGGAAGCGGCGGAAGCGGCTCGGTCTCACCTTCGGGGAAACGGGATACTGCATGACAAGACCAATTTTAAGCGAGGATTATCTGGCGGCGAAGGAGGAAGACGTTCAGGTTAGTTTGTTGCCAGCCTGATATCTCTGCCCCTTGTCGCGCTGAGGACTTCGTGGAATGCGTTGAACGCGCTTGGGCGATCATTCCTGCGGTAGACGAGCAGCGTCTCGACAGGCCCGAGCTGATGGGTCTGGAGAGGCGTCGGCCAGTGCATGAGATCAAGGACGGATCGCGGCATGACGCCGGCCGTATTGCCCGTCGCAACGCTCGCCAAGATCGCGTGGTAGGAGCCGAGTTCGCTCGTCGGCAGGGTGCTCGATTTGCGCGCCCAGTTTTCGGCGATCCGGCGATAGGTGCAGCCGGGTTCCAAAGCGGCGAGTGATCCGACACGCAGGTCTGCGGCTGACTTGATGGAGGGATGCCCGGACGGCAACACGATCAACAGATCCTCGACGAAGACCGGCTCCATTTCGAGCGCCTTGAGTTCAGCATCGAAGCTCGAGTCTTCCTCGCGCATCGTCTTCGGTGGGCGGGCAATCAGCGCGCAATCCAGTGCATCAGAGAGAACGTCGCGGATCAGATCGCGGGACGCCCCCATCGTCAGATGAAGCGACACCTCCGGCCACATCTGATTGAATTGCGTCAGCGCCGCCGGCAGCCTGCTTGCCGCCGTGCTCTCCATGGTGCCGACCCGCAATGTCCCGGATGGGGCCAGAGGCCGCACCGCCTGGCGCGCTTCGAGCGCAAGCGCCATAAGCCGGTTGGCATAGGCGAGAAACGTCCCGCCCTCGCGCGTCAACGTCATCTTCTTGCCGTCACGGCTGAAGAGCGAAACGCCGAGGTCCTCCTCCAATTGCTGGACGCGCGTCGTCACATTCGACGGCGCCCGCCCTACGGCCTTGGCAGCCTTGGTAACGCTGCGGTCGCTGGCAACGGCGAGGAATATCTCGATCGATGAAAGGTCCAATGAAAGGATCTCGTTTGCAGAATTAAGACGATAGATAATTCTCTATATAAAAATCATTGCTCCAGCTCAAGCCAGTTTCGGATCGGACGAAAAACATGAGCCCAAGCAGACGAGCGATTGCCGAAAAAAGGGTCGCGACGCCGAGGAAATAGCCATGCAAGCCGCGACGTTGCCTCTGTCGGACGACGTTTTGAGGGTTTGAGGCTGGCATGAGGTTTGCATGCTTAGGGCTATCTGCGGATCGATCGGCGACGACCCTATGTTGCAACTTGTCTTGACCTGTCTTCTTCTGAGCGTCGCTTCAGGCTTGAGCATGCGGCGTTTTCTTCTGCCGTATTTCCCAGGCGGCGATCTCGCCGAGAAATCTGCCCCTGTGACAATCGTCGCAAGCGCCGTCTTTCTGGCGGCAATCGCTTTCACCGTCTCCGATCAAGATCTCTGGGCAAAATCCGTCATCCTGATGCTCGGCCTTTCGCTGGCAGCCATGTTCGACGATGCGAGACCCAGGCTGACGATCGCTCTCTCCGCCATCAGTCTGGCAGCCTACCTCGGGCTGCGTTCGATCGGCTGAGCATCCAACCATCACGCAAACAGATCAGTGGCGATTGAACACCGCAACTTATCGCCGGTGTCGAAGCCCAATCGAGGCGACTACATCCACCGACGAAATCATTCGTCAACAGAGCCACATCTCACAACCTGAAACATCTCCCGACGGGGGAAGAGGAAGAGTTCGCGCAATACGAGAAAATGATCTCTATTGAAGAATATTCTTCCGCTGCTATTCTGTATTATAGAACATTCGCCGCGGCACGCTGGGATCGCAGCAAGCAGAAATCGGACCTCTCGCGATCGGTGTCTCTCGACTCCAGGAAATCGAGACCATCGATCCCAGGAGCTGATCGTGACCGATGCCGAAAGCCGGTTTCGTAACGACAACGGCTCCCGTGCCGCACGGATGTTCGAGTTGCGCTGACGATGAGGAGGCGAGTGGCGATCATGGACAACGACCCGGCAGGAAAAATCTGGTCGGAATGGTATGCTTGGCATCCTGTCTTGCCGATCGATGACTCCGTGTTCTGGCTCGAGACCGTATACCGCCGGGAAAGCCCGGAAGGTCTCTGGCAATATCGTTCGTTCCGGCCCGAATTTGAACGCCGGCAGGCTCTGATCGACATACCGGTCTGTCCCGGCGCTTAGAGCAATTCCAGGAAAAGTGCGAAGCGGTTTTCCGTCCGGAATTGCGTAAAAACAAAAGGATAGAGCGGTTCTGCGCTTCCGTTAAAAGCTGAACCGCTCTAGAATCCGACAACGATCGCCAGGTAGGCCTGCGTCAACCGAGTGCCTGACTGACGAGTGCATAGGTTCTCGGCTCGTGCGCCGCCTGATGTCCCGGAACCGGAAGCCAAGGGCCGCCGAGCGACATGGTCGTCACGATGTCGTAAACGGGAAGACCGCAGCGAGAGAGGAAATCGGAAAAGGTCCCGCCCTGCTCGCGTGTGTCGAGGCGCAGGAACGCTCCTGCATGCTCGGCGGCATGTGGGCGGACGACGGCGATCGCGTCTGCGTCACTGCCCGCCACAATAGGACCGATGACATGGCCACGCCCGAACCGCCGGCAAAGCGAAAAAGCCTCGATCCTGCCGGCACGGGTTAACACGATGCCTTTGGAATTTGCCATCAACCGGGCCAGGAGCAGCTTGCGATCGGTGCCGAAGGCCACGCAGTCCAATTCGGCGATCGCTTCCAGATCGCCGGCCTCCACTGCCCGTATCACAGCACCGGACGGCAGCTCCACATCCGGCGGCGATATCGCTTCGCCCTGGCATTGAAAGACGAGTGCCTCGCGAACAAAGTTCAGGGAACGATAGAGACGTCGCGCCGCGCGCGTCGCATTCAGCCCGAGGTTGCGCCCGGCGACCTGCTCCAGCGCGTGGCCCATGAGCCATTGCCCGGCGCCATTGGTTTGAAGACGCGGCGAGGTGATGACCATACCGATCGTTGCAAATTGGGCATCGTAGGGAAACCACATCGCAGAGCCCAGGATGCGGCCGATTTCATCGATCGCCACGATGCCCTGGCCGAATTCCCGCAAGAACTGCCAGTCTTCGCCACGATGCGGCCAGGCGACGGTCATCGACAGCGCATGCAACTTGTCGAGGGCGACGCTGTCGATCCCGGCAATGTGCGTCTCGAAACTGTCGACGAACCTGGATTCGGATGTCAGTTCGCTCACTCCCACCCCCTGCCGCATTTTTCTGGCCAAGCCTGCGCCCGGAAACTTCTCTGACCAGACTAGAACAGATCGTTCGATACAATTCACTGGTTGGGCCGGCGCAAACACAACAATCGACCAAATCCGCTGCGCTTTCGGCAAATAAAGCCTGGACCGTCCTCTAAAGTCATTGACTAGGCCCGACCGGCCGCAGTCGCCGTTCACCGTGAGCCTGGAATGTCGCCTCCCGTCAGCCCAGTTGCAAGCACCCTCAAAGATCCCCGCACTGTGAGGAATCCCATGCAGGCAATTGAAATTCTCGAAAGGCTCGTTGGCTTCCCCTCCGTCGTCGGCACGCCGAATGGCGAGATCGTCGCGTGGATCCGGCACTATCTGCAGAGCCACGGCGCTGTCGTCACCGAGCTTCCCGGCCCGGAAGGCGATCGGTCGAACCTCTTCGCCACGATCGGCCCGAAGGAAACGCCGGGCTATATCCTCTCAGGCCATATGGACGTGGTCCCCGCCGCCGAAGGCGGCTGGACCAGCGATCCGTTCCGCCTGCGCGCCGAAGCGGACCGCCTCTACGGACGCGGCGCCACCGACATGAAGGGCTTCCTGGCCGTCGTTCTCGCCGCCGTCCCGGCGCTTGCGGCCATGCCACTTCGCCAGCCCGTCCACCTTGCCTTTTCCTATGATGAGGAGGCCGGCTGCCGCGGCGTGCCGCACATGATTGCCTGCCTGCCGGAGCTCTGTGCAGCCCCGCTTGGTGCAATCATCGGCGAGCCGAGCGGCATGCGGGCGATCCGCGCCCACAAGGGCAAAGCCGCCGCCCGGCTGACGGTCAGGGGCCGGTCCGGCCATTCCTCGCGCCCGGACCAGGGACTGAACGCAATCCATGCCATCACGGATGTTCTGGCCTGCGCTCGCGCCGAAGCCGAACAGCTCACCTCCGGCCCGTTCGAGCATGTCTTCGAACCGCCCTACTCCTCCCTTCAGGTCGGCACGCTGAAGGGCGGCCAGGCAGTCAACATCATTCCCGACAGTTGCGAGGCCGAGTTCGAAGCGCGGGCTATTTCCGGCGTCGATCCAGTCACGCTGCTGGCGCCGCTCCGAGTGGCGGCCGAGGCGCTGTCGCAGTTCGGCTTTCAGGTGGAATGGCGCGAACTCAGCGCCTATCCGGCACTTTCGCTTGCCGCCGATGCGCCGCTTGCGACACTGCTTGGCGAGCTGACCGGCATCGAGCCGCTCGCCGCCGTCAGCTACGGCACGGAGGCCGGCCTTTTCCAGCGCGCCGGCATCGACGCGATCATCTGCGGCCCTGGCGACATCGGCCGCGCCCACAAGCCGGACGAATTCATCCTCACCGGCGAACTGCTCGCCTGCCAGGCGATGGTCGAGGCGCTTGGCCGCCGCTGTGCCTGATGACATCCGATCAAGGAGCCGACGCAATGACCTTTCTCTTCAATTCCGACGCGAAGCGCGGCGCCATCTTCGCCGAAGCCTTCGCGCGCGAATTGCCCGACATTGCCTTCTCCATGGATCCCAAGTCGGTCGAAGCGGACGCCGTGCGCTACCTGATCACCTGGACGGTGCCGGATGATCTCGCGCGCTATCGCAATCTCGAAATCCTCTTTTCGATCGGCGCCGGCATCGACCAGTTCCGCATCGATGCCGTGCCAGCATCGGTCAAGGTCGTGCGCATGGTCGAGGACGGCATCATCAGAATGATGCAGGAATATGTGACGCTGGCCGTGCTTGCGCTCCATCGCGACCTGCCGACCTATCTCGACCAGCAGCGGCGCCGGACCTGGCAGACGATCGCGCCGGTGCAAGCCTCTGAACGCCGCATCGGCGTGCTCGGCCTCGGCATGCTTGGAAGCGCGGTGCTCGAGCGTCTGCAGCCCTTCGGTTTTCCGCTTTGCGGCTGGAGCCGCAGCCCGCGCGAGATCGACGGCATCCGATGCCTCAGCCGCCGCGACGGCCTCGATACCCTGCTTGCAACCACCGACATTCTCATCTGCCTGCTGCCGCTGACGGATGAGACGCGCGGCTTCCTGAATGCCGAGCTCTTCGCCAGATTGCCGGCCGGCGCTGCGCTCGTCCATGTCGGTCGCGGCGCTCAGCTCGATCATCAGGCGCTCGTCGACGCGCTCGACACCGGACATCTCTCCGGCGCCGTCGTCGACGTCACCGATCCGGAACCGCTGCCTGAGGACCACGCCTTCTGGAACCATCCGAAGATCCTGCTGACGCCGCACATTGCAAGCGTCACCCAAGCTGAAACCGCCGCGGCGGCCGTGATCGGCAACATCAAGCGGCACCAGGCAGGCCTCGATCCGATCGGACTGATCGATCGCAGCCGCGGCTACTGAGCTCTCAACCTAGGAAAGCAAAATCATGTCCCTCCTCAAGACGATCGACACCAATCCATCCTTCGCGCCGCGCGAGTCCGGCCCACTTCCAGAACGGCTGATCTCGGGCAATCCGGCCTTCAAGACCTGGGCGCAGGACGTCGCCCGCGGCGAGACGGTTCATAGCGGCGTGTGGGAGGCGACACCCGGCGAGACGCGCTCGATCAAGGGTGAGACGTTCGAGTTCTGCCACATCCTTTCCGGTCTGATCGAACTCACGCCGGAAGGCGGCGAACCGGTGGTCTACAAGGCCGGCGACAGCTTCGTCATGAAGCCGGGCTTCGTTGGCGTCTGGAAGACGATCGAGACGGTGCGCAAGATCTACGTCACCGTGTCGTGATGCCGACGCCGTAGATTTGACTGCCGCATCGGCGAAAACGCAATTTTTCGCCGCTGCGGCATCACCGGTCGATGCATGCTGCTCGCATTCCCCAGTTAGGCTTGCCTCAGCCCATCCCGAGGACATGCGATGACACTCAGCTTCGATCCGAACACGATATCCTTGCCCGTCGGACATTTCATTGGCGGGCGGCTGGTTCCGGCCGAGGCGGTCATCGACATGCATCGCCCATCCGACGGCAAGGCTTATGCCGGCTGTCCGCTGGCCGACGAAGCCCTTGTCGATCACGCCGTCGAAACCGCCAGGACCGCATTGAAGACGAGCAATTGGGGCGGCATGCGGCCGCGCGAGCGCACCGTGGCGCTGCAGCGCTGGGCGGACCTGATCGAAGCCGAGGCGGAGACCCTCGCCAGGCTCGAGGCGCTCTCCTCGACGCGGCCCATCGGTCATCTCGTCGCCGGCGACATCGCCGTCACCGCCGAACAGATCCGCTTCTTTGCCGAGTTCGCCGACAAGGAAGGCGGCGACCTCGTCCCGACCGACGATGCGAACTTCGGCATGATCATGACGGAACCCTATGGCGTCGTCGGCGCCATCACACCCTGGAATTTTCCCTTGTCCATGGCCGGCTGGAAGCTCGGTCCGGCGCTGGCGGCAGGCAATGCGGTGGTGTTGAAGCCGTCGGAAATGACGCCGTTTTCGACGCTCTATCTCGCCGAACTTTCGGTGCGAGCCGGCCTGCCGGCCGGTCTCGTCAACATCGTGCTCGGCGACGGCCCGACCACCGGAAATGCCATCACCGGACATCCGGGCATCTCCAAAGTCAGCTTCACCGGCTCGACGGCGGCCGGCTCGGCGATCATGACCAATATCGCCCGCACCGGCGTCAAGCCGATGACGCTGGAACTCGGCGGCAAAAGCCCGCAACTGGTCTTCGCCGATGCCGATCTCCAGCTTGCAGCCGGCGCAATCGCCGGCAGCATTCTCTCCAACGCCGGTCAGGCCTGCGTATGTGGATCCCGCCTCATCGTCGAGGCGACGGTGGCGGACGAACTCGCGGCAGCGCTCGTGGCCAGGCTGGCGGCCATCCGCCCCGGCCCCACCTGGGACGAGGCGACCGATTATTCGCCCGTCATCTCCGAACGCCAGATCGCCCGCATGGACGGCATCATCCGCGCCGCTATCGACGACGGCGCCGAATGCCTCACCGGTGGCCGCCGCCTCGACCGCGAGGGCTATTTCTACGCACCGACCCTGATTTCCGGCGTGACGGCAACATCGCCGGCGGTTCTCGAGGAAATCTTCGGACCGGTGCTGACCATTCAGACCTTCGATGACGAGGAGGAAGCGCTGAGGCTCGCCGACCATCCGGCCTATGGGCTCGCCGCCGGCCTCTTCACCCGCRACCTCTCGCGTGCCATCCGCGTGACCCGCCGCCTTCAGGCCGGCACCGTCTGGGTCAACCGCTACGGCCGCTCGCGCGACCATATCCTGCCGACCGGCGGCTATAAGCAGTCGGGCATCGGCAAGGATCTCGGCCGCGATGCCTATCTCGCCAACCGCAAGAGCAAGAGTGTGCTCATCAGCCTGTGAGGACCTGCGATGAAGACCTACAAGATCGCCCTTCTGCCCGGAGACGGCATCGGCCGCGACGTGACGGCAGCAGCCTGGGCCGTGCTCGTAAAGGCGGCTCAATCGAACGGATTTTCTCTTGATGCAACCAGCTATCCCTGGTCCTGCGACTACTATCTGGAGAACGGCAGCATGATGCCCGCCGATGGCATCGAAACGCTCAGGTCCTTCGATGCCATCCTGCTCGGTGCCGTCGGCTGGCCTCGCAAGGTACCGGATTCCGTGTCGCTGCACGGACTTCTGCTGCCGATCCGCAAGGCTTTCGTGCAATATGCCAATATCCGCCCGCACCGGCTGCTGCCGGGTGTGCAGGGGCCGTTGCGGTCTGACGGCTTCGACATCCTCTGCATTCGTGAAAATACCGAGGGCGAATATTCCGGCGCCGGTGGCCGCGTCCACCAGGGCGCCGATAATGAGGTAGCGGTCGAGACTTCGATTTTCACCCGCAAGGGGGTTGAGCGCATCCTGCGTTTCGGCTTTGAGCAGGCGCGTGCGCGCAGCGGCAAGCTTGCCTCGGTGACGAAGTCCAACGCCCAGAAATATTCGATGGTCTTCTGGGACGAGATCACCCAGAAGCTTTCTGCGGAATATCCCGATGTCGAGGTGACCAGCTACCATATCGACGCCATGGCCGCCCGCATGGTCATGGCGCCTGATAGTCTCGACGTCGTGGTCGCCTCCAACCTGTTCGGCGATATCCTGACCGACCTCGGCGCTGCCATCCAGGGGGGGCTCGGCTTTGCAGCCTCCGCCAATATCAATCCCGATCGCTCGGCGCCATCGATGTTCGAACCGGTCCACGGCTCCGCGCCCGATATCGCTCATCTCGGCATCGCCAATCCGATCGCCGCCATCTGGTCGGGCGCGATGATGCTCGAGCATTTGGGAGAAGCGGCTGCCGCCGCAAGGGTGATGGCCGCAATCGAGGCGACGACGGCACGCGGCATCGGCGCAATTCCCGGCAAGGACAAGACGGACGCGATCACGGCATCGGTGCTTTCGGCACTTGGCTGATCAATGGGGCTGATCAATGGAGAACAGAATGAACAGATTAAGGGATAGCGGCCTGTTTCGTGAGCAAGGGCTGATCGATGGAGAATGGCGCGGGGCCGCAGCCGGGCGCACGATCGAGGTGATCGACCCGGCGACGCAGCATGTGCTGGGCACAGTGCCCGACATGGACGGAGCCGATACGAGGGAGGCAATCGCCGCGGCGGAGAAAGCCTTTGGTCCATGGCGCGCAAAGACCAATGCCGAGCGTGGCGCATTGCTGGAAGCCTGGCACGATCTGATGCTCGACAATATCGAGGATCTGGCGCTGATCCTCACCCGCGAGCAGGGCAAGCCACTGACGGAAGCGCGCGGCGAAATCCGCTATGGCGCCTCGTTCATCAAATGGTTTTCCGAGGAGGCGCGCCGCATCGGTGGAACGACCATTCCCTCGCCGACGACGGACCGGCGGATCGTCGTTCTGAAGGAGCCTGTCGGCGTGTCGGCGATCATCACGCCGTGGAATTTTCCGAATGCGATGATTACCCGCAAGGTCGGGCCGGCACTCGCCGCAGGCTGCACCGTCGTCATCAAGCCATCGGACCTGACTCCCTATTCGGCGCTGGCACTTGGCGTGCTGGCGGAACGCGCCGGCATCCCGAAGGGCGTCATCAATATCGTCACCGGCATGCCGGCTGCGATCGGCGACGAGCTGATGGCCAACCAGACCGTCCGCAAGATCTCTTTCACCGGCTCGACCCGCGTCGGCTCTCTGCTGATGCGCGGCGCGGCCGACAGCGTCAAGCGGCTCAGCCTCGAACTCGGCGGCAACGCGCCCTTCATCGTCTTCGACGACGCCGATCTCGATCTTGCCGTGGAAGGCGCAATCGCATCGAAATTCCGCAATGGCGGGCAGACCTGCGTTTGCGCCAACCGCCTTCTCGTCCAGTCCGGTGTCTATGAGGCCTTCGCCGCCAAACTTTCCGCACGCGTATCGGCCATGAAGGTCGGGGCCGGCACGGATGCCGGTACGGATATCGGGCCGATGATCAACAAGGCGGCGATCGAGAAGATCAAGCGTCATGTCGACGATGCGGTGGAAAAGGGAGCAAGGATCCTCGCCACCGCGGGTTCCGTGCCTGAAGGCGATCAATATGCGGTGCCGATGGTGCTCGGCGGTGCGACGACCGAGATGCAGCTTGCCAGCGAAGAGACCTTCGGCCCCGTTGCCCCGCTTTTTCGTTTCGACAACGAGGAAGAGGCGATCCGCATTGCCAACGCCACGCCCTTCGGCCTTGCCGCCTATTTCTATACCGAAAGCCTGAAACGCTCCTGGCGTGTCGCCGAAGCGCTCGAATTCGGCATGGTCGGCCTGAACACAGGGGCCATTTCGACCGAGGTCGCTCCCTTCGGCGGCGTCAAGCAGTCCGGCCTCGGCCGTGAAGGCGCGCAGTGCGGCATCGACGAATATCTGGAAATGAAGAGCTTCCACATCGGGGGGCTCAACTGACCAGCGGTAGAGCAAAAGAAAATGGGCGCCGTGGACTCATCCTCGGCGCCCTTTTTCGTACTCGCTGATGCTTTACTGAAACCGGTCGAGTGTCTTGTAGTACAAGCCCACCAGCGGCAGGAACCAAGGTTTTCCGAAATGGCCGGGGACGGCGGGCCAGTCGAGCCCCTTGATCGGGTTACGGTCGGCCTTGCCAAGGATGGCGTCGGCCATGATCATGCCGAGATGGGTGGAGAGTTGGGCGCCGTGGCCGGAATAGCCCATGGCATACCAGACACCATCGACATAGCCGGCGCGGGGATAGCGGTCCTTGGTCATATCGACGAGCCCGCCCCAGCAATAGTCGATTTCGACGCCGGCAAGCTGCGGGAAGATTTCAGCAAGGCTGGCGCGCAGAATATCGCCGCTCCTTGCGTCCGATCGTTGATCCGACGTCGCGGAAAACCGGGCGCGACCGCCGAAGATCAGCCGCTTGTCGGGCGACAGCCGGAAATAGTTGCCGATGTTCATCGACGTGACACAGGTGCGGTTGCCGGGCATCGTAGCGGCGATTTCGGCGTCGGTCAGCGGACGGGTGGCGATCAGGAAGCTGCCGACGGAAACGATCCGGCGGCGGAAATAGTTAAAGAGCGACGGCGTATAGGCGCCTGTCGCGACCAGCACGTGGTCTGCTGTGACGGTGCCCCGTGCGGTCGTCAGGCTGTGGCGACCATTGCCCTGCCGGTGTGCGCTCACCGCCGCCCCTTCGAAGATGGTGGCGCCGTGGCGGGCGGCTGCCGTGGCGAGCCCGGCGACATAACGGCCCATATGCATCATTGCACTCTTCTTCGAGAGCATGGCGCCATGGAAGGGCGAGCAGACCTCGCTTTTCAGGTCACTCGCGGTCAGAAGTGCCGTGTCCGGATCGACTTCTCTGTGAACAGCCTCGAAATTGCGGGCAATGGCATCGAAATGCTGCGGCTTGGAAGCGAGCTTCAGCTTGCCGGCGCGGCGGAAATTGCAGTCGATTCCCTCTTCGGCAATGATCGCCTCGATCGTGTCGATGGAATCGTCGAACGCCTTGTAGAGGGCGACGGCCCGCTCCACGCCGAGTGCGGACTTGGCGGACAGGAAACTGTGGGCGAGCCCGTTGTTGAGGTGGCCGCCATTGCGCCCCGACGCTCCCCAGCCGACCCGTTCGGCTTCCAGCACCACGACCTTGACGCCGGCCTTTGCAAGCTGGCGCGCCGCGGCAAGCCCGGTAAAGCCGGCGCCGATGATGGCGACGTCGTAATGTCCTTCGACGGGGCCTTGTGCGCCGCCGGCAAAGGCTGGAGCCGTGTCGTGCCAGTAGGATTCGAACTGCATCCGCGTGTCTCCGTCAGAGCCCGACGACGCCAGGCAGGCCGGAGATGTCAGGAATTTCGACATAACCGTAATAGGGGTTGGCAGGCTCATGGCCGCGATTGACCCAAACCTTGTTCTTGATGCCGAGATCGTGGGCCGACATCAGGTCGTAGCGGAAGGAGGACGAGCAATGCAGCACGTCTTCCGGCCCGCAGCCCAGCATATCGAGCATGTATTCAAAGCCCTTGAAGCGTGGCTTATAGGACTGCGCCTGCTCGGCGGTATAGACCGCATGGAAGGGCGCGCCCAGTTTTTCGACGTTCGACATGATCTGCGAATTCATGGCGTTGGAGAGGATGACCAAAGGGATTTCCTTGGCGACCTTGGCGAGACCGGCCGGGACATCCGAATGCGGCCCCCAGGTTGGGACCCGCTCATAGATCATCCGGGCGGCTTCATCGCGAAATGTCACGCCGTTGCGCTTGCATGTCCGCTCGAGCGAATTGTGCACCACCTCGGCATAGGGTTTCCAGTCGCCCAGGATCTCGTCGAGCCGATAGGCGGCGAAATTCTTGATGAACTCCGCCATGCGCCGCTCGTCGAGCTCTTCGCCGTAGAGGTCGCGCGCCGCTTCCGCCATCTGAAAGTTGGTCAGCGTGCCGTAGCAGTCGAAGGTGATGTATTTCGGACGGAACGTCGTCATCTGCGTATCCTTGAGCGATCGGAACTGGGGACGTGTCACAATCATAGGCACCGCTTCACCCACAGCTCGCCTGAATTGGCGGCATCGGAAGCAGAATCTATCGTATCGAAAGCTGGGTTTGGCAGAAGGTTGCGCGCTTTCACCCGCGGTCAACGGCCAGCGGAGTGACGCCTTCAATCGCCGTCGTGATCGTGATCGTGATGCGACGGGAGGTCGAGGCCGAAGGTGTTGACGAGATCGGCCACCTGCGCCGGACTGAGAAAACGGGGATTGAGGTTGCGCAACAGCAGATAGAGCTTCGCCGTTTCCTCCAGTTCCTCGGTCGCAAAGACCGCCGCCTCCAGGCTGTCGCCGGCAACAACAGGTCCGTGATTGGCCAGAAGCACCGACGAATACTTGCCCGCCAGCCCGCGGATGGCGTCGGCCACATCAGGATCGCCGGGACGATAATAGGGCACCAGCGCGGTTTCGCCGGCGCGCATGAGATAATATGGCGTCATCGGCGGCAGGGCGGCGCGCGGATCGATTTCCGGCAGCATGGTCAGTGCCACCGCATGGGTGGAGTGAAGATGGACGATGGCGCGGGCGCTGCCGCGCGTATCGTAGAGGGCGGTGTGCAGCGGGATCTCCTTGGTCGGCTTGTCGCCGGACAGGAGCCGGCCTTCAGCATCGAGCCTGGAAATCCGTGCCGGGTCGAGAAAGCCGAGCGAGGCGTTGGTCGGCGTGACCAGCCAGCCACCGTCCTCCAGCCGCAACGATATGTTGCCCGACGAACCGGGCGTCAGCCCACGCTCGAACAGCGAGCGGCCGTATCGGCAGATTTCCTCACGCAGGCGCGCTTCGGACATGACAGTTCCTCCAATATTACGCAGTTGCCCCTTCGATCAGTTCAAAGCCGAGATCGACGGCCTGCGGTGGCGCATTAGCGACGACCAGCTGCGCGGCTATCTGCCCCGTCGCCACGCGCGGCGTTCGGATGGTCGACAAGGGTTGCGGTGTTGCCCGGCCGATATCGAGGCCGTTATAGCCGAAAATGGCAAGCTTCGAGGGGATCGCGATCCCTTGAGCCAGACAGTGAAAATAGCCGCCCAGCGCCATGTCGTCGTTGGAGAAATAAACCGCATCGAGATCGGTCGTGCGGGCAAGCAACCGCTCCAGCCCCAACCTGCCGTTTTCCACGGATGAAGCGCCTGCGAGAATTTCACGGCCGACGAGAGGGGCGTCATGCGCTTCGAGCGTTTCGCAAAAGCTGGAAAACCGCTTGCCGGCACGGGTATCGCGGTTCAGGTCGTGACCGACATAGCCGATCCGGCGATAACCCCGCTTGAGCAGGAAGGCAGCGCTCTCCCGTCCGGCCGCGCGGTTCGAGAAGCCGACGGCGATATCGAGAGCATCGCCGTCCAGATCGAGCAGTTCGACGATCCGACACCCGCTGGCGCGCAGCATCTTCACCGTACCCTCAGTATGCTCGTACCCTGCCAGCATGACCGCCGCCGGCCGCCAGGCAAGCATCGCGGCGGCGAGCGCTTCCTCCTTGCCCGGATCATAGTCGGTCACGGAGAATACCGCCTGATACCGGTTTTCCTCCAGAACGGCGCTGGCACCGCGCAGCACATCGGGGAAGACGATGTTGGACAGCGAGGGAATGACGAAGGCGACAAGACGCGAACCGGTGGAGGCAAGCGTTCCCGCGATCCGGTTCGGCACATAGCCCAGCCGCTCGACCGCGGCCATCACCCGCTCGCGCGTCTTGCCGGAAAACGAACCGTGGTTGCGCAGCACGCGCGACACCGTGCTCTCGCCAACACCGGCCGCTTCCGCGACCTCGGCAAGCGTTACCGTCGGTTGATGTTTGAATTCCATCGTTACGTTTGAACCCGACTGTTGAGGTGGTTATCCGGCCTGCCCGCCCGATGAGCACCGCGTTGCCACCATTTTTCACCGCTCCCGCCAAGAAGCAAGGTTTTTTTGGCAGCGCTACCAATTTGCTGTTGGCAGCGCTGCCAAAATGAATTAATGAAAATGGCAGCGCTGCCACAAATGGCTCGGCGTGCCGCGGGAGGATCGACAGGAGACCGCGGCAACAATCGGAGGAGAAAATCATGACGCTGCAGACGCAAGCGCCAGTCGTTGGCGCACATCCCGCTCAGACGCTCGAAGACCGTGCCTATGGCAAGGTATTCTGGCGCATCGTACCCTTTTTGATGCTGTGCTACGTGGTCGCCTATCTCGACCGCGTCAATGTCGGCTTCGCCAAGCTGCAGATGTCGAGCGAGCTCGGCCTCTCGGAAGCCGCCTATGGCATCGGCGCCGGCATTTTCTTCATCGGCTATTTTCTGTTTGAAGTGCCGAGCAACATCATCATGAACAAGGTTGGCGCACGGGTGTGGATCGCCCGCATCATGCTCACCTGGGGCGTCATTTCGGCCGCTTTCATGTTCACCTCTTCGGAAACCGTCTTCCATGTCCTGCGTTTCCTGCTGGGCGTTGCCGAAGCCGGATTTTTCCCCGGCATCATTCTCTATCTGACCGCGTGGTATCCGGCCCATCGCCGCGCCAGGATTATCACCACCTTCATGTCGGCGATCCCGATCTCCGCCATTTTCGGCAATCCGCTTTCGGGTCTCCTGATGGACAGTTTTCACGGCACGCACGGACTTTCCGGCTGGCAGTGGATGTTCCTGATCGAAGCCATTCCGGCCATTCTTTTCGGCGTTGCGACGTTGTTCTACCTTGATGATACGATCCAGGGCGCGAAATGGCTGAACGATGAGGAAAAAGGCGTGCTGACGGCCAATATCGAGGCGGAGAACCGGGCCAAGACCGCAAGCCCACACAGCATCGGCGCAACGCTGACCGACCGTCGCGTCTGGCTGATGTGCCTGATCTATTTCTGCTTCGTGCTCGGGCAATATGGCCTGAATTTCTGGATGCCGACCATCGTCAAGGCCTCGGGCGTCAGCGGAAACCTCAATATCGGCCTGATTTCCGCGATCCCCTATATCTGCACATTCGTTGCCATGCTGGCGCTCGGACGTTCCGCCGACAGGCTGCGCGAACGCCGCTGGCACCTGGTCGTCCCGGCCCTCATCGCCGCCGGTGGTTTCGTTGCGGCGACGATGGCGACGAGCACGACAGTCTCGATTGTCTGCCTCTCGCTGGCTGCTGCCGGCGCCATCAGTTGCGCGCCGCTATTCTGGTCGCTTCCGACGGCTTTCCTCGCCGGCACGGGCGCTGCGGCCGGCATTGCCTGGATCAATTCGGTCGGCAACCTCGCCGGGTTTCTCGGGCCGTTTCTGGTAGGCTATCTCAAAGACTTCACGGGCACCAACAGCGCCGGCATGTATCTGCTGGCGGCTGCCTTGGTCGTTGGTTCGCTGGCCGTGTTGACGGTTCCTGCGAAAACCGTCAATCGCTAAACCACAGCCCCTCCGGGATAGCACCCGGAGGGGCGCAGACCTTTCCTCACAAGACTGGAGAACCTCCTCATGCCACCGCTTGCTGAAAACTCGGGCTCGGCCGTTGTCGCAGCCGTCATCGGTCTTGGTTCCATGGGGCTTGGAATGGCCCAGTCGATGAAGCGCGCAGGTCTCGACGTCGTAGGATATGACATCACGCCGGCGGCGGTGGACCGCTTCATCGCCGACGGTGGACGTGGCGCGTCAACCCCTGCCGCTGCGGCAAAGGACGCCGACATCGTCGTCTCCGTGGTCGTCAACGGCGCGCAGACCGAGGCGGTGCTGTTCGGGCCCGAAGGTGTCGCACGTGCGATGAAGCCCGGCGCCGTCTTCATCTCGTCGGCCACCATGGATCCCGCGGTCGCACGCGATCTGGCACAGCGGGCGGAGGCTCTCGGCCTGCATTATCTCGACGCGCCGATTTCAGGCGGCGCGGCCAAGGCGGCGCGTGGTGAACTGACGATCATGGCGTCCGGCTCCATCCAGGCCTTCGACACGGCACGCCCGGGTCTCGACGCCATGGCCGGCAAGGTCTACGAGCTTGGCGACGAGGCCGGAAAAGGCGCGGCCTTCAAGATGATCAACCAGCTTCTCGCCGGCGTGCACATCGCCGCCGCCTGTGAGGCCATAACCTTTGCCGCCAAGCAGGGCCTCGACCTCGACAAGGTCTATGAGGTGATCACCGCTTCGGCCGGCAATTCCTGGATGTTCGAAAACCGCGTGCCGCATGTGTTGGCCGGAGACTATACGCCGCTCAGCAGCATCGAGATTTTCGTCAAGGATCTCGGTATCGTCCAGGACATGGCCCGCTCCGAGCGTTATCCCGTACCGCTCGCGGCAGCCGCCTTGCAGATGTATCTGGCCGCCTCCGGGGCGGGCATGGGCCGTGACGACGATTCCTCGCTCGCGCGGCTCTATGCCGAGCTTTCCGGCGCTGAATTACCCAGCTCCACCAAAGAGCCGCAGAGCCTGTAAAAGGAACGCTAGACATGCCGGTTTTCGCCGCCAACCTGACGATGATGTTCAACGAATGGGCGTTCCTCGACCGCTTCGACGCCGCAGCCGAAGCCGGCTTTGCCGCCGTCGAATACCTCTTTCCCTACGAAGCCACGCCGGAGGCGATTGCCGAACGGCTTGCCCGCAACAATCTGCAGCAGGCATTGTTCAACCTGCCGCCGGGCGACTGGGCAGCAGGCGAGCGTGGCATCGCGGCTCTTCCCGGACGGTTCGATGCGCTGAAAGCGGATGTCGAGCGGGCCCTGGACTATGCGGCGGCGACCGGCGTCAGGCGGTTGCATCTGATGGCAGGCATCGCCGACCCTCATGACCAAGACGCCGCCTCCTCTTATCGGCGCTCCGTCACCTACGCTGCCGGGCGGCTTGCGGAAAAGGGCATCGATCTCCTGCTCGAGCCGATCAACGGGCGCAACATGCCCGGATATTTCCTCAACGACTTCGCCGCGGCCGAGCGGCTGATTGCCGAATGCGGCCTGCCGAACCTGAAGCTCCAGTTCGACATCTATCACCGCCAGATCATCCATGGCGACGTCACTATGGCGTTGCGACGCCTGCTGCCGATCACCGGCCATATCCAGATCGCCAGCGTGCCGTCACGCAACGAGCCGGACGGGGAGGAACTGAACTATCCCTATCTGTTCGGCGAAATCGACCGCCTGGATTACGACGGTTTCATCGGCTGCGAATACATCCCGCGCGGCCGCACATTGGACGGTCTTGGCTGGTTCAAACCTTTTGCACGGAGCTAGACGATGGCTATTTTGCTCGGATCAATCGCTGACGACTATACCGGCGCTTCCGACCTCGCCAACACGCTGACGAAGAACGGTCTGCGCACGGTGCAGACGGTCGGCATCCCCGATCCGTCGCTCGCCCTGCCGGATGTCGACGCTGTGGTCGTTTCCCTGAAGATCCGCTCCGTCCCGGCCTCGGACGCCGTGGCGGCGGCGGCAAGCGCCGAGCGATGGCTGCGCCAGCGGGGCGCCGGCCATGTGCTTTACAAGATCTGCTCGACCTTCGATTCCACCGATGCCGGCAATATCGGTCCCGTCACCGAGGCCTTGAGCGAGGCGGCCGGCGGCGGCTCCGTGCTGGTGACACCCGCCTTTCCGGAAACGGGACGCACCGTCTATCTCGGCCATCTCTTCGTCGGCGGACAGCCGCTGAACGAAAGTCCGCTCAAGGATCACCCCCTCAATCCAATGCATGACGCCAATCTCGTGCGGGTTCTCACCCGACAATCGCGCAATGCCGTCGGACTGATCGATCTCACGACCATCGCGGCCGGACCCGGCGCCGTCAAGGCGAAGCTCGATGCTCTGCGCGCGGCAGGCGTCACTGCTGTTATCGCCGATGCGATTTTCGAACGCGATCTTGAAACGCTCGGCGAGGTCGCGTTGAAAACGCCGGTGTCCAGCGGTGCGTCCGGCCTCGGCCTCGGCCTTGCCCGCGCGCTGGTCAGCTCTGGTCGAATATCGTCCGGCGGTGCAACGACGGCGGACGCCATTCGCCCTGTGGGCGGGCTGTCGGCGATCGTTGCCGGCAGTTGCTCCAAGGCGACGCTCCACCAGCTCGCCATCGCCGAACGGTCGATGCCCGTCCTGCGGCTCGACCCGGAACGGCTGCTTGCCGGTCCCGATGAGATCGCCGCGGCGATTTCCTGGGCCGGAGACCGCATCTCCGCCGGCCCCATCGTCATCGCCGCGAGTGCTGCGCCTGAAACCGTGTCCCGGCTGCAATCGCTATACGGGCGAGAGGCCTCCGGCCACGCGATCGAGACCGCGACGTCGATCATAGCAGCCGAACTGGTGGAGAGAGGCGTGCGGCGCCTTGTGGTCGCCGGCGGCGAAACCTCAGGCGCGGCGGTCGACAGGCTCGCCATTCCGGCATTTCTGATCGGCCCGGAGATTGCGCCTGGCGTGCCGGTGCTGCGCACAGTCGGCAATGCGCAGGGCGACATGCTTCTGGCATTGAAATCGGGGAACTTCGGAGGCGAAGATTTCTTTACGGCAGCGCTGGCGATGATGCACTGACATGCCCATCGCATGTCTATGAACTGTCGAGCGCCAGGACCCACCGCCAGGATCTGGATAGGACGCATATCGGTTGATTCTAGCATAAGATGCGGCGGCCGATGATAGCAAAGCCATAAGATACTGCCTGAACCATGGCCTTCAGACGATCTGCCCGCCGGCGCTCCGGCAGACTGGCGGGCACGACATGAAGGACGCCCCCATGCAAGCAAGTCAGATCGAAATCGTCCCGTTCGGCCCGGACCATCTGGAAGCCGCCGTCGCGCTCTCCCGACAGGCGGGCTGGCCGCATCGGACGGAAGACTGGCAGTTGGCGCTCGCCTTGAGCGAAGCGATGGTTGCGGTCGAGGACGGCAAGGTCGTCGGCACCGTGCTCGTCACGCCATACAAGGGGGATTGTGCGACCATCAACATGGTCATTGTCGACGAGACGATGCGCGGTCGCGGCCTCGGCCGCAGACTGATGGACGCCGCATTGCTGACCGCCGGAGACCGACCGCTGAGGCTGGTGGCGACGACGGCAGGCCTGCCGCTCTACCAAAAGCTTGGCTTCCGCGAGACGGGAACCGTGCTGCAGCACCAGGGCCTTGCCGGAGAAATGGCCGCGCCGATGGAAACGGAAGTGGCTACCGACGCCGATCTCGCTGCCATCGCGGGGCTCGACCGACTTGCCTTCGGCGCCGACCGTGAAGGGCTGCTCTCCTATATCGCCGGGATCGGCGAATTCGCCGTCATTCGCCGCGACGGCCGCATTTCCGGGTTCGCTTGCCTGCGTCCTTTCGGCCGCGGCGAAGTGATCGGACCGGTGGTGGCCGCCGATCTCGGCGAGGCCAAGACACTGATCGAACATTTCATCGCCAGACGGCCCGGACGGTTCCTCAGGGTCGATACAACTGCCGAGACCGGGCTTTCCCCATGGCTCGCCGAACAGGGGTTCGCCCATGTCGGCGGCGGAATCACGATGAGAAAGCCGTTGGCCAACGACGCCGCCGATCCGACCGCCACCACCTTTGCCCTCGCCAGCCAGGCACTCGGCTGATCCGGAGATCTCCATGTACAGCAATTCCCTCATCGAACTCGATCGCGCCCACCTCATCCATCCGGTCGCCTCCTACCGCGGCCATGAAAAGCTTGGCGTGCGCGTGCTCGCCTCTGCCAAAGGCGCGACGGTCACCGACGCATCGGGCAAGCAACTGATCGACGGCTTCGCCGGCCTCTGGTGCGTCAATGCCGGTTACGGCCACGAAAGCATCGTCGAGGCGGCGGCCCGGCAGATGCGGGAACTCCCCTATGCGACGGCCTATTTCGGCCTCGGCTCGGAGCCCGCGATCCGGCTTGCCGGCGAACTCGCCGACCGTGCGCCGGGCGATCTCAACCACGTCTATTTCACCCTTGGCGGCTCCGATGCGGTGGACAGCACGATCCGCTTCATACGCTACTACTGGAATGCCCGTGGAAAGCCTGAGCGCGATCAATTCATCTCGGTCGAACAGGGCTATCATGGCTCCTCGACGGTCGGCGCGGGCTTGACGGCGCTGCCCGCCTTCCATGCCGGCTTCGGCGTTCCCTTCGACTGGCAGCATAAAATTCCGTCTCACTACGCCTATCGCAACCCGGCGGGCGATAATCCGCAGGCGATCATCGACGCCTCGCTTGCGGCGCTGAAAAGCAAGGTGGAGGCGATCGGGCCGGAACGAGTCGCCGCTTTCTACGTCGAGCCGATCCAGGGCTCGGGCGGCGTTCTGGTGCCGCCGACAGGCTGGATGAAGGCCATGCGCGAATTCTGCCGCGCGCATGACATCCTATTCGTCGCGGACGAGGTGATCACCGGCTTTGGCCGCACCGGCCCGCTGTTTGCCTGCAGCGAGGATGAAGTCGTGCCCGATTTCATGACGACCGCCAAGGGCCTGACCTCCGGCTACGTCCCCATGGGCGCCGTCTTCATGGCCGATCACGTCTATGAAACGATTGCCGAGGGTGCGGGTGCTGCCGCTGTCGGCCATGGTTACACCTATTCGGCCCATCCCGTCAGCGCCGCGGTCGGCCTCGAAGTCCTGAGGCTCTACGAAAACGGCCTTCTCGAAAACGGCGTCAGGGCCGGCGCGCGGCTGATGCAGGGCCTGGAGTCGCTGAGGGATCATCCGCTGGTGGGCGACGTCCGTGGCCGCGGCATGCTCGCCGCCGTCGAGCTTGTGGTCGACAAAGTCAACAAGACGCCGTTGCCTGCATCCGCCGAACCCGCCCGCCGCATCTTCGATCGCGCCTGGGAGAACGGCCTCGTCATCCGCGCCTTCGGCAATGGCGTGCTTGGCTATGCTCCACCGCTCTGCTGCACCGAAACGGAGATAGACGCGATCGTCGAGCGCACCCGCATCACCCTGGACGAGACGCTGGAGGACCCGGATGTGCGTCGGGCGCTGCGGGCCTGAGAATACCGCGAAACGGTCAGATTCGGTATTTTGTGCCGCCTCATGGCGCCTATTCGGCGAATCCGGTGCGGTGCAGGTGACACACTGAAATCAACGAAAGGCCTGGATCCCGGCACATGCGGGCCTTCCATATAAGAGCGGGACAATGACCCCGCCGGCGGAACAGAATTTTCTTCTTCGAGAACCGCGCTCCCACCGGAGCCGAACACTGGGGAATTCACGTGAGCAAGAGCCTTCCGGAATTCAAATATATGACCTTCGATGTTGTCGGCACGCTCATCGACTTCGAAGGCGGCCTCAAGACCTGCCTCGCCGAGATCGCGACCGAGGCGGGAACTGAAATCGACGGCGAGCAGGCGCTTGGCCTCTACCGTGCAGCCCGCTACTCCAAGGATGCCGACCTCTTTCCCGACGATCTCGTGCGCGTCTACCTGGCGATCGCCCCGAAGCTCGGCTTGCCCGCCGATCAAAAATATGGCGAACGGCTTCGGGATTCGGCGAAGGGCTGGAAGGGTTTCGCAGACAGCGCCGCAGCGCTGGCCAGTCTTGCGAAGGATTACCGCCTCGTTGCGATGACCAATGCCCGCCGCTGGGCATTCGATTTCTTCGAGAAAGAGCTCGGCAATCCCTTTTATGCCGCCTTCACGGCGGATGATACGGGGACCGAGAAACCCGATCCCGCCTTCTTCGAGAGGGTGTTCGACTACGTCGCCTCGGAAGGACATTCGAAGGACGACATCCTGCATGTCGCCCAGAGCCAGTACCACGATATCGGGATTTCCAGGAAACTCGGGCTGACCAATTGCTGGATCGAGCGGCGACATGCTGAGAAGGGTTACGGCGGCACGATCGAACCGGCCGAGTTCACCAAACCCGATTACCATTTCACCTCGATGGCCGGCCTTGCTGATGCCGCGGCCGCCGCGCGCGCCTGACTTTGAAAGCAGATCGGGCCCGCCCGTAACGGGCAGCCCGCCACACAAGAAAAAAGGGGAATGAGATGAACGACAAAATCACCAACTGGACCAGATCCGACGATGCCATGGTCGAAACCGCCATCCGTCGTGGCGCCACTCGTCGCGAGTTGCTGCATATGATGCTCGCGGGCGGCGTGGCGATATCAGCCGGCGGGCTCGTGCTTGGCCGCGCCGGCAAGGCGCTCGCCGCAACGCCTGTTTCCGGCGGCACGCTCAAGGCGGCCGGCTGGTCGTCCTCCACGGCCGATACGCTGGACCCCGCCAAGGCGTCGCTCTCTACCGACTATGTCCGGTGCTGCTCCTTCTATAACCGCCTCACCTTCCTCGACAAATCAGGCACGCCGCAGATGGAGCTCGCCGAAGCGATCGAGTCCAAGGATGCGAAGACCTGGACGGTCAAGCTGAAGAACGGCGTTACCTTCCATGACGGCAAGCCGCTGACCGCCGATGACGTGGTTTTCTCGCTGAAGCGCCATCTCGACCCGTCCGTCGGCTCGAAGGTCGCCAAGATCGCCGCCCAGATGACCGGCTTCAAGGCCGTGGACAAGCAGACCGTCGAGATCACGCTCGCCAGCCCGAACGCCGACCTGCCGACCATACTGTCGATGCATCACTTCATGATCGTTTCCGACGGCACGACCGATTTCACCAAGGCCAACGGCACCGGCGCTTTCGTCAAGGAAGTCTTCGAGCCGGGCGTTCGTTCGGTCGGGATCAAGAACAAGAATTACTGGAAATCCGGCCCGAACGTCGATTCCTTCGAATACTTCGCCATCAGCGACGACAATGCCCGTGTCAACGCCCTGCTTGCGGGCGACATCCATCTCGCGGCCGCGATAAATCCCCGTTCCATGCGCCTCGTCGAGGCCCAGGGCGACGGCTTCACCTTGTCGAAGACGACGTCCGGCAACTATACCAATCTCAACATGCGACTGGATATGGAGCCCGGCAACAAGCGGGACTTCATCGAGGGCATGAAGTATCTCGTCCACCGCGAACAGATCGTCAAATCGGCGCTGCGCGGTCTCGGTGAGGTCGGCAACGATCAACCCGTTTCGCCTGCGAACTTCTATCATGACGCAAACCTGAAAGCGCGGGCTTTCGATCCTGAGAAGGCGAAGTTCCACTTCGATAAGGCCGGCGTCCTCGGCCAATCCATTCCGATCATCGCTTCCGATGCGGCGAGCTCGTCGATCGACATGGCCATGATCATCCAGGCCGCCGGCGCCGAAATCGGCATGAAGCTCGATGTCCAGCGAGTGCCATCTGATGGTTACTGGGACAATTACTGGCTCAAGGCGCCGATCCACTTCGGCAATATCAACCCGCGACCGACCCCTGATATCCTCTTCTCCCTGCTCTATACCTCGGACGCTCCGTGGAACGAAAGCCAGTACAAGTCGGAGAAGTTCGACAAGATGCTGATCGAGGCGCGCGGGTCTCTCGATCAAGAGAAGCGCAAAGCGATCTACAACGAGATGCAGAGCATGATCGCCCAGGAAGCCGGCACTATCATTCCGGCCTATATCTCGAACGTCGATGCCACGACGGCCAAGCTCAAGGGCCTGGAAGCCAACCCGCTCGGCGGCCAGATGGGATACGCCTTCGCGGAATATGTCTGGCTTGAAGCCTGATAAAGCAAAGGAGACCGGGGCTGCAGCCGCGCCCCGGCTCTTCCATCTGCATTGGTGGAACTCAACTCGAACGCACAAAGGGAAGACGCCCGTGAATAGCCAGGTCTTATCCCTTGTACTGAGCAGATTGTTCGTCGCCTTGATCACCCTGGTGATCGTCTCCTTTGCCGTCTTCTTCGCGACGACGCTGTTGCCCGGAGATACGGCGACGATCCTGCTCGGCCAAGCCGCCACGCCGGAAGCTGTCGAAGGCCTGCGCAAGGCCATGCATCTCGACGAACCAGCGCTCTTTCGTTTCCTGCGCTGGTTAGTCGGGCTGCTGCAGGGCGACCTCGGCACCTCCTATGCCAACGAAATGCCGATCGCCGCTCTCATTGCCGGTCGCTTCGTCAACACGCTGAAACTTGCCGGCGTCACCGCGCTTTTCTCCGTGCCGATCGCGCTCACGCTCGGGATCACTGCGGCGATGCTGCGCGGCACCCTTTACGATCGGATTGTCACGGTGATCACGATCGGCGTCATCTCCGTACCGGAGTTCATGGTCGCGACCTCCGCCGCGCTCATCTTCGCCGTCTACCTGAAATGGCTGCCGGCGCTTTCTTTCGCCAATGAGGTCCATAGTATGACCGACCTGTTGCGCGTCTATGCCATGCCGGTGATCACCCTCACCTTCGTCGTCTCGGCCCAGATGATCCGCATGACGCGCGCAGCTGTTATCGAGACGCTCAACACGCCCTATGTCGAGATGGCATTGCTCAAAGGCGCCTCCCGGCCGCGCATTGTGTTTCGCCATGCACTGCCCAATGCGCTCGGCCCGATCGTCAATGCCGTTGCGCTTTCGCTGTCCTATCTGCTCGGAGGCGTCATCATCGTCGAGACCATTTTCAACTACCCCGGTATCGCCAAGCTGATGCTGGATGCCGTCGCCACCCGCGACCTGCCGCTGATCCAGAGCTGCGCGATGATCTTCTGCCTTGGCTACCTGCTGCTGATCACCATCGCCGATATCATCGCCATCCTTTCCAACCCGAGGCTCCGATGACCATGACCCGTTCCGAAACCGCTTCCGGCCGGCTGTCCGGAACCCGGTTTGGCTATCGCTTCAACATCGTCGGCGCGATCGGCCTTACCATCATCCTCGCGTGGGCGCTCGTCGCGATCTTTGCGCCGTTGATAATCCCCTACCCCGTCGGCGAGATCGTCGATCTCGACTATTTCGGCCCGATGAGCCGGGAACTCTGGTTCGGCTCCGATTATCTCGGCCGCGACATGCTCTCGCGAATTCTGATGGGCGCGCGCTATACGGTCGGCATCTCGCTAGCGGCGGTGACGATCGCCTGCTTCAGCGGCGTCGTGCTCGGCATGATCGCAGCGGTCGCCGGCGGCTGGCTGGACACGATCCTCAGCCGCTTCCTCGACGCTCTCAACTCCATCCCGAGCAAGCTGTTCGGTCTGGTGGTTGTCGCTGCCGTCGGCTCCTCGGTCCCTGTTCTGATAATGACGCTGTCGGTCATCTACATCCCCGGCGCCTACCGCTTCGCCCGGGCGCTCGCCGTCAACATCAATGCGATGGATTTTATCACGGTCGCGCGCATCCGTGGCGAAAGCACCCTCTATCTCATTCGCTCGGAAATCCTGCCCAACATCGTCGGGCCGGTTCTTGCCGATCTCGGCATCCGCTTCGTCTTCATCGTTTTGCTGCTCTCCGGGCTTTCCTTCCTCGGCCTTGGCGTCCAGCCGCCCTATGCCGATTGGGGTGCGCTGGTGCGCGAGAATATCGGCGGCCTGCCGTTTGGTGCGCCGGCGGTGATGTTTCCCTCGCTTGCCATCGCCAGCCTGACGATCAGCGTCAACCTGCTGATAGACAATCTGCCGCAGAAAATTCGCGACCGGAGCACGTCATGAGCAATTTCATAGAAATCCGTGACCTGAAGGTCGAGGCCACCACCGATTCCGGTCGCCGCGTCGAGATCATCAAGGGTGTCAGCCTCGATGTTGCCGAGGGCGAGATCGTCGCGCTGATCGGGGAGAGCGGCTCGGGCAAGACAACGATCGCCCTGACCCTCATGGGCCATACCCGCGCGGGCTGTCGCATCTCCGGCGGCAGCGTTTCGGTCGGCGGCAAGGACATGGTCAGGCTCAGCGAGAAGCAGCGCGCCAAGGTGCGCGGCACCGAAGTCGCCTATGTCCCGCAATCGGCGGCCGCCGCCTTCAATCCCGCCACATCGATCATGGACCAGGTGATCGAAGTCACGCGTATTCATCAGCTGATGTCGCCGGACGATGCGCGTGCCCGGGCAGTCGAGCTCTTCCGGGCGCTGTCGCTGCCGGAACCCGAGACGATCGGCAGCCGTTATCCGCATCAGGTTTCCGGTGGCCAGCTGCAGCGTCTGGCCGCCGCCATGGCGCTGATCGGCGACCCGACCCTCGTCATCTTTGACGAGCCGACGACGGCGCTCGACGTGACGACCCAGATCGAAGTGCTGCGTGCTTTCAAGTCGGTGATGAAGAAGGGCGGCATATCAGGCGTTTATGTCTCGCACGACCTTGCCGTCGTCGCGCAGATCGCCGACCGCATCGTGGTCTTGAAAGGCGGAGAGACCCAGGAAACCGGCACCACCGAAGAGATCCTCAACAACGCGAAGCACCCCTATACCAGGGAGCTGCTTGCAGCCTTCGAACCGAAACCGCGCGGCGCAGCTGGCCCCGCCGAACCCGCGACGGCTCCACTGCTGAGGATCGAAGATCTCGTAGCCGGCTATGGACAGCGTCAGGCTGACGGCCTGCCGCTCGTTCGCGCGGTCGAGCACGTGAGCCTGAAGGTGGAAAAAGGCCGTAATCTCGGCATCATCGGAGAATCCGGTTGCGGCAAGTCGACGCTCGCCCGCACCATCGCCGGCATCCTGCCGGCCGCGGTCGGCAAGATCGTCTTCGACGGCACGGAACTGCGTCGCAGCGCTCGCGAGCGCTCGCGCGACCAGTTGCGCGAGATGCAGATCGTTTTCCAATATGCCGATACCGCACTCAACCCGGCGAAATCGGTTGAGGAGATCCTCGACAGGCCCTTGGTCTTTTACCACGGCATGGATCGAAAGATGCGGAACGCCCGGATCGATCAACTGCTCGACATGGTGCGCCTGCCTCGCAATCTGCGTCATCACCGGCCGGGAGAGCTCTCGGGCGGACAGAAACAGCGCGTCAACTTCGCCCGGGCGCTCGCCGCCGATCCGAAGCTGATCCTCTGCGACGAGATCACCTCGGCGCTCGACACGGTGGTCGCCGCAGCGGTCATCGACCTGCTCAAGGAATTGCAGCGCGAACTCGGCCTCTCCTATATCTTCATCAGCCACGACCTCTCGGTGGTGGAGGCGATCTGCGACGAGATCGTCGTGATGTATGGAGGCCGTAAGGTCGAGGAAATCACATCCTCGACAGTGAAGACGCCGCAACATCCCTATTCGCAGCTGCTCTTCTCGTCGGTGCCGACGCTCGATCCGGCCTGGCTCGATGGGCTCCAGCAGGATCCGGAACTGGTGCGGGCCTATTGCCGGCACTGACCGCCGCTTCCAGGTGTTACCGCGCTGCCCTCCTCGAAACCACAAGCAAGACGCTTGCCAGACCCGGCGCGCACCCGGGCAGGTCATGTTGAAAAGCCTGGGCTCCACGGCACAAGATCTGCAAGTGGCAGCGAATATGGCTTCGGAAAGAAAGCCCGAAATTCTGTCGCAAGTCCTTCCAACCAGTATGAAGCTTTAATTATAGGGAGAACAACCTGCGACAGAGAATCGGCATCTGCGCAGGACCGATTAGATCGGAGAGATGCAACGGGTGAGGTCGGTCTGGAACCCTGAGAGATTGCGTTGGGACGCTCGGCCAAGGGGAGTTTGCGGATCAGGAGCGGGGCCCGGCCGCGGTCCTTCTCGCCGGCTAAAGCGGAAACAAGGTGGTAAGCGGCATGTGGGCTTTGACGATCGGCGATTTCAGGACGACGAAGCTGAAATACTTATCGATACCGACGTCCAGGTCGGTAAGCCGCTCCATGATCGTCTGATATTCGTCGATGCCGGCGGTGACGAATTTCAGCAGATAATCGTAGCCGCCCGAAACCAGATGACATTCGATCACCTGATCGACCTTCTCGATCGCCGCCAGGAAGCGGGCGAAGTCGATTTGCCGGTGGTTCTTCAGGGTGATCTCGGTAAACACCGTCAGCGTCTGCCCGAGTTTGCTGACGTTGATCTGGGCCGAATAGCCTTCGATATAGCCTTCCGACTGCAGCTTCTTCACCCGCATCAAGCAGGGGCTAGGCGACAGATTGACCAGTTCGGCGAGCTCCACATTGGTGACGCGGCCATTCTTCTGCAGTTCGTAGAGAATTTTTACGTCGATCCGGTCGAGTTTCATCTCACACGGCCCTCACTTGCTCGAGATCGCCAATGACGCAGCAGATTATGCTGCCGTATTCCCGACATCGACCTTAACACATAAGTCAGACGTGTCGACCGCGTTGCGGGACAGGCCGAAGCACAAACCGCTGCTGGCATCCTGCCAAGACGGAATCTTCTGCTGTCACCAACCGATCTCCAGCAAAGCCGTAGCTTTGGATCCGCTAGACTACGCCTGAAACGGAGACTGTCCCATGCCCGCACCGCTCAATCGCGTCGCCACCACGCCGGAACTTCCTTCCACCGCCGATGTGGTGGTAATCGGCGGCGGCATCGTCGGCGTTTTTGCGGCCTATTATCTCACCCGGCGCGGATTGAAGGTCGCCCTCGTCGAGAAGGGCCTCATCGGCGCCGAACAATCGAGCCGCAACTGGGGCTGGTGCCGCCAGCAGAACCGCGACGCCCGCGAACTGCCGATGTCGACGAAGAGCCTCGATTTGTGGGAGCGCTTCGCCACTGAGACCGGTGAGGATACGGGCTTCCGTCGCTGCGGTCTCTTCTATCTCAGCAATAGCGACGATGAACTGTCCGGCTGGGCACGCTGGCGCGATTTCGCCCGCTCGGTCGGCGTCACGACGCACATGCTGAGCAGCGCCGAAGCGACCGAACGCGGGCGTGCCACCGGCGCCTCATGGAAGGGCGGGGTGTTTTCACCGACCGACGGCATCGCCGATCCGGCGAGTGCTGCGCCGGCCGTTGCACGTGCGATTCTGACACTCGGCGGCACGGTGCATCAGTCCTGTGCGGCCCGCGGCATCGACATCGAAGGCGGCAGGCTCTCGGGCGTCGTCACGGAACATGGCACGATCCGCACGAAAATCGCGATCCTTGCCGGCGGCGCCTGGGCCTCCTCCTTCTGCCGCCAGCTCGGCATTCGGTTTCCGCAAGCCTCGGTGCGCTCCTCGATCCTCTCCGTGTCCCCAGGAGCAAGCGGCCTGCCGGACGCGCTGCACACATCTGCGGTCTCCGTTACGCGTCGCGGCGATGGCGGCTACACATTGGCGATCAGTGGTGGCGGGCGTGTCGACTTGACGCCGCAGCAATTCCGTTACGCGCCTCAATTTCTGCCAATGTTCGTCCGGCGTTGGAGAAGCCTCGCGCTAGGCGGATTGGAGGGATTCAGGTCTGGGCACGAAACCCTGGCGCGATGGCGATTGGACGCACCCACTCCGATGGAACGAATGCGCATCCTCGATCCGAAGGTCGACCAAAGAACAATTCGGCTTACCCATTCGCGCGCGCTTGAACTCCTGCCTGCCCTGAGGAACACAAATGTCAGTGCCGTCTGGGCCGGTTATGTGGATAGCACCCCCGATGGGGTGCCGGGAATCGGTGAGATCACCACCGTTCCAGGCTTCATTCTCGCCGCCGGTTTCAGCGGCCACGGCTTCGGAATCGGTCCCGGCGCCGGTCATCTGATCGCCGATATCGCCACCGGTGACACGCCGATCGTCGATCCCCGGCCTTATCACCCGGAGCGGTTCCAGAGATCGGCCTGGGGCAAAGTCGCCGACTTCTGAAGGTGGAATGGCTCGCAGGCATTCGACCATGGCGTGCCGCAAGCCGGTGTCCTCAAGGTAAGACACGCCGCCCTAGCGGACGAGAATGCGAAATTTCCGGCATGTAAAGGCCCTCGGATAGGGGAACGAATTTCCGGACGTTCTAGCGTCGGCGCTGTAATGCTTTGAATTGCTGCTTAAATTTTGGCGCGGCACGCAGAGTGACGACATGGTGTTGCATCGTTTTGGCAATCATCGACATTCGGTATTAAGTTCTGCGTGGGGATGCAGGATAGGCGGATTACGCCGGCTCGGTCCGCCTAGCATCGAGGGGTCAATGAACTGCCCGAAAAGGAATAGCTTTCATGAACCTCTTTGCTCCAGATCTGAAGGCCGAAACCAAGGGCGAGGAATTGTGGGAGCGCGTCCGCGCCCAATACCCTGCCCAGGAACCGCTCCTGAATTTGAACAACGCTGCCGTCAGCCCGCCAACGATAGCGGTACAGGAGGCCACGATTGACGCCTATCGCTTCATCAGCCGCAATCCTGACTATAACATGTGGAGCAACCTCGATGCTGCGCTGCCCGGTATCAAGCGTGATTTGGCCGAGTTGATAGATTGCACGCCAGACGAGATTGCGCTCAACCGGAATTCCTCGGAAGGACTTTCAGCGGCGATTTTTGGAATACCGCTGACCAAGGGCGACCAGGTGTTGATCTCGAACTGGGACTATCCGAGCGTCCGTGCCGGATGGCTGCAACGGCATCACCGCGACGGAATCGAGGTCGTGAACTGCGCCTTCGATATCATGGACAGCGACGAGGATATCATTGATGCCTATGTGGAAGCGATGACGCCCCGGACTTGCGTCCTGCAACTGACGCATATGTATCACTGGAATGGACGCGTTCTTCCCATCGAGCGACTCTGCCGGATCGCGCGGGAGCGCAACATCATCACGATAGTCGATGGCGCCCAGACGTTCGCTCAAATGCCGGTCAGTTTTCGGCAACTGGATTGCGATTTCTTTATCACGAGCCTTCACAAATGGCTCGGCGCACCTGTCGGCAACGGAATGCTGATCGTCAACCGACGCCAGATCGACCGAACTTGGCCTCTGCTGGCGCCCTTCGACCAACCCGCAATGAACATAGACAAGTTCGATCACTGGAATCTGGGTACCTATAATTCCGCAATTCAGGCCGGAATTAAACCGGCGATCCAATTCCATCGGGAAATCGGCGCAGACAGGATGCACGTCCGACTGCGCGAACTCACTCGACACTGGGTCGGTCAGGCTCGCGACATTCCCGGCTTCAGGCTTCACACGCGGACCGACACTGAGAGCCTAGGTGCAATATGCCTGTTTTCAATCGACAACACCGACATGAAAAAACTGGAGAACACTCTTCGAGAGAAATACCAAATCCACACGAAATATCGCCAAGTCGAGCATGTCGAAGGTCTGCGGGTTTCGCCGCATATATATATGCTGAAGAGTGACCTTGACATGTTCGTCAGCGCGCTCAGAAATGCGTTGGCTTGAACCGGAAGCCCGTTCCTGAAGATAGAGGCGCCGGCATCGACACCTCTCAGCCAGCAAAGATAACGTCCTCAGGAGACCAGGGATATCGTGCCGGGGATCGGCGAGATCGCCATCTTGCCCGAAAATGCGGCTCGGCCAGCCCCACTCGAACCTCGAACTGCGGCAGAAATGATCACTGTCCGGATCGCTGCATAGACCCATCATCTCGCGTTGGCGTGAACCAGCCACCGAGCGTTTCCTCCAATCCGTCCGTATTGTTCTCTTCGCCGATCCAAGCAATGCAAGCGTCGGGACGGATCAGCATCGAGGGGCCCCGATCGACGGCGACGCAACGTATCCTCTGCTTGCTGGCTGCAACGAGCCTGGACGCCGTCCGCTCAGGCGAGGCGTCGAGAAGAACGCCCATGCCATCCTGCATCAGATCATAGAGCGAGACGGCGGCATCGCCGTCGCTAATCGACCTGTCGCCGATCAGCCGCCCGACCTCGTCCAGCTCCGAGCCGAGATCGTAGCGGGTGGAAAGGCCGCTCATCATCTCGCCGATGAACCGGTTGACGTTGTCGAATTGCATGAGGTTCGCCACGATGTCCCGCATCGCACCCGCCTGTGGATCGGGCCGCAGGATGGCGACCTGGGCACGGGTGTTGGCTAGAACGGCTTCGGCGACGGGTCGCCGCTCGGCCGTGTAGGTATCGAGCAGGCTTTCCGGCATGTCGCCGCGAATGACCGCCGCGAGCTTCCAGCCGAGATTTGCAGCATCCACCAGCCCGAGGCTCAAGCCCTGACCACCAAACGGCGAATGGACATGCGCCGCATCGCCGGCAAGCAGCACCCTGCCGCGGCGGTAGCTATCGGCAAGCCGGGTGTTGTCAGTCCATCGGCTGCCGCTTTCGAGCGCTTTCACGCGGACATCCGTGCCGCTGATGCGGCGCAGTACGGCTTCGATCTCCTCAGCTGTGACCGGCGCTTGCCGATCTTCAGGCGGACCGCTGAAGTCGAGCATGAACAGTCGACCGGGGAAGGGCCAGTAGGAAAATACGCCACCCGATGTGCGATTCCAGCCAATCGGCAGCAGGCGTTCGGGATGATCGATCTCGGCGACGGCCTGGTAGAACGTCAGGCTTGGGGCTGTGCCGGGGAACTCAAAGCCGGCCATCTTGCGGATGAGGCTACGCCCGCCGTCGCATCCAACGAGGTAGGAGCAGCCGATTTGGCCTGCGCCTGTCGGAGCTCTCAACTCCACGTCAATGCCGTCCGCCTGCTGCACGAAGCCGGTAACGTCAAAGGCGCGGCGCACCTCGATCCCAAGAGCGCGGGCGCGATCGGCCAGCATGGCTTCGAGGCTAGGTTGATCCACTGCGTGAGCACGCCGTTCCGGCTCTTTCTGCGCGTCCTTTCGGATAAGAGGCAGGCCAGCGAAATGACCGCTGAATTTGGACGACCGGCCACGCAGCTCCGCCCCGGCCTGCTCGGCGAACTGCTTCATCGCCGCGAGGCTCTGCGCTTCCGCGGCGGCGATGGCCGCAGCCATCCCACGACGCTGGAGTGCCTCGCTTCCAAGCGGCCCGAGCGACATTGCCTTCATGGCCATACTGGCCGACGCCAGACGCTCCAGCACGAGGACGCGCACGCCTGACAAAGTCAGCTCGATGGCGGTCAGGAGTCCGACCGGTCCTGCGCCCACAACAACAACATCAACTTGTTTTTCCATCTCACATTCCATATACTGGATATCAATATGTACTCAGTACATAAATAAATGCGCAATCAGAGACAACATGTCAATGCCATCGGACTCAATGCCACCGGACCGGCGATCCCGTAAGCGCCTCGCCACGCGACAAGGCATCTCCAACGTCGCCACGCGCCTCTTCCTGGAGCGGGGCTTCGATCATGTGACGGTCGATGAGATCGCGGCAGCCGCCGATGTCGGACGGATGACGGTGTTCAATCACTTTCCCCGCAAGGAGGACATGTTCTTCGATCGCGACGAGGAGGGTCGCGAGATGCTGCGCGAAGCTCTGCGGCAGCGCCATCCCAGCGTCTCTCCGATCGAGACGTTACGTCTGCTCGCTCATCATCTGGTTGCGGAGGAGAGCCCTTACCTCCGATTTACTGCTAGGAGCCAAAGCTTCATCGAGACGATCGAGGCCAGCGACACCCTCAAGGCTCGGGCGAGGGCAATTCGCGACGAGATCGCCCACGTCGTCGCGGTGGCGCTATCCGAAGGCGTCGGCCGAAAACCTGATGATCCTGATGCCCATCTGGCGGCCGGTATTCTCCTGGCGACGTGGACCGTGGGCTTTATCCAGGCTCACCGGACCTTTCGGCAGAGGCAAGATACAGAGGAAGCAAAAGCCGTCTTTCTCGCCGCTGTAGATAAGGGAACTACCGGCCTGAACGCTGCTCTGGCAGGCACACCTTATGCCTGAGCAATCACCCTCTGGTGGGGCCGGAATGCCCGTCTCCGCAATGTTGAGGTCTTCCGGGCGGATGCCGCAAGTGCGCGCCGCGCTTTGGCTCAATTGCGGCGGAAACGGCAGCGAACACCGCCGTCGATACGGAAGCCGCCGTCGCTGATGCCACCCTCGAAGAGGTTAGGCTAACTTCGGTTCTCCAAGCGGTTTGTTTTGCGCCACTCTTCGTACTCTCCGCGGGCATCGTCATGCAGCGGATAGTAGCGCTGTAACGACCCGCCCTCCATAAGCTTCACTCGGGAGAACTCCTCCCAATCGTGATGCTTTTGCGACTCTTCGATTACCTTCGAGGCCATTGCGACTGGAAGCACCACCACCCCGTCGTCGTCGGCGACGATGATGTCTCCGGGGATGACCGTGACACCGCCGCAGGCAATCGGAACGTTGACGGCATTGGGATAGATGCTGGTCTGCACATGGTAGTTGGGAGTCCAGCCACGCAGCCATAGGGGGAGATCTAGCTTGTCGACATTGGGCCGATCGCGCATGCACCCGTCGATTACGATGCCAGCGCCGCCTCTGCCTTTAAAATACGTCGACATCATATCGCCAAAGACACCCGAGCTCATGTCGCCGCGCGCGTCGACCACGACCACATCGCCCTCCTGCGCGTGATAGAGCACGTGCCTGTGCAACTGCGTCTCCGGATCGGCATATTCTCCCTCGGTGAAGAGGTCCGGCCGCTGCGGCATGAACTGGAGAGTCAGCGCCGGCCCGACAATCGACTTCCCGCGGTTCTGCGGCACGGGACCGACCATGTGCGGATTGCGGAAGCCCATGTGGCCAAGCGTGCCGGCAACCGTCGCGGCGCCGATTTCCTTCAGTGCGTCGATCAGCTCTTTGGGCGGTCGCGTAATGTCGGGAGTATGGGTCATTTTAGACTCCGGTGGATGAACTACCAGTTCGTAACAGAACCGTCGCGGCGCTTCAGGTGAGGCGCTTCCCAGAAACGAAAGCTCTCGGCCTTGACCGCCTCTTCGTTGACCTCGACGCCGAGCCCCGGCAGATCGCTGACCGGATAGTCGGGGCCGTCGAGCCGTGGTTGCACGGGGAAGAAGTCGGAATTGTCGAAGCCCAGCTTTGTTTCGGGCACCCTGGTCTCGAGCCAGGCGAAATTCGGCACCGCGGCGGCGAGATGGATGGTCGCGGCCGTGCAGATTGGGCCAAGGGGATTGTGCGGCATCAGGTCCACATAGTGCGCCTCGCTCCAGCCAGCTACCTTCATCGCTTCAGTGAGCCCGCCAACATTGCAAACATCGAGCCGGTTGAACTGATGGATGCCGCGCTCGATGTAGGGCAGGAACTGCCACTTGCTGGCAAATTCCTCGCCGATGGCAAACGGGATGTCGGTCATCGTGCGCAGGGATTCGTAGGCCTCCGGTGTCTCGTCTCGTATCGGCTCCTCGAGGAAATCAAGCACGCCACGGCCGAGCTTGTTGCAGAAGCTCGCCGCCTCTGCCACCGAAAGCCGATGATGATAGTCGATGCCGAGGACGACGTCGTCGCCCAGCGCCTCGCGCGCCTTGTTCAGCATGCTTGCTGTAGCGCCGATCGATTCGCGCGGCTCAAAGATGTCCTTGCTGTTTTGCCCGATGGGAAAGAAGCGGATCGTCTGCCACCCCTGTGCGCGTAGTTCGCGGGCTCGTTCGATGGCAACATCGCCCTCGGCCTCGTCACCGGTCGAGGCGAAGGTAGGAATGCGGTCGCGCTGCTTGCCGCCCAACAGATCGTAGGCCGGCACCCCCAGCGCCTTGCCCTTGATGTCATGAAGGGCAATGTCGATGGCGGAAATTGCCGCCTGCAGAACGCGCCCGCCTTCGAAGTATTGGCTGCGATAAACTTCTTGCCAGATCCGACCAATCTGCATCGGGTCGCGGCCGATGAGAAACTCGCGATAGTGCTCGATCGCGCCGGCCACGGCCTTCTCGCGACCGCTCAAGCCGCTCTCGCCCCATCCGAAGATGCCGTTGTCGGTCTCGACCTTGACGAGCATCTGGTTGCGCGTTCCTACCCATACTGGATAGGGCTTGATCGCGGTGATTTTAAGCTTCGTAGTCATCCCCACCCTCGTTCCAGACGCATCGGCTCTGTCTCAGTTGGCCTTGAGGGCCATTTCTGTTTCGCCGTCGAACAGATGCATCCGCTCCTGGTCAAACTCGAGCCAAATCGGCTCGTCGGGCGCAACGGCAATGGTCGGCGGCACGCTGACGTTGACGATGGCGCCAGACAGGAACGCCTGTACGAAGGTGACGTCGCCGGTCGGCTCCACCGTGTAGGCCTTGGCAGGAATGCTTCCTGGCACCGCACTCTTATGCAGCTTGATCGTCGAGTGACGTGCGCCGAGCACGACTTTCTTGGTGGTTGCCCTCGCGACCTTCTGGGCGTTGTGTGGCGAGAGCTCGAGGCGCCAGCCCTCCGCGCTGGTCAACACTGTATTGCCGCTTGCCGTTGATGCCTCCAGCGGAACAAGGCTCATCGCCGGGCTGCCGATGAAGCTGGCGACGAACATGTTCACCGGATGGGCAAAGACCTGCGCCGGTGAATCGTATTGCTGCAGGTAGCCGCCGTTCATCACCGCCATCCTGTCGGCCATGGTCACAGCTTCGAGTTGGTCGTGCGTCACATAGATGATCGTTGCCTTGAGGTCCTGGTGGAAGCGCTTGATCTCCGACCGCATCTGCACGCGCAGCTTCGCGTCGAGGTTGGAGAGTGGTTCGTCCATCAGGAATACCGCCGGATCTCGAACGAGGGCGCGGCCCAAGGCCACACGCTGCTGTTGCCCGCCCGAAAGTTCGCGCGGCTTGCGCTCGAGCAGTTGCGTCATGTCGAGCACTCGCGCTGCTTCCTTGACCTTCCTGTCGATCTCGTCCCTTGGCAGTTTGCGCATCTGCAGCGGGAACGCCAGGTTTTTATAGACCGATTTTTGCGGATAGAGCGCGTAATTCTGGAACACCATTGCGATGTCCCGGTCCTTGGGGTCGAGGTCGTTGACCACCCGGTCCCCGATGACGATGTCGCCCGATGTGATGGGGATCAGCCCCGCTACAAGATTGAGCGTGGTTGTTTTGCCGCAGCCTGAAGGGCCGACGAGCGCAACGAATTCGCCGTCATTGACCGTCAGCGAAACATCGTTGACAGCTTTGAAGCTGCCATAGGTCTTGACAAGATCTTTGAGGACCACGTGGGCCACCGGCAACTCCCTAGTGCTTAACGGCGCCTTCTGTCAGGGCGCGTACGAAGTATCGTTGCAGGACGAGGAACAGGACCACGACGGGCACGCTCATCATAAAGCTGGCCGCCATCAGGCCCGGAAAGTCCGTCGTATTTTCCGAGAAGAAGCGCTGGATACCGACCGGCAGTGTCAACTGGTCGTTCTTGGAGAGGAACGTGTAGGCGTAGATGTACTCGTTCCACGCGCCGATGAAGGAATAGATCGCCGTGGCGATGATTCCTGGCGCCGAGAGCGGCATCACGATCAGGACAAAGGCCTGGAACCGCGTCGCTCCGTCGATGCGCGCCGCCTGCTCGAGCTGCACCGGGATGTTGTCGTAGAAGCCCTTGAGGAGCCAGATTGCCAGCGGCAGGCCGAATGTGAGGTAGGTGAGAATGAGCGATCCATGCGTGTTCACCAGCCCGATCGCGCGCATCAGGATGAAGAGCGGCACGAGAAAGATCACAGCCGGAAACATATTGCGAAGCAAGACGGCGAAGAACAGAAAGTTCCGGCCCGGGAAGGTGAAGCGCGAAAACGCGTAGGCCGCAGGAACCGCCACGATCACCGAAAGGATGGTCGTGGCAGTGGAGACGAAAAGGCTGTTCCAGAAGAAACGAAGGAAGTCCTGGCCGACGCTGTTTTGCGGATCGAGCAGCTTCTGGTAGCTGTCAAGGGTGGGTTGGTCAGGCCACCATTGCGGCGGGAATTGCATGGCCGCGAAGCCGGACTTGATCGAGGTGATCAGCATCCAGACCATCGGCAACGCGGTGTAAAGCAGCATGAACGCGAGGAAGATGCGTCCGCCCCACCGCCATCCGTCGATGCGCATACGGCGACGGGCCTGGCCTCGAGGAGCAGTCTCGGCAATCGTGTTCATGCGGTCCCATCCTTCCGCTCGTTGCCGCTTAGAGCACGGACGTAGAAGTAGCCGAGCGACATCAGGATCAGGAACAGCAGCACCGAATAGGCCGATGCCACCCCCCAGCGCTGGCGGCCGAAGGCGAGCTCATAGATGTGAGTGATCCAGATATGCGATGCGTTCGACGGCCCGCCGCCGGTCATGATCCAGGGGATGATGAATGAATTGAAGTTGGCCACTGCCAGCAGAAGGATCGTCACCGTCGAGACGTTTCTCAAATGCGGGAAGGTGACGTGCCAAAACCGCTGCCATGCATTGGCTCCGTCGACTCTTGCGGCGCGCAGCAACTGATCGGGAACCGTCTGCAGGCCAGCCATCATCATGATCATGGCAAACGGAAACTCCCGCCAGATATTGACGACGATCAGGGAGGGCAGCACTGTGCTGACGCTGTCGATGAAATTCGGCGGCCTGTCGGCCAATCCGAGGCCGACCAGCACCGCGCCGATAATCCCAAAGTCTGAATGGTAGATCCACTTCCAGATATAGGACGCGGCGACCGCGCTGATGACCCAGGGAATGATCAGGATCGCCCGCAGGATGCCGCGGCCGACAAAGTCGCGATGAAGCGCCAGGGCGCAGGCAAACCCCAGGACAAATGAGATGAAAGTGGATCCCAATGTCCAGATCAGAGTGTTCGAGGTGACCTTCCAGAACACCGGACTTGTGAGGATGGCGGTGTAGTTGCCGAGGCCGATGAAAATCTTGTCCCGGAGCTGCAGGCCAGGCGGCGTATTAAAGAACGACAGCTCGATCGTGTAGTAAATCGGATAGGCTATGACGATGAGCATCACGGCGATCGCAGGGAGCACGTACGCGTAGTCGGCGCGATGCTCCCAAATCTTTCGCAGCACACCGGACCTATCGGGTTGCAGTCTCCGGCTAGCCTCTGCCTTGCCGATCAAGATCGTCACCGTGGCGTGCCCTTATTCTTCGGAACAACCGGCCGCACTCTTGGCGCAGCCGGTCAGATCGTGGTCAGGCTTGGTCTAGAGTCCGCCGTCCATCAGGTCTTTTACCTTCTTGGCCGCGTCGTCCGCTGCTTGGTCGACGGTCATGGCTCCGGTCAGGGCATTCTGCAGCATGTCCGGGACGATGATATTCATGATCTCGGGGGACTGCGGCAGCGCCGGGAACGGGATGCCGTATGGCAGCATCGAGGTCGTGACATCAAGGAACTTGATGTTCTCCAGACGCTCCTTCATCCATTTGGTCTTGAAGCCGTTAAGGTTTCCCGGGTTCGAGCCGGCATAGGCCATCTTCAGCGACCATTCAGGGCTCGTCCACATGCAGATGATAGCCTTTGCGGCCGGCTCGTCTACCTTGCCGCCCTCGACATATTCGGGCTTCAGGATGTGAATGTTCGAGCCGCCAAACACGACAGCACGCTTGCCGTCGGGGCCAGTCGGAATCAGGCCGTAACGCATGTTGTCGATGACGGTCTGCGCCTTGTCCTTGTCGGTAGCCGTCGCCTTTTTCTGCAGGTCGAGCATAACGTTGTAGTCGGACGGGTGCGAGATCATCATGCCGAGCTGGCCACCGAGGAAGAGGGGCTGGTTGTCGGCCTGCTGGTTGGTGAGCGCCGAAACCGGAACCGACTTGTCGCGAACATACATATCGTACGAGGCTTGCAGCGCCGCCTTGCTCTGCGGGCTATTGAGCTCGACCTGCTTATAGGTCGGGCTCGCGGTAGCTTCGTCGAAGACGCCTCCGCCATAGGCCCACAGCTGCGGCATGAAGCGATACGGCGTATTGCCGGCATTCTTGCGAGCCACGAGGCCGTAACCGGCAATGCCGAGCTTGTCGTGGATCTGCTTGGAATACTTGACGACGTCGTCCCAGGTTGCCGGAGCCTTGTCCGGATCCAGGCCTGCACGCTTGAAGATGTCGGCGTTCCAGATGAACGCCATCGTCTCGTTGTTGGTTGGAATGCCGTAGGTCACATCCTCCCAGGTCACGGCCTTCATTGCGCCGGGCCAGAAGTCCTCGGTCGAATACCCAACATCCTCGGGTTTGAGCGGCTGCAGATAGCCCTTTGAGGCGAACTCGGTGCCACCCAGGATTTGCAGGCGGACCGCCATGGGCGCTGCATTACCCAAGAGCGCGGTCCGGAACTTGTCCAGAAGGTCGTTATAGGTGAGGGCTTGTTCCTCAAGCTGGATGTTTGGATAGGTTTTGCGGAAGGTCTCGAAGAACTCCTTGTAATACTGGCGCAGGAGGTCGGGGTCGCCCTCGAACACGCCCTGATACCAGAAAGTCAGTCGCCCCTTGTAGTCGAGCGGCGTGACCTTGGCGCAATCGCCCGCCGTGTCAAAATCCTGCGTGCCGGCAATGGAGCGGACATATTCCGGCGACCACTTGCTCAAGTCGACCGGCGCACCCAGCGCCGACGCGGACATCAGCGATACCATCAAAGCAGTGGAGACAGTGCCGCGCAGGACGGCACCGCCGAGTGAAATCCTCGTCATAAGGTATCCTCCAGGTTCTCCCATGCCGCTCTGCATCGAGGCGAGCGGTCTTTGCTCATCGGCCGCGGGACGCTTTCAGCCAATGTATCCCTTCGATATTTTTATACATTTTCAGATCGCGAATTGCCTGTCAACTAGACAAATCGTACATTGTCTATAGCAATCTCGCGTGATAACGAGATCAATGTGTGTATTGATTGGGGACAGCCTTGGCCGAAACAAGCGATTTTAAAGCAAAGCCCCCCGAAGGGATCGACGCTCTCGGGGCCTCCAGCGAGGGCGCCTCGCTGTATCAACTGATCAGGGAAGACATCATCGAAGGGCGGCTGGCTGCCAACGAGCGGCTTGTGGTCACCGATCTCGCCCGGCGCCACGGCACCTCAACCAACCCGGTGCGCGAGGCTCTGCAACTGTTGCGCGGGGAAGGCTTTGTCACCCTCGTTCCCAACCGCGGAGCACGCGTGCGGCCCATAGATCAGGATTTTGTTCGGGACATCTACGAGATCGGAGTCTTGATCGAGCCGGCACTGACGCGATGGTTCGTGAATATGGCCACCGTCGAGGACATTGCTGAACTCGAACGCATCCAAGGCCTGATTGAAGAAAACGACTTCGCCGACACGTTGAGACATAGCGAGTTGGACACCGCCTTTCACACCGTAATGTACCAAAAGCACTACAACCGCCATGCCGCCGAGCTTTGGTGGAAGCATCGCGAAGTGCTTCGAGCCGTGAGCCGGCGCTTCAACTTCACGCTCGCCCGGCGTGCCGCGATCCTTAGCGAGCATCGTGAGCTCATCGCACATGTAAAAGCGGGAAATGCGAACGAGGCAGCCGAACTCATTGCACGCCATGTCGAGGGTTCCGGCCGGCACATCCTCGAACACATGCGTGCGCGTAACGCCGCTCGGGCAGGATAGAATACGCAGTCTGGAATATCGTTATCCCGACCACGTCAGTAAAGGCAGTTGAGATGAAAATCACCAGCGTTCGGCCGTGGCTAATCAGATCCGATGCTTCCTATTGGGGAGAGTTTCTGTTCGTCGAAGTGACGACCGACGAGGGGGTGAGCGGCTGGGGCGAGATCACCACCACGACAAGGCTCGCCAATCGCGCACTCTGCACGATCCTGCGGCAGATCGGTGCCGCTGTAACAGGCGAGGACCCGGCGCGTATTGAGTATCTGTGGCACAAGATATTCCGCAGCTTCACCTATATGGGCAGTCGCGGCGCCGCAGTCGAATGCGTAAGCGCCATCGACATAGCCCTTTGGGACATCCGCGGCAAAGTTCTTGGTAAGCCGATTTACGAGCTGTTGGGCGGACCGGTACGCGATGAAATCGCGCTCTACACCCATCCCAACCAGGCCAAATTCACCAGCAAGGAGGCTGTGGTCCGCGAAATTAGAGACATCGTCGAGTCCGGCCACACTGCGCTCAAGTTCGATCCTTTCCCCCACCAGGGCCGCACAGCCGATGGACAGTCCCGCGAGCAGCGGGACGGCTACCTCGATGGCAGCATGACCCGCAAGGATGAGCGCGAAGCCGCCGAACTCACGGCTCTGATCCGCGAAACGGCGGGCTCTAATGTCGACATCCTCATCGATGCGCATGGCCGCTTCGACGTTCCCACCGCCATTCGCCTCTGCCGGAGCCTCGAGGAAGCCGGTCAGATCGACTGGTTCGAGGAGCCTTGTCCGCCCGAGAGCCTCAATGCCCTCAAGCAGGTCCGTGAGAAGGTCAGTGCCGCTATCTCGTGGGGCGAGCGCGGCCACACGAAGTGGGATTTCGTGCCGGTGCTCGAAAACAAGCTCGCTGACTACATCATGCCTGATGTCACCTGGACCGGCGGCATTACCGAACTCAAGAAGATTTCGGCCCTATGCGAAGCCTACTACATCCCGGTCTCGCCGCATGACGCCGCAGGGCCGATCAACGTGGTTGCTGGAGCGCAGGTGATGATGACCGTTCCTAACTTCTACAAACTCGAAACGTCGGAGTGGAATCTCGGCAAATACGATCACCTCATCGACAGACCACTCGATGTTTCGAACGGCAGCCTCAAGCTTACGCCGAAGGCTGGTCTCGGCGTTGAGATGAACCGCGACTACCTTCAAAACCACGAGATAGAGCTGGACTAGCTAGCAACGCTCTGCGCCGCCTCAGCATGCGCGACGACGAGCCCCGCCGACCAGAACGAGGATAAATCATGCCAGAGGCAGATGGAGCCGACGAGGCGCTCAATCGGGTGAACACGCATTCCAAGCCATCCGACCTTCGGATCACCGACATGCGGGTAGCCGAAATTGTCGGCGCGCCGTTCACTTCAGCGCTGCTCAAGATTTACACCAACCAGGGCATCGTCGGGCTTGGCGAGGTGCGCGACGGCGCCAGCGCCACCTACGCGCTGATGCTGAAGAGCCGGTTGCTTGGCGAGAACCCTTGCAACATCGACCGACTGTTTCGCCGGATCAAGCAGTTCGGCGGGCACGGCCGGCAAGGCGGCGGCGTATCGGCCGTCGAAATCGCGTTGTGGGATCTTGCCGGCAAGGCCTATGGCGTCCCCATCTACCAGATGCTCGGCGGCCGGTTTCGGGAGAAAGTGCGCGTCTACTGCGACACCGACGCCACCGTGCCGAGCGGCACCGAGACCGGCAGGCGCCTCAAGCAACGCATGGAGCTCGGGTTCACCTTCCTCAAGATGGATCTGGGGCTGATGCAGATCGCGGATGTGCCCGGTGCGGTCGTGTCTCCTGCCGGCTCACTTGAAGGGTACCGCAACCACCCCGGCCGCGGCCCGCTGAAGACCATTGAAGAGCGGCGCCTCCGCAACGCTGCGTACGATTTGCATAACGTCCCACACCCGTTTACCGGCCTGCACTTTTCCGACAAGGGCCTCGACTTCCTTGAGCAATACATTGCCGAGGTTCGTGAGGTCATCGGCATGGATATTCCGCTCGCCATAGACCACATCGGCCACATCTCAGTGCAGAACGGCATTCGCCTTGCCAGGCGAATTGAAAAATACGTGCCAGCCTGGCTCGAGGATGTGATCCCATGGCAGTACACTGAGCAGTACCGACAACTGCAGGACGCCACTACGGTGCCGATCTGCACCGGTGAGGACATATACCTCAAGGAAGGCTTCGAGCCTCTGCTCAAGAGCGGCGGCATCTCCGTTATCCACCCAGACCTGCTCACCAGCGGGGGCATCCTCGAGACCAAGAAGATCGGAGATATGGCGCAGGACCGTGGTGTCGCCATGGCCATCCACATGGCAGAAAGTCCAATCGCCGCAATGGCCGCGGCACATGTGGCGACCGCGACTGAAAACTTCATGGCGCTCGAATACCACTCTGTCGATGTCGACTGGTGGGACGATATCGTCACCGGCCTTCCCAAGCCGCTCGTGAAGGACGGCTTTATCACTGTTCCGGACAAGCCGGGCCTGGGGATTGACGACGTCGTCGACGAGGTGATCTCGCAGCATCTGCAGCCGGGTGTCACCGGCATCTGGCAGCCCACGGATCACTGGGACGATGAGTATTCCTGGGATCGCACCTGGAGCTGAGGCGAAAAGGAACGAAGATGAAGATCACCGATCTCCGCTGCGCCGTTATCGGCAAACACCCGATCGTCCGCATCGTAACCGACGAAGGCCTCCATGGCTTGGGCGAAGTCGAGTTCACCAAATCCTACCTCAAGCCCTGGGTACTGCATTTCCGCGAGGCGCTGATCGGCGAGGACCCGACTGACGTCGAGAGAGTCATGCTGAAGATCCGTCAACGCGGCTCTTTCAAGCCGTACGGCGCGGCGGTAAGCGCTATCGAGCATGCGCTGTGGGATATTGCCGGCAAGGCCGCGGGCGTGCCCGTCTATAAACTGCTGGGCGGCAAGGTGCGCGACAAGGTGCGCGTCTACAACGGCTCGATCCGCCGGCAACGCACGGGCGACCGGCCGGAGGATTACGCCGCTGACGTCAAATGGATGATGGAGCAGCCGCAGAACTTCTTCATGATCAAGCAAGGAATCTCGTTCCACTCCAACATGAAGGACACCATTGAGGGCTTCCACTACGGCGTGACGCAGAAGGCCGGCTATCACGGTGCCATGGATCAGGGCGTGATCAGCGAGCGCGGTTTCAATCACATGCTCGACTGCGTGATCGCGATGAAGGAAGTGCTGGGCGACAAAGTCAGCCTGGCGCTCGACTGCGGTCCGGGCTGGATGCTGCCCGATGCGATCAAGTTCGCTCGCGCGGTCGAGAAGTACAATTTGATGTGGCTCGAGGACATGCTGACTGGCGACTATGTGCCGTGGGTCAATCCGCAGGCCTATCGGGAACTGACAACCTCCACCTCCACGCCAATCCACACTGGTGAGCAGATCTACCTGCGGCACAATTTCAAGGAACTGATCGAGACGCAGGCGGTGCGCGTCATCGGCCCAGATCCAGCCGATATTGGCGGTATTGCCGAACTCAAATGGGTCGCCGAGCACGCCTACATGCACTCGATCCTGATGGCACCGCACGGGGTCGCCAACGGCCTGCTAGGCCTCGGCGCGTTGATCAATGTCTGCGCCACCTTGCCCGCAAATTACATCGCGTTCGAATATCCGAGCGCCAGCGACCCCTGGTGGGAGGATCTGGTCGTCGGCTTGCCACCGCAGATCGTGAAGGACAGTATGGTGGACCTGCTGGAAGCGCCGGGGCTGGGCCTCGATATCGACGCCGAAGCGGCCAGGAGATATCTCAGGGAAGAGGATGCGGGCTTCTTCGACTGAACCTCCCTCCTCACGCCAACAATACCGTGTCGCGACCAGATCGCCGCCCGTCGCCCTTATAGGCCGAGGTATCGAGATTGAATCCCGGGAAGAGAGCCACTTTCCCGTCTGGAGTTTCGAGGGCGCATTTTCTGCGCCCTCGTATTGCAACTCAGCCGATGGCCATGAGGCTTGCATTGCCGCCGGCGGCCGCGGTGTTGATCGACGTCGACACCTCCTCCAGCAGCCAATTCAGGCAATAGGCTTCGGGATCGCTCGCCAATTCCTCGGCCGTCGCGGCCTGGACCAGCAGAAGCGGACCGGGCAGGTGAGCGATCTTCTGATTGACGGCCAGAACCCTGTCGCGATCCCCTTCGACGAGGGCACCCGAGAACGGTCCGTCCTTTTCCCAATCCGATGTCCAGGAAATCCGGCTGGCGACAGCCGCGGGAAGATCCGCCAGGACTGACTTCGATAGGGAACCCGCGTCCACGACGATATGGTTACCGGTCGACAGGGCTGCGGCGATCTGGCGATGAAGCCCGCTTTCCGTCTGCGGCACGAGGAGTATACGGCCGCGGGGATGGAGCGCGTAGAGATTGAGCTCCCCGACCGGACCGGTGAGTTCGCGTTCGAGCCCGAGCGCCGAACGGCTCGCATATCCACGCGCCGCCTCCCCCTCGCCCGGCAGGCCCTTCTTATCGAGCCAGACAATGTAGCCGCGAAGGGCGAGGTCCGTATGAACGGAATCCTGCTGCGGCGGCACCGGAGCGCGTTGCACCAACCGGCCGATATAGAGCGGACCGCCGGCCTTCGGACCTGTTCCCGACAAGCCGCGACCGCCGAAAGGCTGCACGCCGACGACGGCGCCGATGATGTTCCGGTTGACGTAGAGGTTGCCAGCCTTGATGCGGCTGGTCACATGCGCGATCGTTTCATCAAGCCGGGTGTGAAGCCCGAATGTGAGCCCATAACCCGATGCGTTGATGTCGTCGATCAGACGGTCGAGCCCGTTTCGCTTGAAGCGGATGACGTGCAGGACCGGTCCGAAGACCTCCCTCGTCAGGTCCGACAGCGACTTGATTTCGATAATCGTCGGCGGAACGAAGGTCCCCGCCGCGGCACTTTCGGGCAGCGGCAGCTGATCCACCTTGCGGCCTAAGCCGCGCATATGCTCGATATGCTGGTCGATCTCCGTCTTTGCGCTGTCATTGATGACTGGGCCGACGTCGATGCTCAGCCGATCGGTACGGCCGATCGTCAGTTCGCGGAAGGCGCCCTTCAGCATGTTGAGGGTCCTGTCGGCGACATCGTCCTGAAGGCAGAGAACTCTGAGCGCCGAGCAGCGCTGACCGGCGCTATCGAAAGCCGAGGCAATGACGTCGGCCACCACCTGCTCGGCCAGTGCCGAGGAGTCGACGATCATGCCGTTCTGACCGCCCGTTTCGGCGATCAGCGGAATCGGCCTGCCGCCTGCTGACAGCCGTTCCGCCAGCTGCGCCTGGATCATGCGGGCAACTTCGGTCGACCCGGTAAACATGACGCCTGCCGTTTCCTCCGCCCCGACCATGCCGGCGCCAAGGCGGCCGCTGCCGGGCACGAACTGCAAGGCACCGACAGGCACGCCCGCCTCGTGGAGGATCTTCACGCTTTCCGAAGCGATGATCGGCGTGACGCCGGCCGGTTTGGCAAGCACGGGATTGCCGGCCACCAAGGCTGCGGCGACCTGCCCGGTGAAAATCGCCAGCGGGAAATTCCACGGGCTGATGCAGACGACCGGGCCGAGGGGCGCATGCGAGGGACCGAGGGTCTTGCGCGCCTGTTCGGCGTAGTAGCGCAGGAAATCGATGGCCTCACGCACCTCGCCGACGGCATTGGCCGCGGATTTGCCGGCTTCGCGCATGACGATGCCCATCAGCGTCTTGATGCGGGCCTGCATGATGTCGGCCGCACGCTCGAGACAGGCGGCACGCTCGGCCGGCGGCACGGCGGCCCATTGTGGCGCATGCTCCGCAGCCATGCGAACGATGCGCGCTGCCTCCTCGACCTTCACTTCGGTCACCGTGCCGACAACATCCCGGTGATCGGCAGGATTGAGAACCTCCCGCGTCACCCCATCTGTAGAGCCGTCGGCAAGGATGGGAAGTGCGTGCCATAGGGTCGCAGCCGTGGTGGCGAGCGCCTCTGCCAAATCCGAAAGGGTGGCCTCATTCGAGAGATCGAGGCCGTCGGAATTGGCCCGGGCGTTACCGTAAAGAGCCTTCGGCGAGGCGATCTGCGCGTGGGGCGCGCCAACGACCGGCATGGCTGCGACGATTTCGGCGGGATCGGCGATCAGGGCCTCGACCGAGACATTCGGATCGGAGATGCGGTGCACGAAGGAGGAATTGGCGCCATTTTCCAGAAGACGTCGAACCAGATAGGCGAGCAGCGTCTCATGTGTTCCCACAGGCGCATAAATGCGGCATGGCCGGTCGAGTTTTTCCTTTCCGACAACCTCGTCATAGAGAGGTTCGCCCATGCCATGCAGGCACTGGAACTCGTATTTGCCGACGGTGAAATCAGGGCCGGCCAGACGATAGATCGTGGCGAGAGTCTGCGCATTATGGGTGGCAAATTGCGGGAAGACCGCATCCGGAGCGTCGAGCAGCTTGCGCGCGCAGGCGATGTAGGCGACATCGGTGTAGATCTTGCGGGTATAGACCGGATAGTCGTCGAGGCCGTCCAGCTGGGCGCGCTTGATCTCCGCATCCCAATAGGCGCCCTTGACGAGACGGACCATGACCCGGCGCCCGGAACGGCGTGCGAGATCGATGATGTAGTCGAGGACGAAGGGGCAGCGCTTGCCATAGGCCTGCACGACGAAGCCCAGCCCGTTCCATCCGGTGAGCTCAGGGGCAAAGCAAAGCTCCTCGAGGAGATCGAGTGAAAGCTCCAGCCGATCGGCCTCCTCCGCGTCGATATTGAGGCCGATATCATAGGTCCTGGCGAGAACGGCCAGCGCCTTGACCTTCGGCAGCAGCTCGCTCATCACCCGGCCGGCCTGCGACCTCACGTAACGCGGATGCAGGGCCGAAAGCTTGATCGATATGCCCGGGCCGTCATAGATGCCGCGCCCGTCCGACGCCTTGCCGATGGCATGAATCGCCTTTTCGTAATCCCGGTAATAGCGCTCGGCGTCAGCGCCCGTCGTGGCGGCCTCGCCCAGCATGTCGTAGGAATAGCGGAAACCACGCGCTTCCAGCGGGCGGGCGCGCTTCAGCGCCTCTGCGATCGTTTCGCCGGTGACGAACTGCTCGCCCATCATGCGCATCGCCATATCGACGCCGCGACGGATGACCGGCTCGCCGGCGCGCGCGATCAGCCGTGTCAGAGCTGCCGACAGGCTTCGGTCGTTAACCGTCGAGGTCAGCTTGCCGGTGACGACGAGACCCCAGGTGGCGGCGTTGACGAACATGGATTTTCCGCCACCGATATGGGAGGTCCAGTTGCCCTCGGCGATCTTGTCGCGGATCAGCGCGTCCCGGGTTTCGGTATCGGGAATGCGCAACAGCGCTTCGGCGAGGCACATCAGCGCCACGCCTTCCTGGCTGGAGAGTGAGTATTCCTGCACCAGCCCTTCGACACCGGTCCCCTTGTGCTTGGCGCGCAACGCCTCAATCAGGCTGCGGGCCGTGCTGCGAATGTCATAGCGTTTTGCCTCGGAGACACGCGCTGCGGCAACGAGCGGCGGCAGGCATTCGGTTTCCGGCCGGCGATAGGCTGCCGTGATGGCCCGGCGAAGTTCGGATTGCGGTCGGATCGGTGGGGCAAAGCCGGAGAACGGCGCGCCGTCGACGGGATCATGGGAGGGCGTGGAGGGGGGCGCTGCGTTCAACATGGGAGTCCCTATTCAATCGATGTTTGGTCTAGCGGATAAATGGAACAGCGGGCTCGTCGTCCCAGAGCGCATCATCCGTGAAGGCCGGGCCGGAATATTCCGTCTCGCGCAGCGGGCGCGCATCTGGTCTGTCGCGCTTGAAGGTGAGCGCCGCCGCCACAGCCCTTATTGCCACCGGCCGGTAGTGAACGAGCAGGTCGGGTTTTTGGTCATCATCCGCTTCGTTGTCATGCATGTATGATCCCCCGTTTTGAGGTCGACGCCGATACCGATCACAGCGCTCTTTCACCCGGCGCCCAATCTATCACAGCCCCAGATCGCGATCTCACTTGATTTTTACAGTTTCTAGGCCGTATGAACTTATTAATACGTCATCGAGAGTTCAAATGGCCACAGAAACTGACATCTTTAGTGAATTGGACCAGTTCGATAAAAAAATCCTCGCCGCACTCGCCGAGGACGGAAGGCTGTCGATCACCGATCTGGCTACGCGTGTCGGACTGTCGAAGACGCCATGCCAGATCCGCTTCAAAAGGCTGATCAGCGAAGGATACATCGAAGGCTTCAAGGCCATCCTCAATCCGTCGAAAATGCAGCTCGACCACATTGCTTTCGTCGAGGTGAAACTCTCCGATACCCGCGAGCATGCGCTGAAAAGCTTCAACGATGCCATCAAGAAGATCGGGGAAGTCGAAGAGTGCCATATGATTGCAGGCAGGTTCGACTATCTCCTGAAGATCCGCACCCGAGATATTGGCCGCTACCGCCGCGTCCTCGGCGAGCGCATCTCGACCCTGCCCCACGTTGCCAGCACCTCGACCAACGTCGCAATGGAGACGGTCAAGGAAGGCTGGGACAAGTCCGGTTCGAGTTTTTCGTGAATGTGATCCGTAGGAAGCTATGACGAGCTGCCGGTGCGTTGCCGCCGGAGGGACTGCGATATAGTCATTGCCATCGGCTGTCGCGCCAATGCGATCATTCCGACCATTCGCATGAAGCGATGGCTAAAGCGGTTGCGGCAAGTAGCAATCCACCCACAGCCATTCAGCCATCTCTCGCTTTTCGACCGCGTGGGCTCGATTTCACCGGCACGCTCTTGCCGTACTCTTTCCACCACGCCGTCTCGAGTGTTGGTTACCGATGCCGGTAGCGAAAGGCTTCGACGAAGGCGGAGAAAGCAGGGGATGGATGGCGCCGGCTGGGGTAATAGAGATGATACCCTTGGAACGTTGGCGCCCAGTCCGCCAGCACTTCGTGCAGTTGACCGCTGTCACAATATTGCCTGATGAGATCCCTCGGCACATAAGACAGCCCCGCCCCATCGAGAGCGGCATTGATCGCAGGTCCTATGTTGCTCATCACGAGCTGGCCTTCCACACGTACGCTGAACTCGCGGCCATCCTTTTCAAACTCCCAGGCATACAGAGCGCCTGACGTCGGAAGACGCAGGTTCACGCAATTGTGGTCCGTCAAGTCTTGCGGGGTCGAAGGTGCAGTGCGGGCCGCAAAATATTCCGGTGATCCGACCACGGCATAAGAGATATCGGGCCCGATGCGAACGGCCACCATGTCGCGCGCAATCGCCTCGCCGAGCCGCACGCCGGCATCGAATTGGCGCTCCACGATATTTGTGAAACCGTTGTCGACCATGAGTTCCACGGTGATATCGGGGTAATCCCGTAAAAATGCCGACAGCCTCGAACGGAAAACCAGCTCCACGGCATCATCGGGACATACGAGGCGGACTGTGCCCGAAGGCTTGTCGCGCAACGCGCCGAGGGCACTGATCCCGGCGGCGATGCTCTCGAAATGCGGCTGGATAGTTTCCACGAGGCGCGCACCGGCCGCCGTGGGAGCCACGTCACGCGTCGTGCGGGAGAGAAGCCGGACGCCGAGTCGGGCTTCGAGCGCGCTGATCGTATGGCTCAACGCCGAGCGCGTAACTCCCAATTTTGATGCAGCGCGCGTGAAACTCCGCTCCTGAGCCACCTCCAGAAACGCACGCATTTCCGTGAACTCGTCTCGCCGCATTGTTGAATCTCCTTCATCACGACATTCAGATTATAGCTTCTAGTCGCGCAAAACCAGTCCGGCTATCTATCTGGCAACGGACAGGAGAACGTGAATGACCGTCGAGTTGACATTGAATGAGACCTCACTGATGGACGACAGGGCGACCTCGTGGTCTGCTGTGACCTGTCTCTCGCTTCTCACTTTCCTTTTGGTGGGTCTGGAATTTCTCCCTGTGAGCCTTCTGACCCCAATCGCCAGGGACCTCTCTATTTCAGAGGGGCAAGCCGGATTGGCGATCACCGTGTCGGGTGTCTTTGCGGTTCTCACCAGCCTTTTCGGCAATGCCTTCCTGGCGAGGATCGACCGGAAGTCTGTCGTCTTGCTCTATACGGCGGTTCTTGTTGCATCGAGCTTGGCGGTTGCTCTCGCACCCAACTTCCCTGTCTTTCTCGTCGGGCGGTCCCTGGTCGGCGTTTCGATCGGCGGCTTCTGGTCGCTGTCGACGGCTATTCTGGCACGCTTGGTTTCGGACCGTGATCTGCCCAAGGCCATTGCGCTTCTGCAAGGCGGCACCGCGTTCGCGCTCGTCCTTGCCGCGCCACTCGGCAGTTTTCTTGGCGGGTTCATCGGATGGCGCGGAACCTTCTTCATTACCGTGCCGATCGGAATTGCCGCACTCGTCTGGCAACTGGTCGTTCTGCCGAGGATGCCGGCGACATCAACCGTCTCGGTGGCCAGAATATTCGGGCTGCTGCGCAATCGCACATTCGCAGTTGGAATGGCGGCGACCGGCTTGGCCTTCATTGGCCAGAACGCACTGTCCATTTATCTTCGCCCGTTCCTCGAAGGCGTCACGGGACTGGAATTGAATGTTCTGTCCATGGTGCTTCTCGGCCTCGGAGTCGGCGGGCTAGCTGGAACCTCCGTGATCGGCTTCGTCGCCCGGCGCCACCTCCTACTCGTTCTCGTAGGTCTGCCGGCTGCTCTTGCTGTCCTTGCCCTGCTGCTGATCGCTCTCGGGACGTTCGCAGCGATTACGACATTGCTGCTCGTCTTCTGGGGATTCTTCTCGACCCCGATTCCGGTGGCCTGGAACACCTGGATGGCCGCCATCGTTCCCGGTGAATTGGAAGCGGCAGGTGGACTGCAGGTGGCGCTGATCCAGCTCGCCATCGCAGGCGGCGCTTTTGCTGGCGGCATGCTGTTTGACGCCGCGGGATGGCGGAGCACCTTCCTTCTGGCCGCCTGCCTTCTCGCCGGCTCGGCTGTCCTGGCCGCGCTCGCCGGCCGCCGTTCCTGAGCCTTCAGAAACCAAACAGGAGATCATCATGTCCCAAGGAATTGAAAACAAAGTGGTCGTCATCACCGGGGCAAGCAGCGGGCTTGGCGAAGCCACCGCGCGTCACCTTGCGGAGCGCGGCGCGTCCGTCGTCCTCGGCGCGCGGCGTAGCAACCGCATCGCTGCGCTGGCTGAGGAGCTGTCCACCAAAGGCTATAAGGCCAAGGCAGTCCAAACCGACGTCACGGACCAACATCAAGTCAAAAAGCTCGTCGACACGGCCGTCAACGCGTTCGGTCGCATCGACGTGATGCTGAACAATGCCGGCCTGATGCCACTTGCGCCGCTCGAACGGCTCAAAGTTGACGAGTGGGATCGCATGATCGACGTAAACATCAAAGGGGTGCTCTACGGTATCGCAGCAGCGCTTCCGCACATGAAGGCGCAGAAGTCGGGGCACATCATCAACGTATCCTCCGTCTACGGTCATGTGATCGATCCGAGCGCCACCGTCTATTGCGCGACGAAATTCGCCGTGCGCGCCCTCTCGGAAGGGCTGCGGAAGGAAGTGAAGCCGTACAACATCCGGACCACGATCATTTCACCCGGCGCAGTGAGCACCGAACTCCTCGAACACATCAGCGAAAAGGACATCCAGGCGGGCACAAAGGAGTTCGTCAGCAAGATCGCCATCAGCGCGGACACGTTCGCCCGAACGGTCGCCTTCGCGGTGAACGAGCCGGACGATGTCGACATCAACGAAATCCTGTTCCGGCCGACGGCTCAACCTGTCTGACGCGAGGCGCGCTATGTCGATGACATCCAAGTTCATGAGCCGTCGCGCGGTGCTGGGCGGAACCTTGGCGGCCGCCGCTCTGCCTCTCGTGGCGCAAGGGCAGGACGAGCGCGGCCCGGCGGAGCCCGAGGCGACAGGCGTCAGGATCAGGATAGGCTTCAACAATCTAACCCTGACCGCGACACTCGCCGACAATCCGACGGCGCGTGATCTCGTTTCCATGCTGCCCCTGAACCTTAAGATCGAGGACTATGGCAGGAACGAAAAGATCGTCCATCTGCCGCGCAAGCTCACCGAAGAAGGCAGCGGTGCGTTCGGAAACGAGCAGCCGGGCGACCTTTGCTACTTCAAACCCTGGGGTAACTTGGCCCTGTTCTACGCGGATTACCGCTGGGACGGGCTGATCAGGCTCGGCCGCTTCGACAATGACTTCGAGCCGTTGCTGGTGCGCGGCGAGTATCCGGTCCGCATGGAACGCATCTGACAAAGGTTGCATGAGCAGAAATCTAAAATAGCGTTCCTCTCGGGCGTCCGTTGAGCCGAGATCGGCCAGCACGTCAAACCGATATCTGCTTCGGATGACAACCGTTGGAGAAATGGCAGGAATACTGCCACCGAAGCGTCCCCCGTTCGCCGCTTGGCATCGCCATCTCCTCCCGTGCGAACGCGGAACCGGGGCGCCGCAGATTGGTCGTCAGCAGCGGGTGAACGAGCGAGCGAGACCTTGGTGGCCGAGTAGACGCTGAAGGTCGGCAAGCCCTTCAAGCCAACAAGCGGCCTACCGCGGTCTTTGGATTTCACAGTAGACAATGCTGCGGTTTGAGCCGGACCAAACCGACACCTTCACATCCGCCCCACTCACGCTTTCACTGGCGATCAAGCCCATCTCTCGTTCTGACCGCAACAGCAGCGCCCAGTTCATGAATGTCTCCATATAGCCATCGACCTCCGTCTCCGGGGAGAAGTTGGCGAATAGGAATGTGCCGCCAGGCTTAAGCATGCTGACGCACTTCTTGGTGAGTTTTACGGCGACCGCGTCCGGCAAATAGTCATAAAGACCCGCGGCATAAACGAAATCGAACATTCCCAGCGCATGCCTTCCACCGAGCAGGGATTTGACCGACCCGTTCACCGCTTCGACGGACGTGCCGGCGAAATCGCGGGTGACGGTTCCAACGCTCATCGGGTCTTGATCCAAGGCTACCCAGCGTTTGATCGCGCCGGCGCCGAGAGCACGCGACAAGGGCCCCTCACGAAGATGCCCGGCCGCGATGGCGAGGACTTCGGTGGAACCAGGCCGGGCCAAAGCGATTTCGTCAACGCGGCGAGCCAGAATGTCTCGACGCTCTCTTACCGCGACGGATGACGAAGCATTTCGAGTGTAGGCGTAGATCGAGCGTCCCAGGTTGCTCGCTGATAAGACGGCGTCCTCAATCTCAGGTCTGCCGTAGATGAAGTCGAGAAGGCGTGCGTCGCCAGAATAGCCGCGCGGCTTTTCGAACGACCAGCGGGTCAATGGATCTTGATGAAGATAGTGAGCAACGGGATGAGATTGCGCGATCGGAACGATGACGTCCCACACCTCCGGATGAAAGCGCCGCCGTATCTGATGCAAGGCGTCGGTAAGACGCTCGATTATCGCATTAGGCTCGATGCCGGATTTGAACTGACGGATCGACACGTCAAGGCTGAGGGCAAGCTCGGCTCTGGCAACGACAAGGTGGCCGGGATCTGGGGCAGCAACCCTTCTTGCCGCCCGACGAATTTCACCCGGCGCAACAAGACTTTCACCGTCCAAGACCAGGCTTTGTGCCATTTCGAGACCCCTTTGACATAGCGTTAAGCATAAACAACCTCGAAATAGGATGCGACTAGAATCTACACGGGATAAGGGTAATTCTACTCTTGCGGGTCCGATGCTACCCCTCTAACAAAGCTAAGCAACAAGACAAACCGGTTGCAGGTTGCCGAACGCAACTCTGGAGGGCGCCGAAGTATGGCTTACTTTTCGACATACTTTAGATGGCTGTCAGTCCAGCGTTTTTGCAGGACCGCGGCCTACGCTAATGTCCAGCGCGACGAATCCACCGCCAGCTTTTCATTCGCCGAGGCCCTCAAGTCTTTGAAAACTGAAAATGATGCTGTCCGAGGGCGGAGTTCACGGCATGGTCTTTGGATCGCGGTTGCCGTTTATGTGTCCTTCGCACTTCCCGACCGTTGGCTGATCCCCGATGTTGCGCCTGTGACGATCGCCGCGCGATTCGTCGTTGCAACGATCGCTCTGCTGGTTTTCGAGACCCTGCGCCTGGCAAAAGCGCAAACCGTCTGGCTTGACGTCACATGCGCCTCGGCACTGCTTGCGGGCTATGTGGGCTGGCTTTACCCGGCGATCGCCACCCGCGACGTCACCGCCATGTCATACTACATGATATTCGGCGCCATCTTCATGATGGGCGCCAACCTCTTTTTCAGTTTCCCGTTTCGGCTTTCGGTGATCACCTCGAGCCTCGTTCTTTGCGCATTTTTCGTTACGATCGAGGAATTTTTCCCGTCAAGCCAAACCTACAAGTTTGCCTTCGGGTTGTTCTACATTTCGTGCTTTATCTTCACGTCTTTCGTCAATTGGCGATTGAACGTGGAGCGTCGAAACGTGTTGTTGAACGCGGCGGAGGCTCGCCACCAGCACTGGGAAGCGTCCGAGCGGGGAAGGTCACTTCTCGAGCTTTCACATACTGACTACCTGACAGGCATAAGCAACAGACGCGCGCTGGATCGGCGACTCGACGAATGCTGGGCCGCCTGGAAAGACGAACGACGCGACTTCTCCGTGTTCCTCATCGACGTCGACTTTTTCAAACGCTTCAATGATCGCTACGGACATCAGGAAGGAGACCGATGTCTGACTGTCATCGCCAATGCGCTGAAGGCAGTTGTAGAGTCGTCCGACGGCATGATCGGCAGGTATGGTGGCGAGGAGTTTATCGTGGTCATGCCGGATGCCCTCCCCAGGGTCGCGATGACTCTCGCCGAGAAGATCAGAGTGGAAGTCGAGTCTCTTGCGATTGCTCACGACGAGCGACCAGATGATATGTCGATCGTAACCGTCAGCATTGGCGCCGCCTTCACCCGCGAGAAAGTTGGAGAGAAAGTTGAACGAATAGTGCGTGAAGCCGACCTTGCTCTCTACAATGCCAAAGCAAGTGGCCGAAACTGCATTCGTAGTTTTGATCCGTTGTTGCCTCGCCCCGACGACTATGCTGGTAAACTCGTCCCACTGCTGGCGGCCGCCATTGATCGCAAACTGGTTTCGCTCGTGTACCAACCGATCTTCGACGTGACGAACGAGAAGGCAAGAGCTGTCGAGGCTTTGATGCGCCTCAGGATGCCGGACGGCACCGCGGTTTCGCCGAAGACATTCATTCCGGTGGCAGAACGAAGTGGCGCTATCCTCGAACTGGGCAGGTGGGCGATCGAGACGGCATGCCGCGATATATTGATGACCGATCGCATGGCTACCGTCAGCGTCAACGTGTCGCCAATACAACTGCGTTCCCCCGGCTTTGCTGCCAGTGTCGCTGATATCCTTGCTCGGTGCGGGGTCTGCGGATCGCGACTAGCCTTGGAAGTCACTGAGGGCCTGGACATGGATATGCAGTCGGAGGTGCTGAAATGCATTGCCGATCTGCGGGCACTCGGCGTCGAGATATGGCTTGACGACTTCGGCTGCGGTTTCGCGGGCCTCTCTTGGCTGAGGGCAATCGAGTTTCAGACGGTCAAGGTCGATAGAACCTTCCTGCACGACTGCTCGAACCCACGCGGTCTGATGATGCTTCAGGACATGATTGCTCTCATCCGCAATCGTGGGAATACGATCCTGGTGGAAGGCGTCGAAACTGCAGCACAGTTTTCCCTTCTCAAGGATCTTCGCATCGACCGCGTCCAGGGCTTTCATATGGGAATGCCGGTTAGCGCTGAACTTCTGAGCGCGGCATAACTCGCCTCACGGTTTCCAGATGGCTCAGCACGTTGCCGATGATCGGTGCGTGGTGCATGACGTCTCTGCCAATTGCGAATTCAGAGGTGAGCGTGGCAAGCATACCCTTATCTTCTCGCCGGGCGGTGCGCTTTCCGTACAGGCGATGAACCCGGGCGCCTCGGCCGAACCAATTACCTACACGGCAACTAAGGCAATTGGAGCCATCGCAACGAGGGCTGTGCCACCATTGTCAGAAGTCTTGCTTTTAGACGGATCACGCCGTCTGATGCAGCGAGGCAACGGATCGCTGAATCAGACGAATATTCGGCGGTTGAACCTGAGAATGAGGATCAGATGGATCACGCCAATGGCCCGCAAGCCCCGGTGAACGAACAGAGGGAAGCGCGCAGGCTTCAATACCTTACCTGGGAACACATTGTGTCCGACCTCGGCCATCCAGCCCACCTTGCCCGCAAGGCGGAACTCAGGCGATCATGCGGTGCGGAGTTGGCCGAGACGTCCTACATCGCCGAGAATGCCGCGATCTTCACCGAAAGCCTGACGATGGGCGAGCGATCCTGGATCGCCGGGCACGCGCTCGTCCGCGGCCATGTGATCCTCGGCGACGATTGCACCATCAATCCCTACGCCTGCGTTTCCGGGAAGGTGACGTGCGGCAACGGCGTGCGGATTGCTTCGCATGCCTCGATCGTCGGCTTCAATCATGGCTTCGACGATCCGGCAGTTCCCATACACCGCCAGGGTGTCGTCAGCATCGGCATAGTGATCGGTGACGATGTCTGGATCGGCGCCAATTGCGTGATCCTCGATGGCGCAACAATTGGAAATGGCGCCGTGATCGCCGCCGGAGCGGTGGTTACCGGAGACATTCCCACCATGTCGATTGCCGGTGGCGTGCCCGCCCGGGTACTGCGGAGCCGAGGCTCGGCACCCAGGAAATCCGGCACTGGAGACATCGAAGATCAATTGGTCAGGCTGGGGCAGAAGGCGAAAGACCAGTGGCCGGACATTCTTGCACGCTGGAAAACGCAGGGAGCCTATGAATCCCTGGAAGCGGACGGCGTCCGGAGGCCGGCGATCCGGCATTTATGCGATGCCATCGAGATCGCCGCCGGGTTCGGTCACCTGCCGCCCGACCTCAATCTCTCGGAAACCGTCGAGCTTCTCCAAGGCCTCCAGGAACGAGAGACCGGGCTGTTCCCGGATGAGCATTCGCGCATGCACGACAAGGCGCTGAGGGATGATCCAAAGGCGCTCTACAACGTCCTTTCGGTCGGATATGCGCTTGAGCTGCTTGGCTCCAGTCCACGGCAACCCGTCCATGCCGTCGAGTTTGGCATCGGAGAGCTTGACGAATGGCTGAGCGCCCTGCCCTGGCCAACCCGGGCATGGCACGCCGGCAGCGTGGTCGATGCGATCGGAACCGCCATGTACTTCAATGCCAAGTATTTTGGCATCGGGCATTCACGGCAGCAGCTCTTCGAGTGGCTGAGCCGGAATGCCAACAGCGTTTCAGGGCTCTGGGGCGAGCCGACCGCGGGGGAAGGATGGCTCCAGCCTGTGAACGGCTTTTATCGCCTGACGCGTGGCACCTACGCCCAGTTCGGCGCGGCACTTCCCCACCCGCATGCCTCGCTCGAAACAGTTCACCTCAATTATCGCAACCATAAGGGCTTCGTTGCTGCGAAATACAATGCGTGCAACCTGCTCGATACGATTCATCCTCTGCTGCTGATTGCCCGGCAGACCGACTACAGGCGGGCTGACGGAGAGGCGATCGCCCGCAATCTCATATCAAGGGCTCTGGGCAGATGGCGGGATGGCGAGGGATTCCCGTTTGCCGACGGTGGTGAACCGAGCTTGCAGGGGACGGAAATGTGGCTTTCCGTCATTCACCTGGCGGCCGATTTCCTGGGACTGGCAGATCACTTCGCCTTCGTCCCCAAAGGCGTCCACCGAACGGCCACTGTAGGATTGGGCTTGTGAATACGGCAGTTTCGATCAACCGTGCAATGATGCCGTCAGCCAGCCGGCGGCAAGGTCCCGCGCGTTGTTTCGCTTGGCTTTGACGGGCACGATCACGTTGTAACGATCTTCCGCGGCAAGCTCACCGCCGCCGATCCGCACCAGGGTTCCATCCTCCAGAAAAGTGCCCACCAGCATGCGCCATCCCAAGGCAATCCCTTGCCCTGCGCGCGCGGCGGCGATGGTTTCGGTATAATGGTTGAACCGAAGCGACGGCTTTACCTCGAGCTTGGCGCCGGTCAGAGAAAACCACTGCGCCCAGCTATACCAGGAACGATCAAGAACGTCCGTTTCGATGAATTCGTCGACGGAGCCTAGCGGGCCATCTCCTCGACGCCTGAGGTAATCGGGAGAGCAGACGGGGCAGATGACGTCGCCGCGCGAGGCGATGACGGTAGCATCGCTGAAAGGGGGCACACCATAGCGAATTGCCACATCGACTTCTCCGTCGTCGAGAGCGATCGGGCTGTCCTGGGATATCACTCGCACCAGAATGCCCGGGTTCGCCCGGCGGAATTCGGCCAGCCGCGGCAGCAGCCAGAAGGAAGAGAATGCAACGGTCGCCCCTATCGTCAACACGTCCTGGCTGCGCGACTGGATCGCTTCCACGCTCTCGGCGATATCGGCAAAGCTCTTCGCCAGCGTGGCTCCGAGGTTGATGCATGCCGTTGTCGGTTCGATGGCTCGATGCTTGCGCACGAATAGGGGCTGGCCGAATTCCTCCTCCAGCAACGCAATCTGCCTGCTGACTGCCGCCTGGGTGACACCCAATTCGGTCGCAGCCGTGGTGAAGCTCTTCTTCCTGAGCACCGCCTCCAGGGTCACCAGTGCCGTCAGCGACGGGATCCGTCTTCGGAAATGCATCGCAGAACTCCTCTTCACATGATAAAAACTCATGCGAACGTGATTTTTTATGCCGTTGAAACGTCAGCGTTGCAAGGGCAATCTCGGGAAACTCTCGCATAAGAGGTTCTCATGCTAAACAGGCTTCCATCTACCATTTCAGCCCTTCTCGACGCCCGCGCCGACGGTCACTCGCTGCCGGCCGGCCTTTACGTCAGAGAAGACGTGTTCGAAGCAGACCTCGAGGTCTTTTTCCACAAGCACTGGATCTGTGTCGGCCTGGACTGTGATGTTCCCGAACCCGGCGACGCCACGGTGGTCGATATCGGCAAGACGAGCCTGATCCTTCTGCGTGACGACGACGGAGAAATCCGCGTCCTGCACAATGTCTGTCGCCATCGCGGCTCCCGCCTTCTCGATCCGGGCAAGACGATCGTCTCAAAACTCGTCTGTCCCTATCACACCTGGACATATGAACTGACGGGTGAGCTCAGCTACGCGCCTCACATGGGCAAGGACTTCGACAAGGAGTGTCGGAGCCTCAAGTCCGTCACCTTCAAGTCGATCGGCGGACTGATTTATGTCTGTCTTTCCGACAATCCGCCCGAGGACATCGCTCTCCTCGAGCAGGCCATGACCGAGCGCCTCGCCCCCTACGACATCCGGAACGCAAAGATTGCCTTCCAAACTGACGTCATCGAGGACGGCAACTGGAAGCTGACGATGGAGAACAATCGCGAATGCTACCACTGCTCCGCAAACCATCCGGAGCTCTGCGTCTCCTTCGTCGATCTCGACTTCGGCTTCGACCCCGAAACTCTGAGCCCGGAGGATCGTGAACAGGCCGAAGAGCATTTCAGGCTGTATGAAGAACGGACCAAGGCGTGGGAGGCTGACGGCTTCCCCTCGGCTGCCGTCGAACAACTCGCCGACTGCGCCACCAATTTCCGCACCCAGCGCCTGATCATCGCAGGCGCCGGTGAATCCCAGACCCACGACGCCACTGCCGCATCCTCCAAGCTTCTCGGGCAGATGACCCGCAAGGATCTCGGTGACACACATCTTTGGGGCCACAACAGCTGGAACCACTTCATGGGCGACCACGCCGTGGTGGCCACCGTCATTCCGCTCTCCGCGGGCAAGACGCTGGTTAGAACCAAGTGGCTGGTCCACAAGGACGCCGTCGAAGGCGTGGATTACGATCTCGACAAGCTGACGGACGTCTGGGTCGCGACGACCGACCAGGACGCCGATCTCGTCGCCCGCTCCCATGCCGGCGCTCTCGACCCGGCATATCAGCCCGGCCCCTACTCCCGCTTCTCCGAGACGAACCTCGACAAGTTCGCCGCCTGGTACATCGACCGGATGCGCGCCCATGGATACTAGAAGCCCGCAGGCGCCCGCGCCCAGAGCCGCCCTTCACGACCTGTGGAACCCAGAGGAAGACGACGCGCTGGTCTGCCTCGACGTTCAGCAGGAGACCCACGACGTCAAGACATTCACCTTCGCCTCCCGTGAGGGTAAGCGGTTCGCGTTCAAGGCCGGGCAGTATTTTCTGTTCGACCTGGAACATAATGGAGACGCTGAAAACAGGTGCTACAGCATCTCCTCCTCGCCGCATCGGACGAACGCCTTCTCCGTGACGGTGAAGCGCGTTCCCGGCGGCAAGATCTCCAACTGGCTTCATGACACCCTGGTTCCCGGGGCAACCGTCAAGGCGAACGGCCCGCTTGGCCATTTCGTCAGGCCCGCGACGTCGAAACCGAAGCTTCTGCTGCTGTCCGGCGGTTCCGGCATTACGCCCGTCATGTCCATCCTGCGTGAGATCGCCGACAGTTGCGAACCCGCCGACGTCGTCTTCATGCATGCCGGCCGGACGCCGCAGGATCTGATCTTTCGCGACGAACTCGCCTGCATCGCCCGCAGGCTGAAAGGCCTTCGCCTCCACTTCCTCCCGGAGACCGTTGCCGGCGAGCCATCCTGGCCCGGCCTGACCGGCCGTATCTCGGCAGACTATATGCGGCTTGCGGTTCCCGATATCGCCGAGCGAACCGTGATGTGCTGCGGCCCCGCCCCGTTCATGGCCGCCGCGCGCGGCATTGCCGCCGAACTCGGCGTGCCCGGCTCGAACTACCTGGAGGAAAGCTTCGACGCCGCGGTCATCGACGAACCCGAAATCCCTGCGGTTCAGGAGGCCGCTGCCAAGGTCTTTCAGGTCACCTTCTCGAAGCAGGCCCGCAGCATCGACGTCTCCGGCGACCAGAGCGTGCTCTCATGCGCGAAGAAGGCAGGCGTCAGGATCCCGTCGTCCTGCGCGAACGGCGTCTGCGGCACCTGCAAGTCGAAGCTTACGTCAGGCACGGTCGACATGAACCACAATGGCGGAATTCGTCAGCGGGAAATCGACGCCGGCCTCTTTCTGCCCTGCTGCTCCAAGCCGCTTAGCGATCTCGTCATCGAGCGCTGAGCGCCCGGTAACGTCGCGTCACCCACCGACAACAGGGACTCACTGAGATGTTGCGAGAGGAAAGCGATTCCGCCGAGCTGACCGGCCCGACGGTCTTCAAGGATGAGCGAAAGCAGGAATATCTCAATCCCGAGGGAGTGGATCGGCCTCTCATCAGTCCTTTGCCGGCCACGACGCTCGATCGGGCTCGCCGCTATCGTCTGGAGCGCCTGCGCACGAAGATGCGCGAATGGGATTGCGGCGCCCTGCTCCTCTACGATCCCGTCAACATCCGATATGCCTTCGATTCATCGAATATGAGCATCTGGACGATGCACAACGCCTCGCGCTACGCTCTGATCCTGGCCGATGGTCCGGCCATACTTTTCGAATTCGAAGGCGCCGAACATGTCAATGACGGGCTTCCCGGCATCGACGAGATCCGGCCGGCGAAGTCATGGATATTCTTCACGGCCGGGAACCTTATGGAACCCCGGCTGAAAGCCTGGGCGGAGGAAGTCGCGGACCTCATAAAGAGCAACGGCGGCAACAAGCGCGTGGCGGTGGACAAGCTCGAACCCGCCGGCGCGTTCGAATTGCGGGAACGCGGCTTCATGCTCTTAGACGGTCAGGAGCTGGCCGAGCGGGCGCGATCCATCAAAAGCGCTGACGAAATCGAGCTGATGAGATGGACGATCCGTGTCTGCGAAGCAGGCATGGCGCGGATGTACGAGGCATCCGAGCCCGGCCGCACCGAAAGAGAGATCTGGGCCGAGCTTCACTTCGAAAACGCACGCAGCGGCGGCGAGTGGCTCGAGACCAAGCTCCTGACCGCAGGCCCGAGAACGAACCCCTGGTATCAGGAATGTTCGGACTATGCGGTCAAACGCGGGGAGATGATATCCTTCGACACCGATATGATCGGACCCTACGGCTATTGCGCCGACCTCTCGCGCTCGTGGACAGCAGGGCACGTCGCGATGAACGCCAAGCAGAAGCAACTCTACGCCGCCGCCAGGGATCAGATCGAGCACAATCTCGCCATCCTGAAGCCCGACATGACGTTTGAAGAGTTCAACGCGCTGTCGTGGCGGATTCCGGAGAAATACCAGCCTTATCGATACACGCTTGCTCTGCACGGAACCGGAATGGCGGACGAATGGCCAGGGATCCTTCTGCATCCGGATTTCGACCCTGAATTCAGCGGCCTCATCGAGGAGGGCATGGTGCTCAACGTCGAGAGCCTGATAGCCGAAGCCGGATCTGAAAGCATCAAGCTTGAAACCCAGGCTCTGATCACGGCAACGGGCGCGGAGCGGCTGGACACCTTTCCGTGGGAGGATATCTGAATAAGCTCAGTGTGCTCTCGAAGCGGCTGCACGATGCTGTGAGGGGGTCTGCCCGAATGTGCGTTTGAACGTTCGCGTGAACTGCGAGGCATTTTCAAAGCCGACATCCAGCGCGATCTCGATCAGTGGCGCCTTCGACTGGGCCAGGATCGATTTCGCCCGCTCCATGCGAACACGATTATAGGCCTTGGCAGGAGACATCCCGGTCTTGTCGATAAAGATCCTCTCCAGTTGCCGCCGAGACAGGCCCACCGTGGCGGCAAGCTTTTGAATCGACATGCTGCCATCGACGAACTGTTCCATCGTAATCATCGCCGCCTTGACGCGGGCGTCGTCATAGTCGTCGTAGAGCGGACGCCGGGGCTGTATGTCCGATGGAGTCCGGGCCTTTTCGATCTGAAGCACTTCAAGCGCGTTTCGTTCAGCGTCGCGGCTGATATATTTTCTGACCAGCAACGCCGCCATGTCGGCGGAACTGCTGCCGCCTGCGCACGATCCGCGCTGGCGATCGAGATTGAAGAGCCGGTCGGAGCGAACGCTAAGGTCGGGGAACCGCTCCCGAAACTCCTTGTAATGCAGCCAGCTCACACAGGATTCGTGCCGCTTCATCAGGCCTGCCGCAGCAAGAATGAACGAACCCGTGCACACGCCGATCAGCGGCACCTTCTTGACGTCGGCCTGCTTCAGAAAAGTGATGGTCTGCTGGTCGACAGGGTTCTCCACCGTCAGAAGGCCGCCGACGACCACGATGTAGTCGAACCTCGACGGATCGACGAAATCGGATGTCGGAGCAACCTGGACGCCGCAACTCGCGGTGATCAAGTGCCTCGTGCTGCCGATCACCTGCCAGTCTGCAAGGACCCTTCCGGAACGATCCTGCTCGTCGCTGGCAAGCCGCAGCGTGTCCACGAAGAGCGCAAAGGCGGACAGCGTGAATGATCGCGCCAGAACAAAGCCCACCTTGAGCCGGCCAGCCGACTTCGCGTCGGCGTCTGTCTGTCGATGCTGCTCAGGTCGCATAGTCATCTCCTTGCCGGCTCTTATCGCGCCGTCCGTCTTTTCAGACGAAAAGGCGCTCATCGGATCTGAAAGCCATGCGCCAGCGGATCCCGATCGTCAACGAAAATGGTGTTGTGTCCGATGACGCGTGCCCAGCCTCCGATGCTTGGAAGAATACCGCTATAGGGCCCAATGCGTGCCTCGGCTTCGACCCGGCCCTCGAAGACGGTTCCGATCAGGCTTTCATGCCGATATCTCGACCCGACGGTAAGCCGTTCCTTCCCATAGAGCTGGGCCATGCGAGCGGAGGTGCCGGTGCCGCCCGGCGAGCGATCGATGGCCTTCTCGCCATAGAAGACCGCGCAACGGCCATCCGAGGTGTCGTTCACGGGGCGGTCACACCAGATGGCATGATGCACGCCGCGAATTCTCGGATCGTCGGGATGAACGGGATCGCAAATATCGGCAAGCGCTGACCTGAGCTTCTGGCTGCAGCCGACGATATCCGATGCGGTCATGCGGTCGAGCCCGCTCCAGTTATCCTGCGGTTCGATGACCGCATAATAGTTGCCGCCATAGGATATATCGACGCGCAGGCGGCCCATTCCCGGCACATCGACCTCGACATCAGCCTCGTGCAGATAGCTTGCAACATTGTGGAGACGAACGGATTCGACATATCCGCCCTTTTCCTCATAGGTGACATCGACCCTTCCCGCAGGCGTCTCGATGGCAACCCTTCCCGGCTCCCGCGGCTTGACGAGCCCTTCCTCGATCGCGGCGGTCACGACGCCGATGGTGCCGGCGCCGCACATCGGCAGGCAGCCGCTCACTTCGATGAAAAGAACGGCAAAATCGCAATCCTCCCGGTAGGCCGGATAGATGATCGCCCCCGACATGATGTCGTGACCCCTTGGCTCGAACATCAGCGCCTGGCGCACCCAGTCGTGATCGCGGACAAAAATCTCCCGACGCTCGCTGATGGGCGCATGCGGAAGCAGTGGACCGCCTCCGGCAACAAGGCGCACGGGATTTCCTGACGTATGGGAGTCGATGCAGAAGAAGCTGTTTCTCATCTTTTGGTGTCCTTGCTCATCTCGTCTTCGGCAGCCTGTCACGGTCGAGCAGACCGCGGGACAGCCGGTCGAGCAGAAGGGCGATTGCGACGATCGCCAGGCCCGCCCGCAGGCCAAGCCCCATCTCCATGCGCGTCAGGCCGCGCGTCACCTCCGCGCCGAGACCGCCGGCGCCGACGAGCCCGGCCAACACCACCATCGCCAGGGACAGAAGGATGCATTGGTTGAGCCCGACCAGGAGCGTCTGCCTGGCCAAGGGGATCTCGATCTTCCAAAGCACCGAACGAGGCGGCGCGCCGATGGCGCTGCCGAGTTCCACGAATTCTCTCGGCACCTGGTTGAACGCCAGCGTGGTCAAGCGGAGCATCGGCGGAATGCCATAGACGATGGTGGCGATGATTGCCGGCACACGTCCAAGGCTGAAGATCATCACCGCAGGAATGAGGTAGACCCAGGGCGGCACGGTCTGCATCACGTCGAGAACCGGACGAACCATCGCCTCCAATGTCTTGTGGCGCGAGCACAGGACGCCGATCGGGAAGGCGATGAGCACGGAGATCAAGACAGCGACCGTGACCAGGGAGAGGGTCTGCATCGATGCCGTCCACAGCCCCATGAGGAGACAAAACCCCAGGCAAAGACCGGCAAGGATTGCGGCGCGCAGACCGACGGCGACAAATGCCAGGATGACGACGATCGCGATAAGCCCATAGGGCGGCACGAAGAGGAGGGCCGCCTCGAATCCGGAAAGAACCGCTTCGATCAGATAGCTGATCGCCGCAAACAGCGGATGAAGGTTGGTGTTGAGCCAATCGACTGACGGCGCCAGGAAAGCGCCGGGCGAAAACTGCAGGATGGACGGATTCATGACTTCCTCCCCGTTCCCAAACGAGCCGCGCTCTGAGTTATCCGGTCAAGCACCATGGTCAGAACCACGATGGCTATCGCTCCATTGATGGAGGTCGCGATGTCGAGCGTTCTGATCGCGCCGTAAATCGTCTCGCCGAGCCCGCCGGAACCGACGATGCCTGCGATGACGACCATGCCGAAGGCCATCATCAGGCTCTGGTTGATCCCTGCCATGATACTCGGCAGCGCAAAGGGAAGGCGAATCTTGAAGAACATCTGCGCCGGTCTGATCCCAAGCGCCTCTCCAAGTTCGATGAACTCCCTGGGCGTCATCCGGATACCGAGAGACGTCAGGCGGATTGCCGGCGGCACGGCGACGATCACCGTCGCGATCAGTGCCGTCGCCGGTCCATAGCCGAGCAGGGCGATCGCCGGCAGCAGATAGATGTATGGCGGAAGTGTCTGGATCAGATCCAGACCGGGCTCCATGAAACGATCGAGGGCGGGGAAAAAGCCGGCGGCAATACCGATCGGGATCCCGATCGCCAGGGCGAGTGCGGTTGCGGTCAATACCAGCGCCAGGGTGCTCATCGTCTCCGGCCAGAGCCCCATGGAAAAACAAAGCGCCAGCGCGACGCCGCTGAGCAGGGCGAACCAGACATTGACCAGCCGCCAGCCGATGAGCGCCACGATCAGCGCGACCAGGTAGAATGGCGGAAGCTGCAGAAGCCAGAGGATCCCGTCATAGAGCCCTTCGAGAACCTGTCTGATAGTATCGAAGAGGAATTCGCCGTTGTCGCTCACCCACTCGAGCGCCGAGTCCGTCCATTCGTCAAAAAGATCGGTGAAGCCTGAACTATCCATGTCAATCAGCTCCAGTTGTGGGACGCCGCCGTGAGATCGTGGGTGGACGTCCCCTTGACGCCCATCAGCAGGCTGCGTGGCGTGACAACGCCGACGATCTGATCATTGTCGACGACGGCGATGGCATCGCGCTCCGACTGCATCGTCAATGTGATGAGTTCGTCGATGTCGGCATCCGGCGTCGTGCGCGCCAGCGACGCGATGTCGGAATTCGGCGCGCTCTCATGGAATTCGGCGACGCTGCGCATGACGGAATGCGCCTTGATCAGATGGAGGCGGGATATGCCGGCGACGAATTCGGCGACATAAGCATCTGCCGGGTTGAGGATGATCTCTTCGGCCGTGCCGGTCTGGATGATGACGCCGTCCTTCATGATCGCAATGCGGTCACCGATCCGGATCGCCTCGTCGAGATCATGGGTGATGAAGACCGCGGACTTGCCCAACGCTTTCGTCAACTGCCGGAATTCGTCCTGAAGCTGACGCCGGATGAGTGGATCGAGGGCGCTGAACGGCTCGTCCATCAGAATGATCTCGGGGTCGGAAGCAAGCGCGCGGGCGAGCCCGACGCGTTGCTGCATGCCGCCGGAAAGCTCGTTCGGATATCGATTCACCCAGTCGGCGAGGCCGACCTTCTCGAGCGCTGCAACGGCCGTCTTGTTTCGCTCCGGCTTGGCAATTCCCTGAACCTCGAGGCCGAAGGCTGCATTTTCCAGGACTGTGCGATGCGGCAACAGAGCGACGCTTTGAAACACCATGCCGATGTTCCTGGCGCGCATCTGCCGGAGATCGACCGGCGACAGGGCGGCGAGGTCGCGTCCCTTGACGAGGACTTTCCCAGAGCTCGGCGTGATCAGCTTGTTGAGAAGGCGGATGAGCGTCGATTTTCCGCTTCCCGACAATCCCATGATGCAGAAGATTTCGCCGCGCCGAACCTCAATGCTCGCGTCGGACACGCCGACGACGCAGTTGAACTCCTTCAACACCTCCTTTTTGCCGAGGCCGCGCTCCTTGATCGACTTCATTGCCGCAGCGGACTTGTCACCGAAGACTTTCCAAAGGGATTGGCAGTCGATCAGGACGTCATTGATATCGGCATTTATGGCTTTCATAGCGATCCCCTTTGAGCCATTCGGCGCTGGCTTCTTCATTAGGTTTCAGGGTGACCGTCCGACGGATCGGACGGCCACGACGCGTTTAGTTCTTCTTGATGTTTTCCCAGCGCTTGATCAGGTCGGCATGGGCGCCGATCCAATCCTGCACGGCCTGGTCCATGGTCTTGCCTTCATTGACCGCGCCGTTGATGGCGGTGATGTCGGCGATCGGGACGTAGACGCTGGCCATTACTTCACGCGCATGCGGGTTCTCTGCGGAGAAGCCCTTGTGGCCGATCCAGTAGTAGCTCTGCGGCGGCGGGAATACGCCCTTCGGGTCCTTGAGGTACTTGACCTCGTACTTCTGAACCATCCAGGACGGCTCCCAGATCGTTACCGCAATCCACTCCTTGCGATCATAGGCGGACTTCAGCGCCGCCGTCATCGCGGCGGTGCTGCCCTCGACGAGCTGGAGCTTGAGGCCGTAGTCCTTGACCGCGTTCGAGGTATCGCGCATCAGGCCGGAACCCGGTTCGATACCGATGATCTTGCCGCTGAACTTGTCGGCGTTTTCGTTGAGCTGTTCCAGCGAGTCGATCGGGACATATTTGGGAACCGCAACGCCCTGATAGAGGCCATGCGAAACAGGCGAAATCTTTTCGAGGCGGTTCTTGTTCTTGTCCCAGTAGTCCTGCGCAACATAGTCCGTCTGCGAGGTGAGAACCTGGATGTCGCCCTTGGCGAGAGCGGCATAGGCGATGCCCCATTCGGAGAACTCGGTCACCTTGACCGTATAGCCGGCGTCTTCGAGAACCTTCTTGGTGATTCCGGTGATGGGCGTCAGGTCCTCCCAGGACATCGTACCCATGGTGATCGTTTTTTCTTCCGCGCGAGCAGGAAGGATGCTGACCCCGATCATCGCAGCGGCGCAGAGCGCCCTCCACAAATTTTTCATTGTTCTTACTCCTGTTTTACGTTCCCATTCTCATTGAAGTCTGCGAGCGGGCAGTCTTCATATTGCGTGGGCCGAGGGATCATCCCTCGCGGCCTGCGCGCAATTCCTGCAAACGGATCATCGCGTTTATGCCCAGCCAGGCGAACGGCTCCGGCGGGAGCCTCGAAGGCTCAGGGTGATCCATGTATTGTTCGAGATGCCGGGAGGCCGTTCGGGTCGCCAGTTCCGCCGCCATCATACCGGCGAGTGTGCTCTTGACCGTTCCAAGCCCGTTTTCGCAGCATGCGGAAAACAGTCCTTCTTCGATCTCGCCGAAGGCGGGCACGTGGTTCCGGCTGAGGCACAGACGACCTGCCCAACTATGTTCGAAAGGGACATCCGCGAGACCCGGGAACCGCGCGTCGAGCGCGTCTCGATGGGCCTTGGCCATCTTGCCCATGCGCCAGTCCGACGCCTCCAGCTTGCTTTCGTAGGTGTACTTCGTGCGGATTACGATCCGCGACTGGCCAGCGGAGGTAATCTTTCGAATCGTGGCTCCCATCGCATCTGCCGGGAGCAGCGCCCACTTGTCCTGCCCTGAGGCCTTCTGGCCGAAGTCGTTTGCTGGAAACGGCGCTGTCATCGAGGCATAAGCAAAGATGTGCATCAGGCGGCCGCGATAGTGCCCGAAATCGTCGATGTGGCCATTGACCCCGAGGATCACCTTTGGAGCGGTGACCTTCCCTCGGTTTGTCATGGCGGCCCAGGTGCCGCTGTCTTGCTTCAATGAAGTGACAGGAGAACGCTCGAAAATACTGACCCTGCCCGGCAGGCCCGCCGCAAAAGAGCGGATGTAATCGGCGGGCTGGATAAGCACCGCTCCGGGCGTGTACAGACCGCCGGTGTAGTAATCCGATGCGGTGATCTCCCGCATCTCTTTCGCATCGAGAAACGTATGCTTCTCGCCAGCGCCCCTCAGGGATTCTCCGAAGCTCCGGTTGAGCCTCATGCCGCGAGCGGTGGCCGCGGCGTTGATCTTTCCCGCCGGGTCGAATGTCGCGCGCGACATCCCGTATTCCTCCGCCGCTTGCGCGGCAAAGGCTATCGCTGAGCGGTTCTGGGCCATCTCCAGCCGAGTGGCGTCCGCCTCTCCACTAGAATACTCCCCGCCTGAAAGGTTGTGCGGAACGTCGATCATGAAGCCGGAATTTCGGCCCGACGTCCCCTTCCCCACTTCGCTCGCATCAAGGATAACGATCTTGTCATCCGGCCGAAGTTCGAGAAGACGGCGGGCCGCCGAGAGGCCAGCAAACCCCGCGCCGACGATCAGCCAGTCCGCGGTCACGTCGCCGTCGAGGGTCCGGACCGGGAAAGGGCGCTCGCTGACCGCCTCCCAGCCCGAGACGCCATTCTCAACAGGCAAACGTTTGACCGACTTCGAGATCATCGGATGGTCTCGTCGACCGAGCGATCCGAGACGTCGATCCAGATGGTCTTGAGTTCGCAGTAATTGTCGTGGGCGAAGACCGACTTGTCGCGGCCGCCGAAACCGGACTCCTTGTAGCCGCCGAACGGCGTGCTGGCGTCGCCTTCTCCGAAGCAGTTGACGGTGACGACGCCGGCGCGGATTTCGCGCGAGAGCTTGATGGCGTTCCTCAGGCTGCCGGTATAGACGGACGCCGTCAGACCGTAATTCGTGTCGTTGGCAAGAGCGATTGCTTCGGCAAGCGAATAGAAGGTGGTAACAGACAGCACCGGCCCGAAGATCTCTTCCTGGAAGAGGCGGCTGGCGGGCGTTACACCCTCGACCACCGTCGGTTCGATAAAGATGCCGCCATGCGTTTCGCCACCATGGGTGACCGTCAGCTTCTCCTTCCGGGCGTCGTCGAGGAAGGATTTCACCTTCTCGAAATGAGCCTTGCTGACAAGCGCGCCGATGCGGTTTGCGGGATCGAGCGGATCGCCGGTCTTCCATTCGCGCATATAGGCGCCGATGCGTTTCAGCAGCTCATCCTTGACCTTGGAATGAACGATGAGACGCGACGTGGCCGAGCAGTTCTCGCCCATATTCCAGAAGGCGCCGTTGACGACCTGCTCGGCAACGAGGTCTAGGTCTTCGGCATCGTCGAGAACGACGGCGGGGTTCTTGCCGCCGCATTCGAGCACGACGCGCTTGAGATTCGAGTCCGCTGCATAGCGCAGGAAGCGGCGGCCGGTGGGCGTCGATCCGGTAAAGGCCACCATATCGACATCCATATGCATGCCGATCGGTTCTCCGACTTCCTTGCCGCCGCCGGTCACGACATTGAACACGCCGGCTGGAATGCCCGCTTCATGGGCAAGCTCGGCGACACGCAGCGTGGTGAGCGTCGTTTCCTGCGCAGGCTTGACGATCACCGAGCAGCCGGCAGCGAGCGCCGGACCGATCTTCCAGGCCAGCATCAAAAGCGGAAAATTCCACGGAAGCACGCATCCGACGACACCGACCGGCTCACGCACGATCATCGTCAGTGCATTCGCGCCGACAGGCGCGGTGTTGTCATAGAGCTTGTCGATCAGTTCGGCGTGCCAACGGATCGTATGAATGGTATCGGGAACATCGACCGTCTGGCATTCGCCGACCGGCTTGCCGCTGTCGAGGCTTTCCATCACGGCGAGCTCGTGACGATTGTCCTCCAGCAGCCTGGCAAGCTTGAGGAGCACCGCCTTGCGTTCAGCCGGCGAACGCAGCCGCCAGCGGCCGTCGTCGAAGGCTTGCCTTGCCTTGGCGACGGCGGCGTCGACATCGGTGGCATCGCATGCGGCAATCTCGGCGAGAACCTCGCCCGTCGCGGGATTCGTCGAGGTGAATGTCTGCCCTGAATTGGCCGGACGAAATGCGCCATCGACGAAGGCATTCGTCGGAAACTGAAGACCGGCGGCGATCGCCTTGTATTCGGAAGCGGTCAAGGGTTCATGCATGATTTGCTCCCGAGGTGATCTGGCCGACCGTGCGCTTCAACGTGGCGACGACGGTCTGGAGGGTTCGTTTTTCTTCGGAGTTGAGCGGACGCAGCGGCGCACGGACCGATCCGACATTCAGCCCGATCAATTCGCATCCATGCTTGATAGATTGGACGAACTTCCCGCATTCCAGGAAATCCATGAGCGGCAGCATCGCCGTCATGATGGCGCGGCCCTTGTCGAAATTCTTTTCGAGCAAGCAGGCTTCATAGAGGGCGACATGTTCGCGCGGGAGGAAATTGGAGCCGGCGCAGACCCAGCTCTTCGCGCCCCATGCGAAGAATTCGAGCGCCTGGTCGTCCCAGCCGCAGGACAGCGCAATATGGGGAAATTTCCGGGCCAGCAGATGCAGATTGCCCATGTCGCCGGAACTTTCCTTGATGGCGATCACGTTCCTGGACTTGCCGAGCCGGGAGAAATACTCCTCGCCCATCATCACGCCCATACGAGCCGGATAGTTGTAGAGCATGATCGGCAGGTTCGCCGCGCGGTCGACGGTCAGGGCGTGGACCGCATTCTCGCGCTCGGTCGGCAGCGCGTAGGGCGGTGACGACACCAGGATCGCATCCGCGCCGATTTCCTTCGCCGCCTTTGCGTATTCGACCGAATCTTCGGTTCGCGTGGCGCCGGTCCCGATAATGAGCGGCAGCCGCGTGCCGATGACTTCCCGCGCATAGGCCGCGAGCTCGAAACGCTCCTGGCTGCTCTGGGCATAGTACTCGCCGGTCGAGCCGCCGACGATGATGCCGTGGACGCCCGCCTCGATCAGCGACTCGAGCACGGCGGCAAATCCAGCCCTGTCGATCTGACCAGTTTGGTCGAGCGGCGTCACCGCCGGCGTATAGATCCCCTCAAACTTCACGACGATTTCTCCAAGAGTTGGGTGGCGGGGCCGCCGAGGAAGGCGTCCGCCTTGAGACCTTGCGGGGCGATGAACATCTCCATGTTCTCGCGGGACAATTCCCAGTGTTCGAAAACGAGGTCGACGACGGCATTCTCGTCGTGAGCGCCGAGCGCATCGATGAAGCCGTCATGATGGCCGACGGCCACTTGAAGCCGTCGCTTCATGTCCTCGTTCCTCGGCCGGAAGAAGGTGTGGCCGATACGCGCGTGGTCGATGAGCAGCCGGCCAAGGCTCGGCTGCAGATAGACGTTGCCCGACATCTCGCCGAAAATTTCGTGGAAGCGATTGTTCTCGAGGACCATCGCCAGGGCGTCCATGTTCTCGCTGGCGGCGCGGAACCGCTCCTGGGTCTGCTTCAGGTCCGAAAGCTGAGTGGGCTTGAAGTTCTGCACGGCGAGACGGCCGATTGCCGCGTAGATCATCGGCGCGACGAGAAAGAAATTCCGCAGGGTGGAGTGGTTCATCGGGATGACCCGTGCGCCCCTGTTCTCGCGGATGTCGATATAGCCCTCACCGGCAAGGCGACGGAATATGTCGCGGACCGGCGTCCGGGAGAGCCCGTATCTTTCGCTCAAACTGGCCTCGTCCAGATCGGCGTCCGGGTCCAGTTCCATCGTCAGAATCTGCCGTTTCAGATCTTCGTAGAGATTGCTCTTGGGGGTCTTCGCCATCGTCATTCTCCGGCCGCGGGTTGCTCTACGCCGTGAAAATGGCACGCCTCTCGGGGCGAGTCAATAATTGTGTACATTACGTACACAATTAGTATTTCTTAAATACACAATGATGCCGAGCAAAGCGTCCCCGGCGCGCGTCAGGCGTCATTTCAAAGCGCTGTCCAGGGATCGGCGTTCCGCGGCGGCGGCCATTGCGGAACTTCCCAAGCGAATTATGGTGGCGGGTCTGTGAGAATTTCGGTGCAGTCGAGGTTGATGCGATTTTTATGCGCATCAACCTTGATCATCAGGCGTCGGAAGCTGGCTGCCGGCAAGCCGGTGCGCGGCCATCACGGACTATCTCGATATCCGGTGGCGGCGGTTTTGTCGGGGAGCGCCGGCTCGGCGTCCCAGAGCATTTCCGCTTCTCTCAAGTCACGGAAATGCTCTCTTTTGTTTTTACGCAATCCCGGACGCAAAAACGCTGCGCACTTTTGCTGGGAATTACTTTAGCCGATCACGAGGCCAGCACGCCGCTCTTCTTGGCGGTCCAGGTTGCGATGTAGTCCATAAGGCCAGGGTTTAGGCAATCGTAAGGCTCGAGGCCTGATGTCCTCAGCTGTGCTCTGACGGCGTCCATCTTCGCGGGGTCGAAGCCGCTTTCGATGATCGACGACACGAAGGCAGCAAAGCCCGGCTTCGCCCAGCCGCTTTCCTGGAAGCGTTCCGGATGGATGAACGACAATCCCTGAAACGGATGTTCGCGCACGACTGGCCCATACATATGCACGCCGCATTCCTTGCAGGCGGTGCGCTGGATCAAGGCAGCGGAATCGACGACAGCGAGCTTATCGCCATTCTCCAAGACTTCGACACTTTCGGTCGGAGCGACCGCCACGACCGAAAAGACTGCACCTTCGGGCTTCCAGCACTTCGTGCAGCCGCAGGCGTGATTGTGGGCGATATCGCTCTTGATTCTTACCTTCACCGGATTGCTGGCGCACTTGCAGACGAGCGTCCCGCCCGCAAAAGCAGCGTCAGTCGCCCGAAAACCTGAATCCACTGCCGGATGTATGGCTATGCTGGTCATGGGTTTCTCCTCCCCTTCTGGGCCGTTTGCGATATGCCCGGCCAAGCTCTGCAATCAGTCTCCCAATCTCCGCGCGTGCCAGCGCAGATGGTCTTCCATGAATGTCGAAATGAAGAAGTAGGAGTGGCCGTAGCCTTCCTGCATGCGAAGCCGCAGGCTGATGCCGGCCGTCTCGCAGGCTTGCCTCAGCTCTTCGGGGCGCAATCCATCCTCCAGGAAGCTGTCCGCCGTCCCTTGGTCGACGAGGAATTCCGGGAACCGGTGCCCGTCTTCGATCAGCGAGCAGGCATCATATGCCCGCCAGCGCGTTTCATCCGATCCGAGGTATTTCTGGAACGCCGGCTTTGACCAGCCGGAGACGGATGGATGGCTGATCGGCGCGAAGGCCGAGCAGCTGCTGAAGCGTTCGGGGTTCTTGAGCGCGATCGTGATCGCGCCATGTCCCCCCATCGAGTGACCGAAGATTCCCTGTCGCGTCATGTCGACCGGAAATTCGGCCGCGATAAGCTTCGGCAATTCATCGACGACGTAGCTGTACATCCGATAGTTCTGTGCGAATGGCGGCTCGGTGGCGTCGACATAAAAACCGGCACCCTTGCCGAACTGCCAATTATCCGGCTCGTCCGGGACGGCATCGCCGCGTGGACTGGTGTCGGGGCAGACGATGACAATACCGAGTTCTGCGGCAAGACGCCGATACTCTCCCTTGTCCATGACGTTTGCATGGGTGCAGGTCAGACCTGAAAGGTACCACAGAACTGGCAGCTTCCGTCCTTTGGCCTGCGGCGGTAGAAATACCGCAAAGGTCATGTCACAGTCGCAGACATCCGAGCGATTGACGTAAACGCCCTGGGTGCCGCCATGAGAATTGTCGGTCGAGATGGTTTTCATGACTCAGTAGACCACCACGCCGCGGATGCTTTTGCCCGAATGCATCAGCTCGAAGCCCTTGTTGATGTCCTCGAGCGGCATGGTGTGGGTGATCATCGGATCGATCTGGATCTTGCCCTGCATGTACCATTCGACGATCTTCGGCACGTCGGTGCGGCCGCGCGCGCCGCCGAAAGCCGTGCCCATCCAGTTGCGGCCGGTGAC
>NZ_JBFTZZ010000014.1:0-127167 GCF_056406515.1 Rhizobium sp. P1_B8 | reverse complement strand
GAGCGTCACCGGATCGATGTCGACGAAGACGGGCTTTAAGCCGTTCCAGAGAAGTGAATGCGAAGTGGCCACGAAGGAATAAGGCGTGGTGATGACTTCGCCCGTGACGCGGAGCGCCTGAAGCGCCGTCAGCAACGCGACCGTGGCGTTGGAAAAGAGGCTGATGTGCTTCACGCCGAGATGGTTGCAGAGCTCCTGCTCCAGCTGCTGGTGGAATGGCCCGCCATTGGTCAGGATGCGATTGTTCCAGATTGCTTCCAGCGACGGAATGAATTCTTCGAGCGGCGGCAGGCTGGGCTTCGTTACATAGATCTTTTCGTTTTTCATGACGCCGTCGAGGAGTTGGGCATTATCGCGCAATGGGCCTGGTCCGAACATCACGGCTTAACCTGTTCCCAGGCTGACCAGAACATGATGCCGAAAAGTGTGAGCGGTTTTCGGACGACATCATGCTCTAATTATATGCGGCACGATTGCCTCCACGGGATGGCGGCCGAGGTCGATCGCAGCCCGATGGAAAAGATCCTTGCTGATCTTCAGCCGCAGGATCATGCATTCGTGGTCGTCCTCCCAGACGCCATCAAGGCCGGCCGGCACCACGTCGATATCGCCATGCTTCTGCAGTCGGCGGTGCTCCCGCCCGTCACAGCGGCATTGCGCCCGCACCAGCCGGCCGAATTGATTCCGAGGCGATGATGGCGTGCCTGAAATATGCGTGCGGCCGCGCGGAATGCGCAGAAGCTCGCCTCCAGACCGCGCCAGGTACGGCCCCTTCTCGTTCGCGCTTTCTGTTTGCGGTTGATCGTTCATCGGTCCGTTCCATTCACTTTTGAATGGTGTAGCCGGCGAACGCGCTTCCTCAATCGTGCCGTGCCAGGAAACCGGAAACGGTCGCCAGGCAAAGCTGCTTTTCCTCGACATGCGGCATATGGCTGGAATTTTCGAAGAGCACCCATTCGCAGCCGGGAACGCGTTCGAGATAGGGCCTTACCACCAGGGGCGTCGCCTCGTCGTATTTTCCCGAAATCAGCAGCGTCGGGGCCTCGATTCGGTCGAGCCTGTTCTCGATCGTCCAGTCCTTCATCGTGCCGATGACGTGAAATTCGGTCGGGCCGTTCATGTTGCGGTAGACGGTGTTGTCTTCGTCCATGATCGCAAAGGTCCGCGCCACTTCAGGCGGCCACGGCACCACCCTGCAGACATGGCGGTCATAGAAGACGCGCGAGGCGGCGATATATTCCGGATCGGTGAGGCTTCCCGCCAGTTCATGCTTCAGCAGCGTGTCCTGCACCTCTTTCGGCAGTTCCTGCCTCAGCCGGTTCGCCTCCGAAACCCAGGTGTGCATGTTGGCCGGCGAGTTGGCGATGACAAGCGCCTTCAGGCCTTGTGGCCGGCGCACCGCATGTTCGGCACCGAGCATGCCGCCCCAGGACTGACCGAGGAAGGCATAACGATGCTGAATGCCGAGATGGGAAAGCAGCGCGTCCAACTCTTCGAGAAACAGACCGACCGTCCAGAAATCCGGGCCTTTTTCCGGAAGTCGGGTGGAGTTGCCATTGCCGAGCTGGTCGTAATGGATGACCGGACGGCCGTCGAAGGCGGCGATATCCTTGAAGGAATCGACATAATCATGGGTGCAGCCGGGCCCGCCGTGGGCGACGACGAGAGGTAGCTTGCCGCTCTCCAGCGAACCGGTGACGCGATACCAGGTGTGATAGTCGCGAAAGGGCAGATAGGCTTCGTTGGTCGTGACTTCGCCCACTGGCGTCTCCATCTCTTAGCAATGAGAAAAAGCATAACGCGGCGACGACGGTGAAGGCAGCTATCACAAGTTATAGGGTGGCCAATTATGGGTCGGCCGGTCTTCGAGCAGGCGGTAGTGGGTGGCGCGCACCACGGCCTGGGTGCGGTTGCGGGCGCCGAGTTTCTTTGTCGCGGCGTTCAGATGCATCACGACGGTCGGTACGGAACGGTCGATGATGCGGGAAATTTCCTTGGCGGAGTAACCTTCCGCCGAATGACGCAGGCACTCACGTTCCCGCTCGGTCAGGCGGATCGTGCCGACGCTCTTCGCCCGCGTGTCGAAAAGCGAATAGGCGGTCTCATGGAAAACATGGGCAAGCAGGTTAAAGTCGGCGATATAGCGCAGTGCGTGCCGTTCGAAATCTTTGTTCCGGCCGAAGCGGATGCCGGTGACGGTCGCATAGTCGCCGCGTGGCATGTGAACCGGAACGGTGACGCCGGTCGACATATCGCGTTCGCTCAAATAACGCGTCACCGGCGCGGTGTCGTCGTTCATGAAACGGTTGATCAGCGTGTCGGCGTCCGGGTCGTAGTTCCAGAAGAAGGGCGCGGAGGTGCGCAGCGCCACCTGTTGCACCGGATCGATACGGAAATAGCCGCGATTGAACCAGTAGTCGTGCATGTCGTCGGAGATATTCCGCAGCTTCAGCAGCGATGGTATCATGATCGCGCCGTCGAGATCGTAAGGCACCGGCGTATAGTCGTAGATCAGCGCCTCGAAGCCGATCTGCTTCATCGCCTCGAAGGCCTGGTCGATCCGGCCGTCCAGCGTCTCATGCGCTGTGAACTGCCGTCTGATCGTTCCAATGTCGTCAAGAATGGGGTCGTCAAGCATGGGCGGCTCCCGGGTTCGGCATTTCGGCCCACCCTATCACTTCTTATAGCTGGCACAGAATGCGGTTTAAGGTAAAAATTTAGCCGTGCCCAAATATTGAGCAAGCGAAATCTTCTGCCGGAGCGATCAATGTGGCGTGAAATACGGCCAGACGAGCGATTCGAGATCGATGTGGATGGCTATTGCGTCGTTGCCTATAGTTTCGGGACCGGCAGCGAGACAGTTTTCTGCCTGAACGGCGGGCCGGGTCTGCCCTGCGATTACCTGCGCGAGGCGCATTCCTGTCTCACCGACAAGGGCTATCGTGTCGTCGCCTTCGACCAACTCGGCACCGGCGCTTCCGACCGGCCGGACGATCTCTCGCTCTGGACGATCGCCCGTTATGTCGAGGAGACCGAGACGGTACGTAAAGCGCTGGGGCTCGGCAAGATCCATATGCTCGGCCATTCCTGGGGCGGCTGGCTGGCGATCGATTACGCCCTGACCTATCCCGAGAACCTCAAGACACTGATCCTCGAAGATACCGTCGCCGACATGCCGCATCTGATCTTGGAACTGGAACGGCTGCGCGCAGCGCTCGGCCCCGAAACGGTCTCGATGATGCAGAAGCACGAGGCGCAGGGCACCTACAATCATCCGGAATATCTCGCTGCCGTCACCATCCTCAACTATCGCCATGTCTGCCGTCTGCCGGAATGGCCGGCGCCGGTGCGCCGCTCGCTCGACGATTGGAACATGGCGCCCTATGAGACGATGCAGGGGCCGAACGAGTTCCTCTATATCGGCAACCTCAAGGACTGGAACCGCATCCCCGATCTGCCGCGGCTGACCCTGCCCGTGCTCATCACGACGGGAGAGCATGACGAGCTGACGCCGGCCTGTGCGCTCAGGATGAAGCTTGCGCTGCCGAATGCCGAGCTCAAGGTATTTGCCAATGCCAGCCATATGCCGTTCTATGAGAACCCGCAGGATTATTATCCGGCGCTTCTCGATTTTCTCGACCGGCACGAGGCAGGCTGATGCAAGAGGGAGCGGACCGAACCCGACGAAGACAAGGGGGCGATCGCCGTCATGCATCGCTATAAATTCGTTCTGACGCGACCGCTGCAGTTCCTGCCCGTCATCTTCGGTATCAGCGTCATCACTTTCATTCTGGTCCGGCTAATCCCCGGCGATCCGGCGCGCAATATCCTCGGGACGCGCGCGACGCCGGCAGCGCTGGCCAGCATTCGAGCCCAGTACGGCCTCGACCAGCCGATGTGGCTGCAATATGTCTATTTCCTCAAGAACCTCGCCAACGGCGAGATGGGCAAGTCGATCCTCTACAAGATCGACGTGCTGAAGCTAATCGTCACCCGTATCGAGCCGACACTCGCGCTCGTCGTCTCCAGCGTCGTGCTTTCGGTCCTGATCGCGGTGCCGATGGCCGCAATCGCCGCACGTAATGCCGGCCGGGCGCCGGATCATGCGGTGCGCATCGTCTCGACCTTCGGCATCGGCTTTCCGCCCTTCTGGCTGGGTTTGATGCTGATCATCCTGTTCAGCGTCGAACTCGGTGTGCTGCCGGTCTCGGGCTATGGTGCGACAATCGGCGATAAGCTGTCGCATCTGGTGCTGCCGAGCCTGACCGTCGCGCTGTCGCTTTCGACCGTGCTGACGCGCAGCCTGAGGGCGGCGATGATCGACCAGCTGAAATCGGATGTTGCGACGGCGGCGCGCGCCCGCGGCATGCCCGAAGGTATCGTCTTCTGGCGGCATGTACTGCCGAATTCACTGGTGCCGACGATCAACCTGCTCGCCGTCAACATCGGCTGGCTGATCGGCGGTACGGTGGTGGTCGAGAGCGTCTTTGCGCTGCCCGGCATGGGGCAGCTGCTGGTCCGGGCGATCTTCTCGCGTGACTACATGGTGGTCCAGGGCGTCGCCATGGTCTTTGCCTGCGCCACCGTGCTTATCAACTTCATCGCCGACATCGTCACCGTCGCCGTCGATCCGAGGGTGAAGCTATGAGCATCGAGGCGATCGCCCCCGCATCTCTCGGCTGGCGCCGGTTCTTCGGCCGGCGGCTGATGCTTGCCGTCGGTGCCGGCTTGCTGCTGTTCTTCGTCCTGCTGGCGATCGGTGCGCCCATCATCGCGCCCTACGACCCGATCATGCAGAATGCCGAGGTGCGCCTGCAGGCGCCTTCACTGTTGCACCCCTTCGGCACTGACAATTTCGGCCGCGATATTCTCTCCCGCGTTATCTGGGGCGCGCGCCTCGACCTGCAGATGGCGCTGATCGGCGTCATCTTCCCCTTCGTGATCGGCACAACAGTCGGCACGATCGCCGGCTTTTTCGGTGGGATCGTCGATGCGCTGTTCATGCGCCTCGTCGATATCATCCTCGCCTTCCCCTTCCTCGTGCTGATGCTGTCGATCATCGCGATCCTCGGCCCAGGCCTCGGCAGTTTCTATATCGCCATGGCGCTGGTCGGCTGGGTTTCCTATGCGCGGCTGATCCGGGCGCAGATGCTGGTGCTGAAGGGCAGCGACTATGCCGTTGCTGCCGTCAGCCTCGGCTTTAGCCGCCCCCGCATCATGTTCCGCCACCTGCTGCCGAACGCGATCGCCGGCTCGATTGTCTTTTCGATGTCAGATGCGACGCTGGTGCTGCTCAGCGGTGCTGCTGTCAGCTATCTCGGCCTTGGCGTCCAGCCGCCGATCGCCGAATGGGGTGTCATGGTCGCGGAAGGACAGAGCTTCATCACCACCGCATGGTGGATCACGCTGTTTCCCGGTCTCTCCATCGTCTGCCTCGCCTTCGGTTTCAGCATGCTGGGCGACGCGCTCGGTGAACTGCTGGGGGTGCACGAATGAGCGGCTCCGTGCTGTCCGTCCGTGATCTCACAGTCAGGGCTCATGGCGATTTCGGCCCGCGCACGCTGCTCGATGCGGTCTCGCTCGACCTCGGCAAGGGCGAGATCCTCGGTCTCGTCGGTGAGAGCGGCTCGGGCAAGAGCCTGTTCTGCCGTTCCCTGGTGCGCCTGCTGCCCTCCTCGCTGCTGAAGATCGAAAGCGGTAGCGTGCTGCTCGAAGGGCGCGACCTCATGCGGGTCGACGATGGCGAGATGCTGAAAGTGCGCGGCGGCGAGATCGGCATGATCTTCCAGAACCCGACCAGCCATCTCGACCCGGTGATGCGGATCGGCGATCAGATCGCCGAGGGCATCCGCTATCACCAGGGCCTCAACACCCGGGAGGCCCGCGTCGCGGCGACGGAAATCCTGGCGCAAGTCGGCTTCCCCGATCCGAAGCGCCAGTACGATAGCTATCCGCACGAATTTTCCGGCGGCATGCGGCAGCGGGCGATGATCGGCGTGGCGCTGTCCTGCAATCCGACGATCCTGATCGCCGACGAGCCGACGACGGCACTCGACGTGACCATTCAGGCGCAGATCCTGCGGCTGTTGATTGACATTCGCGACCGGCGCGGCCTGTCGATCATTCTGATCACCCACGATCTCGGTATCGTCGCCCAGACCTGCGACCGCATCGCCGTGCTGCGCGGTGGCAAACTGCTCGAAGAGGGGCCGAAGCGGACGATCCTCGCGCGGCCGCAGCATCCCTATACGATCAACCTGATCAACAGCCACCCTTCCCTGCCGAGCGCGATATCAGCGCCGTTACCCGAGCTTGCCGAAGCCAGCAACCCGGCGAGACCGTTGCTCGAAATCGATGATCTCCATGTGCGCTTCAGAGCGGGCGGTGCGCTGCTCAGGGGCGGTGCCAAGATGGTCAGCGCCGTTGCCGGCGTCAGCCTGCAGATCATGCCGGGCGAGACGGTCGGCATCGTCGGCGAGTCCGGCAGCGGCAAGAGCACGCTTGCCCGCGCCGTGCTCGGCCTCACCCCGCTTTCCTCGGGCCACGTCACTTTCGACGGTATCGATCTGGCGCTGCAGAAAAGCGCGGGCCTGGCAAAGCTGAGGCGCGAGACGGCGATGGTCTTCCAAGACCCCTACAATGCGCTTAATCCGCGGCTGACGATCGGGCAGATGCTGGCCGAGGTGCTGAAGGTGCAGGGCAAGGTCGCCAAGGCCGATATCCCGGCGCGGATTCGCGAACTGCTCGATCTCGTCGGCCTCGAACGCGAATTCGCCGGCCGCAAACCGCGCAGCATGAGCGGCGGCCAGTGCCAGCGCGCCGGCATCGCCCGGGCCCTCGCCGTCGATCCGAAGATGATCATCGCCGACGAATGCGTGGCCGCCCTCGACGTCACCATCCAGGCGCAGATCATCGAGCTCTTCCGCGAGCTAACGGCGAAGATGAATCTCACGCTGATCTTCATCGCCCATGATCTCGCGATCGTGCGCAATCTCTGCGAACGGGTCGTCGTGATGTATCGCGGCGAGATCGTCGAGGAAGGTCGCTCCGAAGAGGTCTTCGCGCGGCCGAAGCATCCCTATACGGCGGCGCTGATTGCCGCCATTCCCGACATCGATCCTGACAAGCGGCTGCTTCAAGACGCCGACGGCAAGGACGATCCGCATTCGAAGCCGATCCAGCCCATCAAACGCATGCCATAACAACGAAGGGAACGAACTCATGACAAACAGGTGGAAATCAATCGGGCTTGCAGCCTTGCTCGCCGGTCTGACGCTCAGTGCAAGCTATGCGGAGGCCGCCGGTGTACTCACCATCGGCCGCCGCGAGGATTCGACGACATTCGATCCGATCAAAACAGCGCAGAACATCGACAACTGGGTGTTCTCCAACGTCTACGACGTGTTGATCCGCGTCGACAAGACAGGCACGAAACTGGAGCCGGGCCTTGCCGAAAGCTGGACCACCTCGGATGACGGGCTGACCTACACGTTCAAGATCCGCGACGCGAAATTTTCCGACGGTTCGCCGCTGACGGCGGAAGACGCGGCCTACAGCCTGCTGCGCATCCGCGATGACGCGGCCTCGCTCTGGAGCGATTCCTACAAGGTGATCGACACGGCGGTGGCGACTGACGCGCACACGCTGACGATCAAGCTCAAGAACCCGTCCGCGCCGTTCCTTTCGACGCTGGCGCTGCCGAATGCCTCCGTCATCTCCAAGAAGGGCATGGAATCGCTTGGTCCCGATGCCTATGGCGAAAAGCCGATCGCATCCGGCGCTTTCACCGTCGACGAATGGCGGCGCGGCGACCGCGTCATTCTCAAGAAGAACCCGAATTTCTGGCAGGCGGACCGGGTGAAGCTCGACGGTGTCGAGTGGATCTCGGTGCCTGACGACAATACCCGCATGCTGAACGTCCAGGCGGGTGAGCTGGATACGGCGATCTTCGTGCCCTTCTCCCGCGTCGAGGAGTTGAAGAAGGACCCGAACCTCAACGTCGATATCGACGCTTCGACCCGCGAGGACCATCTGCTGATCAACCATGCGCATGGCGCGCTCGGCAAGAAGGAAGTCCGCCAGGCGCTCGACCTGGCGATCGACAAGAAGGCGATCGTCGATACCGTCACCTTCGGCCAGGGCACGGTCGCCAACTCCTACATTCCCAAGGGCGCGCTCTATTATTATGCCGACAATCTGCAGCGGCCTTATGATCCCGCAAAGGCAAAGGAGCTGCTGGCAGCCGCCGGCGCCTCGGACTTGACGCTGAATTATCTGGTCCGCGCCGGCGACGAAGTCGATGAACAGACGGCGGTGCTGGTCCAGCAGCAGTTGCAGAAGGCCGGCATCACCGCCAATCTGCAGAAGGTCGACCCAAGCCAGGAATGGGACATGATCGTTGCCGGCGACTACGACATCTCGGTCAACTACTGGACCAACGACATTCTCGATCCGGACCAGAAGACCACCTTCGTCCTCGGCCACGATTCCAACAACAACTACTCGACCAATTACAAGAGCGAGGCGGTGAAGGAACTGGTTGCCAAGGCGCGCCTCGAGCTCGACCCGAAGAAGCGCGAACAGATGTATGTCGATCTGCAGAAGATGGCCAAGGACGACGTCAACTGGATCGACCTCTATTACAGCCCCTATATCAACGTCTCACGCAAGAATATCGAGAACTTCTACCAGAACCCGCTCGGCCGGTTCTTCCTGGAAGATACGGTCAAGAACTGAGTTCTGACAGCATTCAGATTTTCCGCCGCCGTAAAGGCGGCGGAACATCATTTGTTGCTGCGACACGTGGCTGGGGCCGCTTGCTTACTCGGCGGCCGCGAGCTTGTCCTGCGTCCTGGTGTCGAAGTCGCTGGCGTCGTGGCGCTCATGCAACTGGCTCGAGGGCTCACCGGAGAGGCGGTTGACCATCCGGCCGCGTTGCACGGCCGGCCGGCTGTGGATGGTGTCGGCCCAGCGCAGCACGTTCGTATAGTCCTCGACCTGCAGAAACTCGGCTGCACCGTAGGTCCAGCCCTTCACCAACCCGCCATACCAGGGCCAGACGGCAATATCGGCGATCGTATAATCGCTGCCTGCCAGATACTCGCTTTCGGCAAGGCGACGATCGAGCACGTCGAGCTGACGCTTCACCTCCATGGCGAAGCGGTCGATCGCATATTCGATCTTCGTCGGCGCATAGGCGTAGAAATGGCCGAAGCCGCCGCCGAGATAGGGGGCGCTACCCATCTGCCAGAATAGCCATGACAGGCATTCGGCGCGGGCGGCCGGTTCAGTCGGCAGGAAGGCGTCGAACTTTTCAGCGAGATAGGTCAGGATGGCGCCGGATTCGAAGACACGGATCGGCTTTGGCCCGCTGCGGTCCATCAGCGCCGGTATCTTGGAATTGGGATTGACCGCGACGAAACCGCTGCCGAACTGGTCGCCATCGCCGATCTTGATCAGCCAGGCGTCATACTCGGCACCTTCATGGCCAAGGGCCAGCAGCTCCTCGAGCATGATAGTGACCTTCTGGCCGTTCGGGGTGCCGAGCGAATAGAGCTGCAGCGGATGGCGACCGACCGGAAGCTCCTTGTCATGCGTCGGCCCTGATATCGGGCGGTTGATACTGGCGAATTGGCCGCCATTCGCCTTGTTCCAGGTCCAGACCTTCGGGGGTGTATAATCGGGAGAACCGCTCATCTTTCAAACTCCTGGCATTGATCGGACAGAGCGCGACGCCGGTTGGGGCCGCCGCATTTTTCCTGACATAGCAGAGGCGATGAGGTTTTGTCAGAGGTGTCGGAGAAGGTTCACACAATCGTCAGAGTGTTGGAAAGCCCATGGCTCCATCTCTCATATTCGGTTGCTACGACTATTGCTTGACCATTGCGATCAGTTTTCAGTTCCCGAGGAAGCGATGATCTCGTCCAGCTGTCCGACGAGCACGCGGCTGCCCTCCACGTCGCCAGCCATCCTGGTAAAGAGGTCCGCCATGCCGCGGAAGATGGTCGCCGCCGGATCATCGTCTCCAAGGAAATCGGCAATCTCCTGCATTTCGGCGACCCATCGATAGGCCTTCGGGTACATGTCGGGAATGGATCTCGACAGCTTGCGATCGACGTCCGGAAGGCTTTCGGAGAGTTCGGCTTTCAGGCTTTCGGCAGCACCCGAACGCGATGCGGCAAGCAGCATGGCGGTGCCGAGGCCGGTAAATCCCTTGTTGATGCCGGCATAACACATCTTCAGGGCCGAGGCGGCGCCGAGCGGTCCGTCGAGCCTGCGGATCCGCAGGCCGCAATCCTCGAGCAGCCGGCTCCGCTCCGCGGTATCGCCGCTGATATAGATGGTCGGACCTGATTTGCCGGGGACCGGCGGCCCGCCGATGATCGCACCGTCAAGCACTTCGACGCCGCTGCTTTCGAAGCGTGCCGCCAACGCCTGCATCGTTTTCGGCGCAATTGCGTTAAGGTCGACGAAGGGCGGCGGGGCCGGCATCCCCGACGATATGTCAGCGACGAGGTCGGCGACCTTGATCGCCTCCGATGGCGGAACGATCGACAGGATCAGCTCGGCCTTCGTCAGCTCCTGGCGGCCGACCGGCACCATGCCGGCTGCCTTTGCCCGCGCAATCGTCTGCTCGCTCCTGCCCTCGAGGTAAGTCAGCACCGTGGCGTCGTGGTCGACCAGCCGTTTGGCGACAGCACTTCCCATCGCACCCGATCCGATAATCGCAAAATTCGGCATATGAACCTCAATCAGTGACGACATCGGGTTAGAAATGTTGCTGATGGCCATGCCGTCAACTGCGACGATTCAGCCGGAGGTTCGTTCACAAGCAGCTGGCCGTTTCATGCGCGCTGCCGTTGCGGCGCTTTTTCTTGATATTCGTCAATGCCGGGATGGTCGACACCGGTATGATCGGTGTTATCATTCGCATTCGAGGATTTGGATTTCAATGTATCGAACGATCATCTGCGGCATCGGCATGGGCTCCCGGGAAACGGCAAGCCGCCTTTTGCGTCGGGCTGCTGCGCTGGTGGATGAAGGCGGAAGCCTCGTCGTCATGCACGTCATCGAGAGTATCCCCCACAGTCACCTGACGGAGCTTCCCGAAGAATTCGAAACGACCGCGATCGTCGACGCCGAAAAGAAACTTGCATCGCTTTGTAAAGAGATGGGAGTTCCGGCAACGATCGAGGTTCGTATCGGCGTTGCCGCCTCCGTGCTCGTCTCCGTCGCAAGGCAGAAATCGGCCGATCTCATCCTGCTTTCATCCCATGTGACGGATATCACCGACTATGTCTTCTCCTCGATCGTCGACAAGGTCGTGCGCCACGCCGGGTGCTCGGTTCTCATCGATCGGCGACCCGATCCCGCGCATGAAGGCTCGGCGCCTCAAGTGGAAGACGCGGCGTTGTTTTAGTTCCGCTGCGGATTGATGAAGTCGATCAGACCGACCGGCCTCCCCTCCCCGGCGGCGGCCCGACAACCTATATCATCCCCAAGCCAACCAGCAGTATTCGCTGCCTGACCGGAGATATGCATGAGCCAGGATCCATATGAGCTTCTGGGCGTAAAGCGGGATGCGACGCAAAAGGATATTCAAAGCGCGTTCCGCAAGCTCGCCAAGAAACTTCACCCCGACCTCAACCCCGGCGACAAAAAGGCCGAGGAACGGTTCAAGGAAATTTCAACCGCCTACGAGATCTTGAGCGACGAGGAAAAACGCGGACGCTTCGATCGCGGCGAGATCGATATAACAGGCGCCGAGCGGGCGCAGCGCAATTATTACCGCGACTATGCTTCAAAGAGCGGCCCTGGCGATCCCTATCACAACAGTGCCGGCTTTGCCGATTTCGGCGATGCCGACGATATCTTTGCCAACTTCTTTTCGCGCCGGGCGGGAGGCGGCCAGAACCATGGTCGTGGCCGGGACCGCCAGTTCTCCATGGAGGTCGATTTTCTCGAGGCCGCCAACGGCACCAGGACGGAAGTCAAGCTGCCGAATGGTCCGGCGCTTGACGTGCAGATCCCGCCGGGGACGCGCGACGGCCAGACCTTGCGGCTGCGCGGCAAGGGCGAGCCTGGCATCGGAGGCGGACCGGCGGGCGATGCCCTGATCGAAATCCGTGTCCGCCCGCACCGTTTCTTCACGCGAGACGGTGACGATATCCGCCTGGAACTGCCGATCTCCCTCAGCGAGGCCGTGCTCGGTGGCAAGGTTCGTGTGCCGACGCCGTCCGGAGCAGTCAATCTGACGCTGCCGCCTCATTCGAACAGCGGCAAGGTCCTTCGTCTCAAGGGCAAGGGTGTTGCAAAACGCGGCGGCGAACGCGGTGACGTCTACATTTCGCTGAAGATAGTGCTGCCCGACGCCCCGGATGAACGGCTGACGGCCTTCATGAAGGAATGGGCAACAGCAAACTCCTACGATCCGAGAAAGAACATGGAGGCTTGATCATGGATGATCTCGAATTCCGTCTTTACTTGAAAATCGACATCGTCCAGCTTGACCTCTGGGTCGAAGAGGGTTGGCTGATCCCGGAGACGTCAGGCGGCCAACGGCAATTTCGCGACGCCGATGTCGCACGCGCCCGGCTCATCCTGGACCTCATGGGAAACATGGGTGTCAACGAAGCCGGCGTCGATATCGTCATGGAGCTGGTCGACGAGTTGCACGGCCTGCGGGGAACGATGGGCAAGCTGATGACCGCCATCAGCAAGCAGGAGCGGGATGTTCAGCACCGGCTGTTCGAGAGCCTCGAGGAGATCGACCGGCTTTAGCCAAAACCAGCTTCTACGTGGTGAACCAATAGCGGACGATGTGGAAGAACAGCGGCGCTGCGAAGGTGATGGAATCCAAGCGGTCGAGCACGCCGCCATGGCCCTCGATCACATAGCCCCAGTCCTTGGCATTGAGATCGCGCTTGATGGCCGAGAGCACGAAGCCGCCGAAGAAGCCCGCGACGACGATGACCGTGCTGATCGCTGCGGCCTGCAGCGGAGAGAACGGCGTCAGGCGATAAAGCAACGTTCCCACAAGGATGGCCGAGGCGCCGCCTCCAACCAGCCCTTCGATCGTCTTCGACGGGCTGATATTCGGCGAGAAACGGTGCTTTCCGAGGAGCTTGCCCCAGACATACTGGAAGACGTCGCTGAGCTGCACGACTACGACCAGATAGACGAGAAGAAGTGCCGACGGTGTGCCGGTCTCGAGCATGAGGAGCGCGGGAGCGTGGCTGATCGAATAGACCGTCAGCATCAATCCCCATTGCACCCTGGCGCTGCGAGCGAGGAATTCGTTGACGTCACCCGTCAAGGTCGCCACCGCCGGCAGGATCAGGAATGCATAGACCGGGATGAAGATCGCAAAGAGGCCGTACCACTCCGTTCCGAGCAGTACGTAATGCAGCGGCAAGACGACGAAGAAGGACAGGAAAAGCGCCAGATGATCGCCGCGCCGCGATGGTGTCAGGGTCCAGAATTCGCGAAGCGCCATAAAGGATAGGAATGCGAACAGGATGACGGTCGCCGTGTCGCCGAGCAGGATTGCGCCGCCGAACACTGCGACCATGATCCACCAGGAGCGGATACGGGCGTTGAGATTTTGGACGGTGGCGACGGAGCCGGGCTCGGTTGCGCGCCGCTGCAGAATGAAACCGACCGCGGAGGCGACGGCAAGCAGGCCGAGGATGGCGGCCAGTACGATGGAGAAAATGCTGGTCATGCAATGCGCCCCCCGTCCGCGAGCTCAATGACCGCGGCACGGGCGCGGGCCAGGAATTCGGTCTTTTCCTCGCCCGGTTCGACGCGGAGCGGCTTGCCGAAGCGCGCCGTGCAGGTGATCGGGACGATCAGCATGCTTCCCTTCGGCAGGATGCGCTGAAGATTATCGAGATGGATCGGCACGAGATCGACATCCGGAAAACGGCAGGCGAGGCGATAGATGCCGCTGCGGAACGGGGCGACCTCATCGGTGGCGCTTCTCGTTCCCTCAGGAAAAATCAGGATCGAACGGCCTTCCTCGAGCAGGCGCTCGAGAGGTTCCAGCGGATTGCTGTCGGGCAGAGGTTTGCGGTCTATCAGGACGGCGCGCAGGCACTTCTCCGCTATGAACCGGCGAAAGGCATTGGTTCCCCAATAATCTCGTGCGGCGACCGGATGGGTCAGCCGGCGCACAGGCCACGGCAGGGCAGCCATGACGGCGACGGTATCGACATGGCTGTTGTGATTGGCGAAATAGATGCGGCGGCGGGGATCGGGCGTGCAGCCTCGCCATTCGCTTCGGGCGCCGACCAGAATACGGACGAACAGCACGAGAAGGCGACGGACGAGCGCGATCATGGTCTCTCCAGCGAACGGGCAAGCGTTATCGTGCGTGTGATGCAGGTGATGAGGCTTCCGGCCGCGATGATCGCCGACGCGAGGATCAGCGACCAATTGCTGGCGGATATCAGCGTCTCGATACTCTGGGCAACGAGGCCCGCGGTCAGTACCGCCATGCGGCGCTGTTTGGCCATGATGCCGCTGAAGTCTTGGGGAAGACCGACCGCTCCTCCGAAGACCCTGATATAGGCGGTGAGTGCAGCAAGCAGCGCAGCTAACCAGCCGAGCCAGGCAAAGCCGCAGGCATAGCCGGCCGCGACAAGAAGCAGACTGTCGGCGATCCGATCGGGAAATTCATTATAGAGCGGTCCGCTCTTGGTTTTCTTGCCGCCTTCGATCGCGACCATCCCGTCCAGCAGATTACAGACGAGCCGCAGTTGCACCGAGATCGCCGCACAGACCATCGCAATCGGATGTGATGTAAGCAGGATAAGCGCTGCGCCGATACCGGCAAATAGGGTCGACAGTAGCGAAATGCCGTTCGGCGTGACGCCGGTGCGCGCCAGCCATGCGCTGGTGCCGATCGCCCAGGACGACGATCGGCTCGCGATCGGTCGCCGCGAAGCGTCCTCATCTTCCCCCATTTTCATTTTCCCCAACCCCTATCCTCCTTGCATATCCTGCCAATGTCGTCGCGCCAAGCCGCGACGACACACAGGTTCGGAAAAATTGGCTGCAAAACACAAGGCGCAACAGATTGAACAGCCTGATTTTTAAGCCCATTCGCTGCTTGACACATTTTTAGGCGCTACTATGATTTTTGAACCAAATGGTAAAAAAGGGGAACAATCAATGACCAAAGATATCCTGATTTCACGCCGGGCAGTGATCGCGTCCGGCATTGCGCTTGGGGTCAGCGGCTTTGCCCCGCTGGCAAGAGCCGCCGCGCCGCTGAAGGTTGCCGGCATTCATGCGTCGCCGGTTGAAAATGCCTGGAACTCCTGTCTGCACAAGGCGCTGCAGGACGCGGCCAAGGAAGGCGTCATCGAATATGTCTTCTCCGAAGGCGTCTCCGGCACCGATTATCCCCGCGCCATGCGTGAATATGCAGAACAGGGCAACAAGCTGATTATCGGCGAGGCCTATGCGGTGGAGAAAGAGGCCCGGCAGGTCGCGGCCGACTACCCCGATACCGCTTTTGTCCTGGGTTCGAGCGGCGAGCAGGCCGGCGACAATTTCGGCGTCTTCGGTACCTGGAACCATGACGGCGCCTATCTTGCCGGCATGCTGGCGGGCAAGATGACCAAGTCGAATGTCGTCGGTTCGGTCGGCGCCATTCCGATCCCCGAGGTCAACATGCTGATCAATGCCTTCGCGGCCGGCGTCAAGGCGGTCAATCCGGACGCGAAGCACCTCGTCTCGTTCATCGGCACCTTCTTCGATCCGCCGAAGGCTCGCGAAGCCGGTCTTGCCCAGATCGACGCCGGCGCCGACATCCTGTTCGGCGAGCGCATCGGCACCGCCGATGCCGCCAAGGAGCGCGGCATCAAGTCGGTCGGCTCGCTGATCGACTATACGCCACGTTATCCGGATACGGTGTTTGCCAACGCCATGTGGTATTTCCGGCCGATCCTGGACGCTGCGATCGCCGATGTCGCTGCCGGAAAGCCGGTCGGCAGGAACTACACGTCCTATGGCCTGATGAAGGAAGGCGGCAGCGATATCGTCTTCGTCAAGGGCGTGGCACCCGCCGATGCGGAGGCTGCGATGGAAGCCAAGCGGGCTGAGATCAAGGCCGGCACCTTCGAAGTTCCGAAGATGATGGACGAGCCGAAGTAATTCGGCTCATGAAGGACGATGCGACGGATCTGGCGGCAGCGATCAGAAATGGCAATCTGAGCGCTGCAGAGGCGATGCAGGCTTCTCTTGCCGCAGCTCAGCGGCAGGAGCCGCTCGGCGCCATCGCCTATCTCGATGCCGCCATGGGTCTCGCCTGGGCCGACGGCCGCGACCGGGAAAATCGGAGCGAGCCCGAACGCTTTTCCAACAGGCCGTTTGCCGGCGTGCCGATCTTGGCGAAGGATCTTGGCGGCCCCTTCGCCGGGCTGCCGGTCACGGCCGGCTCCCGTCTCTTCGAAAGAAAAGGCGGCGAAGCGGACTCCGATCTGGCTGCCCGTTTCCGCGAGGCCGGCTTCTGCCTGTTCGGCCTGACGACCAGCCCGGAATTCGGCCTTTCGCTTGCCAGCGAACCGGCAATCGGGCCGATCTGCCGCAATCCACTTGATCCGGCCCGGACCGCGGGTGGTTCCTCCGGCGGTGCGGCGGCAGCGGTTGCCGCCGGGATCGTCGCGATTGCGCATGCCACCGATGCCGGCGGTTCGATCCGTGTGCCGGCTGCCTGCTGCGGCCTTGTTGGAATGAAGCCGACGCGCGGCGCCATCCCCGGCGGACCATCTTTCGGCAATCACCTCGCCGGCATTGCGAGCGAACTCGCGGTTTGCCGTTCGGTGCGAGATACGGCGCTGATTTTCGACGAACTGAGCGGCAATTCACGAGGCCCCTTTGCTGATCCCTCCCCTGTCGATATCGTTAATGGCCGTCTACGGATCGGCCTGTTGATCGATACCGGAGCGGCCTATCCGACCGAGGGTGATCGGCTCGCAGCCGTCGAGGATGCGGCTCGTGCCCTCGAGAGTGACGGGCACATTATCGTCCCGCTAAGCTGGGCCGAGTTCGAATCGAGCGTCGCCGCCAGCGGCCGCGCCTTCGCCGATATTGTCTCCGTCAACCTTGCGGCGCTCATGAAGGCTGCGGCGCTTGATGAAAGCCGGGCCGAGCCTCTGACGCAGGCTTTCGCGGCGCGCGGACGGGCGCTTTCGGTCACATCGCTCTGGAACACGCTGAACGAGGCCGTCCTGGTGAGCCATAAGCTCTGGGCGCTATTCGACAGGATCGATTGTATCCTCATGCCGATGCTTTCGTCTGCGCCTCTTGTGATCGGCTCCTTTCCGTCCGATCATGCCGATACGGATCTGCATCTCGAGCGGATGACGGCATTTGCGCCGCTTGCCTGCCTCGCCAATATTTCGGGTTTTCCTGCTTTGACTTTGCCTTTCGGACAGGATGAGCATGCCATGCCGCTGCCGGTGCAGATCATGGCGCCGATGGGTCACGAGCCGAGGCTCCTGTCGCTTGCCGCACGCCTGGAGGCCGAGGGGCGGTGGCAGCACCGTTTTCCCGTTGCAGGACTGACGTCATGACTGGGCCGGTGCTGGAGATTATCGGCGTCAGCAAGCGCTTCGGCGCCAATCTCGCCAATGACGATATTTCCATGACGCTTGCCGGGGGTGAGGTCGTCGCCCTGCTCGGCGAGAACGGCGCGGGCAAGACCACGCTGATGAGCATCCTTTTCGGTCATTACATGCCGGATGCCGGCCGAATCCTGATCGAGGGCACGGAGGTGCCGCCGGGCAAGCCGCGCGCAGCGATCCGTGCTGGCGTCGGCATGGTCCATCAGCATTTTTCGCTTGCGCCCAATCTGAGCGTTCTCGAAAATGTCATGACCGGCACGGAAAGACTCTGGTCCTGGCGCTCGGGGACGCCAGCGGCGCGGACAAAGCTACTGGCAATTTCCGAGCGCTTCGGCCTCAAGGTCGATCCGGATGCCCGCCTTGGCGACCTATCGGTCGGCGAGCAGCAGAGAGTCGAGATCCTCAAAGCGCTTTACAACGACGCCCGTATCCTGATCCTCGACGAGCCGACAGCAGTGCTGACCAACATCGAAGCCGAGCGGCTGTTCACAACGCTGAAGGAAATGGCCCGCCAGGGCCTGTCGCTGATCTTCATCTCGCACAAGCTCGACGAGGTCATGGCAGCGGCCGACCGCATCGTGGTCTTACGCGGCGGCAAGATGGTCGCCGAACGCAAGGCGTCGGAAACCAGCAAGGCGGAACTCGCCGAACTGATGGTCGGGCGCCGTGTGACGCGGCCCGTGCGCGAGCCGTCGACACCCGGCGCCGTTGCCCTCGAAGCGGTCGATGTGACGGTGCGCACCGGCGGCATCGATCGGCTGAAGTCGATCAGCTTCCGGCTGCACCAGGGCGAGATCCTCGGCATCATCGGCGTTTCGGGCAATGGCCAGGCGACATTGGCGCATCTTCTCTCCGGTATGCTGGCGCGCAGCGCTGGCGACCTGCTGCTGTTTGGCGAAGCCATCGGCAATCTTGGTGTTACAGATGTCGTCGACGCCGGCATCGGCCGCATTCCCGAGGACCGCAACGAGGAGGGCGTGATCGGCGAAATGGCGATCTGGGAAAACACCGTGCTTGAGCGCATCGCATCACCGGCCTTTTCTCGCCGTGGTTTCGTCAACCGCAAGGCGGGCATGGCCTTTGCCAGGGAGATTATCGACGGGTTCGATGTTCGAGGCGGCGGCCCGGCCATCCGCACCCGGCTGCTCTCGGGCGGCAATATGCAAAAGCTCATTCTCGGCCGCAACCTGCATCAGCGGCCGCGCATCCTGATTGCCGCGCAGCCGGCGCGCGGTCTCGATGAAGGGGCCGTGGCGGCTGTCCACGCGCGCCTGCTCGAAGCCCGCCGGCAAGGTACCGCCGTGCTGTTGATCTCGGAAGATCTCGACGAGGTGATCGCGCTTGCCGATCGCATACAGGCAATCGTCGGCGGCCGCCTGTCTCCGCCCGTCGAGGCCGAAAGCGCCGACGCCCGTAAGCTGGGGCTGATGATGGCCGGCGAATGGCAGGAAAGCCCAGAGGCCGGCCATGCGATTTGAGCGCCGCGAACATCGTCCGCTTTACCTGCTGATCGTCACCCCTGTGATCGCGGTCATCGCGGCACTGGCGCTGGCCGGCATCCTGATATCAATTGCCGGCGCGCCTGTTATCGATGCCTATTGGCGAATCCTGACCGGTGCCTTCGGCTCGCGGCTGTCGGCGACCGAAACGCTGACGCGGGCAACGCCGCTGATGCTGACGGGGCTTGCCGCCGCCGTCGCTTTCCGGGCGCGGCTCTGGAATATCGGTGCCGAGGGGCAATTCTATCTCGGCGCTGTCGCCGTTGCCGCGGCGAGCTCGAAGCTGCTCGGCAATCTTCCCGCACCCATCCTCATTCCGCTGCTGCTGCTGGTCGGCGCCATTGCCGGCATGGTGTTGATCCTGATCCCCCTCTGGCTCAGGTTGCGCTTCTCGGTCGATGAAGTCGTCACCAGCCTGCTCTTGAACTTCATCGCTGTGCTCTTCGTCTCGATGCTGATCGACGGCATCCTCAAGGACCCGCTCGCCTTCGGCTGGCCGCAATCGCAATCCGTCAGCGATCACGCCATGCTGCCGAAGCTGATCGCCCGCTCGCGCCTGCATATCGGCTTTGTGATCGCGATCGCCCTGGCGGTCGTCGTCCATTTCATCCAGTCGCGCACCGTGTTCGGCATGCAGTCGCGCGCCGCAGGTCTCAATCCCGGCGGCGCGGTCTTCGCCGGCGTCCCGCTCGGCAGAACGCTGGTGAAGGTCGCCTGTCTCTCCGGCGGGCTTGCAGGGTTGGCGGGAGCGATCGAGGTCATGGGCGTCAAGGGTTATGTGACGACCGATCTGTCGCCGGGTTTCGGCTATGCCGGTATTGTTGTCGCGATGCTCGCCAACCTCAATCCTCTCGGCGTCGTCTTCGCGGCCATTTTCACCGCCACCATGTTCGTGGGCGCGGATGGCATGAGCCGAGGCCTCGGCATACCCACATATATCGCCGATGTCACGGTGGCGCTGTCGCTGCTGACGATGCTGATTGCCTTGTTCTTCACCCAATACAGGATCCGGCGATGATGCAGCTGTTCGACATCATCGCTTCATCAGGGCTCTGGGCGGCAATCCTGCGGATCGCCACGCCGCTGATTTTCGGCACGCTCGGCGCACTGCTCTGCGAACGGGCGGGTGTGCTCAATCTCGGCATCGAAGGCATCATGACCTTCGGTGCGATGATCGGTTGGCTTTCTGTCTATCACGGCGCCGATCTCTGGACCGGCCTGCTGATTGCTGGCGTGGCCGGTGGGGTCTTCGGCCTGCTGCATGCCGGGCTGACGGTGACGCTCGGCCTCTCCCAGCATGTCTCCGGTCTCGGGGTGACGCTGTTTGCCTCGAGCTTCAGCTATTATGTCTTCCGGCTGATCGTGCCGCTTGCCAATACGCCGCCCACCATCGTGCCGTTCCAGCCGATCGCTATTCCCGGCTTGTCGACGCTGCCTTTCATCGGGCCGGCCTTCTTCACGCAGACGGCGCCGACCTATCTTGCGATCGTAATCGCCCTGCTGATGGCCTACATCATCTTCCGCACGCCCGTCGGCCTTGCGATCCGCATGACCGGCGAGAACCCGCATGCGGCGGAAGCTCAAGGCGTCAATCCGATGAAGGTGCGTTACGGCGCGGTGATTGCCGGAAGCGCGCTGATGGGAATGGGCGGGGCTTTCCTGACTTTGTCGGCGTTCAACAGCTTCTTTCCGACCATGGTTCAGGGGCGCGGCTGGATCTGCATCGCGCTCGTCGTCTTCGCCTCCTGGCGGCCCGGCCGAGCGCTGTTCGGCGCGCTGCTCTTTGCCTTCTTCGACGCCTTTCAGCTTCGGCTGCAAACCGCACTCAGCGGGCTCGTGCCCTATCAGCTCTTTCTGATGACGCCCTATATCCTTTCCATTGCCGCCCTTGCCGTCATGGCCCGCCGCGCCCGCGTTCCGCAGGCGCTGATGCAGCCCTATCGGCGCGGCGAACGCTGAATCACTTCTGTCCAATGAGGCTCCGATGTTCGATCTGATCGTCAGAAATGCAAATCTCCCCGATGGCCGAAAGGGGATCGATATCGGTATCCAGGGCGGCAAGATCATCGCTGTCGAGCCTAATCTCCAGGCGCAGGCAGGAGAAGAGATCGACGCGACCGGCCGGCTCGCCACCCCGCCCTTCGTCGATCCGCATTTCCATATGGACGCTACGCTGTCGCTCGGCCTGCCGCGTATGAACGTGTCCGGCACGCTGCTCGAGGGCATCGCGCTCTGGGGGGAATTGCGGCCGATCGTGACGAAGGAGGAACTGGTCGATCGCGCGCTGCGTTATTGCGATCTGGCGGTCACGCAGGGCCTGCTCTTCATCCGCAGCCATGTCGATACCAGTGATCCCAGACTGGTGACCGTCGAGGCGATGATCGAGGTTCGCGAGAAGGTCGCGCCCTATATCGATCTGCAGCTGGTCGCCTTCCCCCAGGATGGTTATTACCGCTCGCCGGGCGCGATCGACGCGCTCAACCGCGCTCTCGACATGGGCGTCGATATCGTCGGCGGCATTCCGCATTTCGAACGGACGATGGGTGAAGGTACGGCGTCGGTCGAGGCGCTCTGCCGCATCGCCGCCGATCGGGGCCTGCCGGTCGATATCCATTGCGACGAAACCGACGATCCGCTCTCGCGCCATATCGAGACGCTGGCTGCGGAAACCATCCGCTTCGGCCTGCAGGGGCGCGTCGCCGGCTCGCATCTGACCTCGATGCATTCGATGGACAATTATTACGTCTCCAAGCTCATTCCGCTGATGGCGGAGGCCGAGATCAACGTCATCCCCAATCCACTGATCAACATCATGCTGCAGGGCCGGCACGACACCTATCCGAAACGCCGCGGCATGACTCGCGTGCGGGAGCTGATGGATGCTGGGCTCAATGTTTCCTTCGGGCACGACTGCGTCATGGACCCCTGGTATTCGATGGGGTCGGGCGACATGCTGGAGGTCGGCCATATGGCAATCCATGTCGCTCAGATGGCCGGCATCGACGACAAGAAGAAGATCTTCGACGCGCTGACCGTCAATTCGGCGAAGACGATGGGGATTGCAGATTACGGCCTGGAAAAGGGATGCAACGCCGACCTTGTCATCCTTCAGGCCAGCGACACGCTGGAAGCGCTGCGGCTGAAGCCGAACCGGCTGGCGGTGATCCACCGTGGCAAGGTCATCGCCCGCTCGGCGCCACGCATCGGTGAGCTTTTTCTGGACGGGCGCCCGGCCCGGATCGACGGCGGCCTGGATTACGTACCTCGCTATTGAGATAGGGCGAAAGCAAAAAGGGCCGAGAAGCCGCGGCCCTCCTCAATCCGGCTGGCCTGGAGCCTATTTCTTCGAGGCCTCGTAGAGCGCCTTTGTTTCGGCGTTCATCGGGTAGAGGCCGGGCAGCGGTACTCCCTCATCGATCCTGGTCATGATCCAGGCTTCCATGCGCTCCTGTTCCAGCGCTTCATCAAGCACCGCCTCCAGCAGATCGGCCGGAATCAGCACAGCGCCGTCCTGGTCGACGACGATAATATCGTCAGGGAAGACAGCCACGCCGCCGCAGCCGATCGGTTGCTGCCAAGCGACGAAGGTGAGGCCGGCGACCGATGGGGGTGCTGCGACGCCGCGGCACCAGACCGGCAGGTTGGCATCGAGCACACCGGCAAGGTCGCGCACGACGCCGTCGGTGACGAGTGCGGCAACGCCTCGCTTCTGCATGCGGGCGCAGAGGATATCGCCGAAGATGCCGGCATCGGTGACGCCCATCGCATCGACGACGGCGACACAGCCCTCCGGCATCGCCTCGATCGCGGCGCGGGTCGAGATCGGCGAGGCCCAGGATGCCGGCGTCGCCAGATCTTCACGAGCCGGAACGAAGCGCAGGGTGAAGGCCGGGCCGACGATGCGCGGCTGGTCGGGCTTCAGCGGAACGGCGCCGCGGATCCAGACGTTGCGCAGGCCCTTCTTCAGAAGAACGGTCGTCAGGGTCGCCGTCGAGACGGTCTTGAGGGTTGCTATCGCTTCAGCGCTGAGGGCCATCGGGTATCGGTTCCAATTCGGTTTCTGTCAGATGCTCTGGATCATGCCGCCATCGACGCGGATCACCGATCCGGTAAGATAGGAGGCAGGCTCGCTCGCCAGGAAGGTGACGACATTGCCATATTCTTCCGGCCGGCCATAGCGGCCGAGCGGAATGCTGCCGGTGCTTTCTGCGACGACGTCATCGACGGAGCGGTTTTCGCGTTTGGCCTTCTGCTCGTCGAGGAAGGTGATGCGGCCGGTGGCGATCCGGCCCGGCAGGACGATGTTGACGGTAATGCCGTCGCGCCCGACCTCACGCGCCAGCGTTTTCGACCAGCCGACCAATGACAGGCGCAACGCATTCGAGATGCCGAGATTGGGGATCGGCGCGACCACGCCCGACGAGGTCGAGGTGACGATGCGACCCCATTTGCGCGCTCGCATCTCAGGCAGCACGCGATCGGTAATGGCGATGACGGAGAGCACCATGCTCTGGAAATACTGGTTCCAAAGCATCGGATCCTGGCCGGAGACGGTGGTCGGCGGTGGGCCGCCGGTATTGTTGACGAGGATATCGACCGGTCCGAACTGCTGTTCGATTGCAGCGACATGCGCATCGATCGAACCGAGATCGGAAAGGTCCCATTGCAGAGCCAGTGCCTTGCCGCCTTCGGATTCGATCGCCGCCGTGGTCTTCTCAGCGGCGGCGAGATCGATATCCGCCGCGGCAATTCTGGCGCCTTCGCGCGCAAGCTTGACGGCAATCGCGCTGCCCAATCCGCCGCCGGCACCAAGCACCAGGGCCGTCTTGTCCTTCAGGCCGAAATCCATTTCATCTCCTCATATGGTCGGGCCATCTTTCGGAGCAATGGATCGTAAATAAAATATGGCTTCTGCTTCGTTCAAGAGATAGAAAAACTATCGATGGACACACGTTTTCTCGAAACCTTCATTGTCGTTGCCGAGCGGCACTCGCTGGCGGAGGCCGCCCAGCGGCTGAACCTCACGCCTGCGGCCGTCGCCCAGCGCATCCGCGCATTGGAGGCCGAGCTCGGGGTGCGGCTGCTGGTGCGTTCCGGCCGCGTCATGCGGCCGACGGAGGCGGGTTTTGCCATTCTCGACCGTTGCAGGGATCTGGTGCGCGATACACGCGACCTGAAGGCGATGGCCGGTTCCGCGACGATTTCGGGCGAGATGCGGATCGGGGCGATCAATACGGCGCTGACCGGCCTCGTTCCCGACATTCTCCACCGTCTCGCCCAGGACTATCCGCTGATCGAGATCTTCCTCAAGCCGGGCGCGTCGATGGACCTCTATGCCGAGGTTTTGAACGGCGCGCTGGATGCGGCCTTCATCATCGAACCGCGATTTCCGATGCAGAAGACACTGACCTTCAACAAGCTGCGCCAGGAACCCCTGGTGCTGATCGCTCCGCGGGACTGTGAGGGGGCGGATCCGCTCGAACTGTTGAAGGCCCTGCCCTTCATTCGCTACGACCGCAACCAGTGGGGTGGTCACATCGCCGATGAATATCTGCGCGAGATCGGCATCCATCCGGTCGAGCGCTATGAGCTCGATGCGCTGGAGGCGATCGCGGTGATGGTAGACCGCGGTCTCGGAATCTCGATCGTGCCGGATTGGGCGCCGCCCTGGCCGGCTGGCCTTGATATTCTCAAGCTGCCCCTGCCCCGCTCGTCCGCCGTTCGCACCGTCGGCATCGTGGTGACGCGATCCTCGCCGAGGACAAATCTCGTCGCCGCGCTTCTAGAAACCAGCCGCGCGGCGATGGGAATCTGATCAATTTCGAGCGATCTTCTGGCGGACCGGCAGTTTCCAGCCGGGCCGAACGAAATGGCAGGTATAGCCGTTCGGAATCCGCTCCAGATAATCCTGGTGCTCGGGTTCTGCCTCCCAGAAATCGCTAACCGGCACGACTTCGGTGACGACCTTGCCGGGCCACAGGCCTGATGCGTCGACATCGGCGATCGTATCCTTGGCGACACGCTCCTGCTCAGGGGTGACGTAGAAGATCGCCGAGCGGTAGCTCAAGCCAACATCATTACCCTGGCGGTTGCGCGTGCTCGGGTCGTGGATCTGGAAGAAGAATTCGAGGATTTCCCGAAAGCTGATCCTTGTGGGGTCGAAGATGATCTCGATCGCCTCGGCATGGGTTCCGTGGTTGCGGTAGGTGGCATTCGGCACATCGCCGCCGGTATAGCCGACGCGGGTCGAAATCACGCCCTTGTATCGGCGGATGAGGTCCTGCATGCCCCAGAAGCAACCGCCGGCGAGGACTGCACGTTCTTCGGTCATTGGATATCTCCTTTTCCGCAACAGATAGTATCTCCTGTCGCCGATTTCCACACGGTGCAAAGAGCACAGCTGTGCAATTTCCCTCAGATACGCCCGATCTGTCATGTCGATGTTACGCGCCGGCGCTAGCAAGGCCTCGGACAATCCTGCGGAGGCCGAGCCTCGACACCTGATGGAGACGGGTTATGAATAGACGCGAATTTCTGATCACATCGTCAGCTACAGCCGGTCTGCTGGCTCTTCCGCGTTTCGCATCGGCCGCAGCCGGCACGATCGATCTCTACAGCGGTTCGGATGCCAATATCGTCGACCTCTGGAACAACGTCATCCGCCCGGCCTTCGAAAAGGCGCATCCCGGCGTTGCCCTGAAGGTGACCGATGCCGGCGACAATAACGGCTTGGGCGCCATCGCCGACCGTGCGCTTGCCGCGCTGAAGACGAAGACCGATCCGCAAGCCGACCTCTTCGAGCAATTCGATCCGCGTCTGCCATCCGGCGGCATCGATGCCGGCCTCTGGGTGAAGTTCTCCGCCGAGAACATCGAGGGCTACGACCATATCAACCCGCTTGCCTTCGATACCCCCTACTCCCTTCCCTATCGCGGTTCGCAGGTCCTTCTCGCCTATGACACGACCAAGCTCGATCCGAAGGATGCGCCGAAGAGCTGGGATCAGCTCACCGCCTGGATCAAGGCCAATCCGGGCCAGTTCATCTACAACCGTCCCGACAAGGGCGGTTCGGGCGGAAACTTCGTCCGCCGCGCCATCCATGAGGCCAATGGCCGCGATCCGAAGAAGTTCAAGGTCGACAATTTCACCGCCGACTTCGCCACTGAGACGCTGACACCGGCCTGGAAGATCCTCAACGACCTCGCCCCGGCGCTTTACGACAAGGGCGCCTATACGGCCGGCAACACCCAGTCGATCCAGTTGCTCGCCCAGGGCGTCGTCACCATGGTGCCGGTCTGGTCGGACCAGGTGCTGCAGGCGATCTCCCAGGGTGTGCTGCCTGATACGACCGGCCTCGTGCAGCTTACCGATCTCGCCCTCTGCGGCGGTTTCTCCAGCATCACCGTCTTCTCCAACGGCGCCAACAAGGATGCGGCGCTGAAGCTTGCCGCATTCATGCTGACGAAGGAAATGCAGGAAGCGATCATCACCGAGATCGGCGGCTTCCCCGCCATCTCGTGGGATCACATCTCCGACGATCTTCGCAAGAAATATGCCGACGTTATTCCCTCAACCATTCCGACCTTCCCGGGAGGCGATTGGGAAAAGGCGATCGCCGACGGCTGGTACCGCAACGTCGCTCCGGGCATCAGCCGCACCTGATGTCCACTGACACTGCGCCGGCGGTTCTGCGACGTCACCGGTCCATGAGAAGGGGGAGCTCTATCGGGCTCCTCCTCGTTGCTCTGCCGGTCTTCCTGGTTGCATGGCTGGTCGTCTTTCCGATCCTTTCGGCGGTCGTCGGCACAATCTTTGTTCGAGGCCCTAACGGAGCGACGGAATTCTCGCTTGCCTCCTACCGCTTCTTCTTCACCGACGGCTACAGCCTCGGCAATCTGTGGCTGACGCTCTGGACCACCGCCGTCTGCGGTATCCTGCTTCTGGCGATCGGCCTTCCGATCGCGCTTTACCTTCGGTTCTCGCAGGGGCGATTTGCCGCCTATGTGCAGGGCATGGCGATCTTTCCAATGTTCGTCCCATCGATCATCCTCGCTTATGCGCTGATCAGGACGATCGGCCCGAACGGCACCGTCGACCTGTTGCTGAATTCCGTCGGCCTACCCAAGCTGCGCACGCCCTATCTGACACCGTGGGGACCGGTCATCGGTCTCGTCTGGGACAATCTTCCGCTCACGGTGCTGATGCTGACATCAGGGCTTTCCTCCATTTCGAACAGTGCGATCGAAGCCGCGCGCGATGTCGGCGCAAGGCCGCTTCGGGTCTTCGTCTCGATCATCCTGCCGCGCATGGGTAACTCGCTGCTGGTGACTGCATCCTTTGCGGTGCTTGGCATCTTCTCCGCCTTCACCCTACCCTATGTGCTCGGCTCGGCATCACCGGAGATGATGGGGCCGTTCATGCAGCGCACTTTCGCCGATATGAACGACCCGCTGAACGCCATGACCCAGGCCGTCATCACATTCGGCTTCTGCCTGATCTTCGGCATCCTCTACATCAGGTCGATCGCCCGCAACCGCGAGGCCCAGCCATGAATGCCGGCGGATCGAGCTTCGGCCTGCGCTTCGACTGGATCGGCCTGCTCTTCGCGTGCCTGCTGACGCTGTTCATCGCGCTGCCGCTTATCGTCGTCGGCACATGGGCCTTCACCGAGATCTGGCGTTACCCCTCGGTGATCCCGCAGCAGTTCGGCCTGCGCTTCTGGGGCCAGACGCTGGCGCGCGGGGATGTCTGGGACGCACTCTTCCTCAGCCTACGGCTGACGACGACGGTCACCATTCTTTCCGCCGTCATCTGCCTTCCCGCCGCTTATGCTTTCGCGCGCATGCGCTTTCCCGGCAGAAACATCCTGTTCCTGTCGTTTCTGGCATCGCATGCCTTTCCGAAATTCGGCCTGCTCGTCGCCATTGCCGGCATCTTCCTGCAGCTCGGCCTGATCAGCACCTTCTGGGGCGTCGTGCTGATCCAGCTCGTCGGCACGCTGATGCTGATGATCTGGATTCCCGTCGCAGCCTTCCAGAATGTCGACCGGCGCATGGAAGAGGCAGCACGCGATGCCGGTGCAACGCCGCTGCGCGTCTTCTGGTCGATCACGCTGCCGCAGGCGGCGCCGACGATATCAGCCGCGCTGCTCTTGACCTTCGTCGGCACCTTCTACGAGACCGAAGGCGCCTGGCTGATCGGCGCGCCCGAGATTCGCACCATGCCGGTGCTGATGATCAGCTTCATCAACAACCAGATCGTCGTGCAATACGGCGCCGTGCTCTCCGTCATGCTGTGGGTGCCGTCCTTCATCGCGCTGATGTTTGCACGCCGCGTGATCGGCACCGGCGCCTTTGCGAGAGGCTTCGGCGCGTGAAGCTTTGCGTGTCAGTTCAGGGAAGGGTTTGAGAATGGCACATCTGGCGATCGAAGGCGTTTCGAAGCTGTTCGGGACCACTTTTGCTGTTCGCGACTTCTCGCTCGAAGTCGGCGACGGCGAGCTCGTTTGTCTGCTCGGCCCATCCGGTTCCGGCAAGTCGACGCTTCTCAGAATGATCGGCGGCTTCGAGCGACCGAGCGGCGGAACCATCCGCATCGACGCCAAGGATGTGACGACGATGCCGCCCGAGCGGCGCCCGACCGGCATGGTGTTCCAGAACCATGCGCTCTGGACGCACATGGACGTCTTCAACAATATCGCTTTTGGCCTGAAGCTCCGCCGGCTGCCGAAAGCGGAAATCCGTGAGCGTGTCGAGGCTGCACTGGCGCTTGTCGGTCTTGCCGATTACGGCCGCCGGATGACGACGCAACTGTCGGGCGGCCAGCAGCAGCGTGTCGCCCTTGCCCGCTCGCTCGTGCTCGAGCCGAAGATCCTTCTGCTCGACGAGCCCTTCGCCAGCCTCGACCAGCATCTGCGCGAGAGGCTGCGGGAGGAGGTGCGCGATATCCAGCAGCGCCTCGGCATCACCACGCTCTTCGTCACGCACGGTCAGGACGAGGCCTTAGCGCTGGCCGACCGCATCGTCGTCATGCGCGACGGACGCACCGAACAGATCGCGCCACCAAGCACCATCTACCGACAGCCGCAGACGGCCTTCGTCGCCGGTTTCATCGGCTCGATGAATTTTGTCCAGAGCCGCGTTAGAAACGGTGTCTGCGAGCATCCGCTCTTTCCGCTTGCCGTTCCCGTCGAGGACGGGCCGGTGACGCTGGCCGCCCGCCCGGAAGCGCTGACGATCCGTCCCTCGGATCGGGCGGATGCCGCGACAGTCCATCGCGCCGTCGATTTCGGCACCCACAAGATGGTCGATGTCGATCTTGCCGACGGCAGCCGTCTGAAGGCGATGGTGGCGCCCGACGATCGCGTCCGGGCCGGGATGAGGGTCGAGCCGAGCTTCGCCGGCTTTTTCGTCTTCCGCGACAACGAACTCGTCCATCAGTCGATGCCGGCAAAGGGCGATGTGGAGATCGAAGAGCTCCTGCGGGTTTAGACGCTCCGAATGCGCCGATTCACGCCTTGCTCTCGAAGCCTTCCAGCAGCCAGGGATGCAGCGCCTTGCTGGCGGCAAGGATATCGCCCCGCCCGTCGACTTCGGCCCCAGAAAACCGGGTGACGATGCCGCCCGCCTCTTCGACCAGCAGCGCCGAGGCGCCGAAATCATGGATCGCGAGCCCGTCCTCGAAGAATCCGTCCAGCCGGCCGCAGGCGACATAGGCGATCGACAGTGCCGCCGAGCCGAGCCGGCGCACACCCGCCGTATTGGCCATCAGCCGTCTGACGGCTTCGAAATATGTCTCTTCCGCAACCGCCTTGACCTGGCCGGGGATCGGCAGGCCGGCGCCGACAAGCACATTCTCGATGTCATCCACATCGGCGCAGCGGATGCGTTCGCCGTTGAGATAGGCGCCGCCGCCGATCTCGGCGCTGAACAGCTCATCCTGCATCGCGTCATAGACGACGCCCATGACGAGCCTGCCGCTTTCGACGATCGAGATGGTCATGCCGAAATGCGGAATGCCCCAGGCGTAATTGGTCGTGCCATCGATCGGGTCGATGTAGATAACAGGCGTTTCCGGCGCGGCCGTGCGGTTGCCGACGGCCTCCTCGCCCTGGATGGCATAGTCCGGGAAGGCCTTCGTCATCTCGTCGACGATGATCCGCTCGACGGCGACATCGATTTCGGTCTGATAATCGCGCGGCGCCTTGGCGAGCATTTCTGCCGACGTTCGTCGCCGCAGCGAGCCACGGGCGGTTTCGCCCGCCTTCAATACCGTTTCTGCAAGCACGACGAGGCGGGACGAGGCGGTCGGGGAAAGACGCGCGGAAATCGAGGGTGATGTCATGAGGAAAGTCCGGATGTAACGGAGGGAATCGCGAGAAGCCCATCCCTTCGCAGAGGCTGATGATGGTTTTATGAAACGCCCGTCACACCGAGCCGGTTATGTCAGGATCGCTTCAAGCTCGGAAATGGTCGGAAACGCCTTTCTGGTTCCATGTCTTGAGACGGTGATAGCCGCGGCCGCGACTGCGTGTTCGATGGCTAGCCGGTCCAGCCGCTGCCGGCGCAGCGCGCAGGATGCTAGTGCTGCGGCCATGAAGGTATCGCCTGCGCCCGTTGTATCCACAACATCGCAGACCTGGGCGGGCACTTCGATGCTGTCGTGCCGGTTCACGAGCGTCGCGCCATCGCCGCCCAGCGTCAGGACGACGTCTCGCAGGCCCCGGCTGAGCAGATATTCGGCAGTCTCCCTGCCCGTCGTTCCCGTCAGGGTCTGCGCCTCGCCCTTGTTGAGGAAGGCGATGTCGATCAACCCCCAAAGATCAGAGAAATAGGAGCGCACCGGCGAGGGATTGAAGGCGGTGACCATGCCGATCGCTCTTGCATGCTCCAGGATCTCGCGGGTCGTCTGGTCGGACAGATTGCCCTGCAGCATCATGAGATCGCCGGTGCCGGCCGTCGAGAGGATCCGCCTGACATCGGAGAGGGACAGGCTCTGCGCCGATTCCGTCGTCGTGACGATGGCATTTTCGCCGCCCGGCAGTCGGAAGATGATCGAGACATCGCTCGATGCATTTTCCATTTCGATCAGTTCGCTCCGAAGCGGTTCGTCCGCGAGGTAATGGCGAATGGTATCGGCCCTCGCATCCCTGCCGACAGGCGCTACCAGCGTTGTCGGAACGCCGCAGCGGGCCATGACGACCGCCTGGTTCGTGCCCTTGCCGCCGAGATCGCTGCCACCGGCATTGCCGAGGATGGAGGCGCCGATGACGGGAAGTTCGGAAACGGCGATGGTTTCGTCGATGGCGACGTTACCGACTATATAGGCGCGCATGCATCTGCTTTCGCAAGGCTGAAGCTAAAGGTAAGGCGCATCGTGAAAATCGATCTCGAGCTGCATCGCCCGGCCGAAGATCGCGCTGAGCCGCGCTTTTTCATCCTCTTCCAGCGTTTCTCCTGCCATGTCGAGTTCATTCTTCAGCCATTGCGCCTGGGCGGCGAAATTCGGATCGACATGCAGGTCGACCCATTCCTTCAACAGGGGATCGCTGATCGGGCGGTTAGCCGCTTCCTTCGACCAGGTCCAGTACATCCACTCGGCCGCAAACATCGCCGCAACCGTGTCGAGGAAGCCGCCCTGGCGGGCGATCTCCAACATACCGGCGCGAAAGGCCTCGACCTCGGCGATGCCGGTATCGAAGGACGAGGGATCGATGCGGCGGCTGGCGAAGGTGCGCTCGAAATAGGTGATCTGCTCGTTGGCAAGCGCGTCGAGAACCGCGATCAGCCAGCGCTTCTGCGTCATCGTCCTGGCGGTCGCCGCCGCATAGGCAAAGATCGAAATGGCGCTGTCGACGAAGGCGCCTTCATAGACGAGATAACGCTCGAAGGCCGCCTTGCTCAACGTGTCGTTTTTCACATCTTCGACGAAGCGGTGGTTCAGCATCGCGCCAAGGACAGCGTCGTTCTCGCGCAGGATGCGGGCCGAAAGGCTCTCTGCCGCCATACTCAGCCCTCCAGTCCCGGTTCGGCCGCCGCCCGGAAGGTGCGCACGCGCTCGACGTCGACCGGGTTCCACCAGACGCCGCCGTGCTTCAGCGAGGAAGCGACGATGACGCCATTGGTGCGGCTCAGAATATCGACGATATTGTCCTTGTTGACGCCGGAGCCGACGAGCAGCGGCAGGTGTGTCGCCGCGCCGATTTCCTCGATCTCCTCCATCGTTGCCGAATTGCCGGTCCGCTGGCCGGTGGCGATGACGCCATCGGCATCGAAGAAGGCGAGATCACGCGTCAGCTCCTGGATCGAGCGGTCGGCGACGATGGCGTGGCTGCCATGCTTGACGTGGCTGTCGGCGAAGACCTTGATGTGCTCGGCCCTGAGCAGCGAGCGGTAGCGCATGGCTTCGGCCGCCCTGCCCTCCATGAAGCCTTCATTGGCGACATAGGCATTGGCCCATTGATTGACGCGGATGAATTTGGCGCCACCGGCCGTGGCGATGGCGAAGGCCGGGATCGGCGCGTTGGCCAGCACGTTGACGCCGAGCGGAATGCCGGCCGCGCGCGCGATCCGGTCGGTGACAACAGACATGAAGCCAGTCGTCTCGGGGCCGATATCCTCGGGCTTCGAGAACGGTACATCGCCATGATTTTCGATGATCAGCCCATGCAGGCCGCCTTCCACGCAGGCTTCGGCGTCGCGCATGCACGCGTCGTAAATCGCATCCATCGCAGCACCCCGGTAGCGCGGCGCGCCCGGAAAGGCCGGGCAATGGATCATGCCGATCAGGACCTTGTCCCTGCCGAAGATGTCCCTGATGGCGTTGGACGGCCTGTCCGAAATTTCCTGCATGTCATTCCCTTTCCAATTCCCGCCGCGTGCTGACATCACGCCTGCTTTTCCGTGAGCCAGCCGAGGATGTTCTTCCAGAGCCGGCCATAACCTTCCCATTCGCAGAAAGCGGGCGACAGCCAGTGCGGGCCGATATCCGACGTCCAGGCCGCCGTCCGCCCAGTGCCATGCGTGCCGACGACGAGCAGCGGATGGCCGCCCTGATCCTCAGGCAGGCGCGCGACGATCTCGACATCGGCACGGTCTCGCACTTCGACCTCGTTGACGCCGAGAAGCACCGGCCAGGCGCCTTCAAGGCCCTGCATTGTCGGATGCTCCGGCTTCACCACTTCGGCAACAGTTCCCTCGGGAATTTCGACGCGGTCGTCATAGGGCAGGCACGTGACGGGCAGCGTGTCTTCGACGGGGGTGCGCCGCCAGCGGGCCTTGCCGTCGATGCCCTGGAAGGAGAAGTAGCCACCGACCATCAGCAGGCCGCCGCCCTTCTCCACCCACGCCTTCAGAAGCTTCAGCCGGTTCGGCACGGTGCGCGAATGCAGCCACACATCCGGGGGCAGCAGCAGCGAATTGGCGCCGATATCGGAGAGAATGATGGCGTCGTAGGCGTCGAGCCCGGTCATCTCAAAGGGGAATTTCTCCACCGCCTCGTGCGCCGGCATATAGGTGAGCTCGAAGGCGCTGCCGGCGAGCGCCTTCACCAACGGTTCGGCGCCAAGATGGAAGGTGACGCTGCCGAACTGGTCGAAGCCTTTGTAATGCGTGGCGGAGCTGACCCAGCTCTCGCCGACAAGGAGGATTTTTTTTGTCATGGTCTGCCGTACCTGTGATCGATTGAATGGATGGAGCTAGGCTCCGGCATGAAAGACGCGGCGCGGATTGCTGCGCATCATTTCGTCGAGAACCGTCTTGTCGAGGCCGTGCCGCTGAAGACGGGGAAGGAAGTGGCGAAGGATATAGGCGTAGCCATTGCCGCCGTAACGCGTCAGCATCATCTTCAGAAAGACATCGTGCGACAGGAGAATCCGGTCGAGATAGCCGGCCTCGACGAGACGCACGATCGCGCGCGCCGCCTCCTCGTCGCTCGGGCACTGCACCTGCTGGTCGGCATAGAAGAAATCCATGCCGATCATGTCGTATTCGATGAAGGCGCCGCGCGCGGCCAGCTCGCTTTGATAGGCGATGTCGTTATGCGACGGGTTCATGTGGCAAAGCACGGTGTGGCGGAGATCGGCCCCCTCCTCCGCCACCACGTCGAGCACGCGGTGACCGAGGCGGAACCAGCCCGGCAGATGCACCATCAGTGGAAGTCCGGTCAGCACCTGCGCGCGTGCGGCACCGCGCAGCGATTTCTCCTCCTCGGCGGTGAAATCCGAGGAGACACCGATCTCGCCGATCAGGCCGATCCTGACGCCGGTGCCGTCGACGCCTTCCTTCGCCTCGCGGACAATTTCCCGTGCGATGTCATCGACGCTCATTGCCGCGACGCCGTCCGGATGTGAGGAGCCGAGGTAATAACCCGCCCCCATCACGATGTTGAGACCGGATGCTTTCGAGATGCGCTGGAGCGCCAGGGGATTTCGGCCGATGCCCTTGCAGGTTGGCTCCACCACAGTGCGGCCGCCCGCCGTGGCGAAATCCTGGAGCTCGGCGACCGCCAGATGTTCGTCGTCGAGCGTGATATTGTGCTTGTTGACGAAGGGGTCCTGCCTGAGTTCGCCGAGGATCTCCATGCAGACGAAGCTTTCCGCGAGATATTGCCGTTCCGGCGTCTTCGGCGCATGCCACCAGCAGCGGCAGTCGTTGAGGATATGCTCGTGCATCAGCGTCACGCCGAGCGCATCCGCCGAAATCGGACCGGTGACGGTCATCACCTTACCGGATCGGATATGCGCTTCGGACAGGCTCTCTGCTGTCTGCTCGCTCATCGCTTCATCCTTTCCTGCCCAGCCGGAAATGGAAATTGGCCGTGAAGATGCGCGTGTTCAGCCAGATGGCAACGAGGATAATGGCACCGGTGACGATCTGGGTGAAGAAAGGCGATATGTGCATCAGGATCAGGCCGTTGCCGATGACGGCGATGGTCAGCGTGCCGAGCACGGTGCCGAGGATGGTGCCGCGTCCGCCCATCAGCGACGTTCCACCGAGCACCACGGCCGCAATCACCTGCAGCTCGAAACCGACGGCGGCATTGGACGAGCCGGAGCCGAGACGAGCGGCAATCAGCAGGCCGGCGACGGCGCAGGCGATGCCGGAGATGATATAGACCGATGCGATAATCCATTTGGCAGGCATGCCGACACGCCGTGCCGCCTCTGCATTGGAGCCGACCGCCACGACCTGCCGGCCATATTTGGTCGCGGTGATGACGACGTAACCGAGAATGGCGATGACGACGGCAATGACCGCAGGGATCGGGAAGCTGAGGATTTCGCCCCGACCAAGCGCGAAGAAGCCCGGCGCATCCTTGATCGGGATGGAATAGCCCTGGGTCAGATAGAGCGCCAGACCGCGCAGGATCGAGAGGCCGGCAAGCGAGACGATGAAGGCGGGAATGCCCTGATAGGCGATAAACCAGCCCTGAACCAGCCCCATGAAGCCGCCGAGCACAATCATGCCGATGACCACGGACGGCCAGGGAACACCCATCGCCATGACGATCGCCGCGACGGCATTGACGAGCGCGACCTGTGAGCCGACCGAGAGATCGATGCCGCCGGTGATGATGACGAAGGTCATGGCTATGGCAACGATCAGGATGGGAGCGGCCTGCCGGACGATGTTCAGGATATTGCCAAGCGTGAAGAAGGTTTCGCTGCCGATCGAGAAGAAGATCATGCAGGCCAGGAAGAAGATGGCGATCGACAGGACTTGCGCGTGTTCGCCGAGGAAATCGGCGATGCGCGAGCCATGGCCGCGTTCCGTATAAGCCGTCATTGCCTGGCTCCTTCACCGACGATCAAATGGACGAGATCCTCGAGGTTGGTGCTGCCGATCTGCCGTTCGGCCACTTTCGTGCCCTCGTACATCACCGCAATGCGGTCGCAGACCCGGAAGAGATCCTGCAGCCGGTGGGTAATGAGGATCACCGAGACCCCGTTCGCCTTGACGCGGTTGATCAGGGCCAGAACCGCCTCGACCTCGGCGACGGCAAGTGCTGACGTCGGCTCGTCCATGATCAGCACCTTCGGCTTGAAGGAAGCGGCGCGTGCAATGGCGATCGCCTGACGCTGCCCGCCGGAGAGCTGGGCGACCTTGCCGGTCAGTCTCGGGATGCGGATTTCAAGCGAATCCAGCATCTTGCGAGCTTCAGACAGCATCGTCCTGGTGTCGAGAAATGGCCCGCGGCTGAGTTCGCGACCGAGGAAGAGATTGCCGACGACATCGATATGGTCGCAGAGGCTGAGATCCTGGAACACCATTTCGATGTTTCTACCACGCGCATCCGCGGGGCCGGAGAAGCGAACCTCTTCGCCTTCCATGGTGATGGTGCCGGCATCGGGAATGTAGGTTCCCGAGATGATTTTCGTCAGCGTCGATTTGCCGGCGGCGTTATCGCCGACAAGGCCCAGGCATTCGCCGGGGAAGATGTCGAGATCGACGCCGCGCAGGGCCTGGTGCGAGCCGAACGACTTCCGGATACCGCGCAGCGAGATGCGCGGGTCGGATCGGGTGCCGCCGGATGTTCCGGTTCCGGAGGGTGCGACCCCTCCGGAACCGGCGGCAGCGATGTCACGCTGTCCGCTTTCGATCATTTGAAGACGGCCCGGTACGGCTCGACATTCTCCTTGGTGACGATGGTGATCGGCACCGAGATCGTCTTGGTGACGGCTTCGCCGGCCGAGGCCTTGACGAGCGCGTCGACGGCGGCACCGCCCATTGCAGCCGGATCCTGCTGGACGACGGCGACGACGAAGCCGGCATCGATGCCGGCAATGGCTTCGGCAGTCAGATCCCAGCCGAACACCTTGATCTTATCCTGCTTGCCTTGGCTCTGGACAGCGGCGATCGCCCCCATCAGGGCTGGCTCGCCGGTGGCGTAGATCGCGGTCAGATCAGGATTGGCGGTGATCAGGTTTTCAGCCGCCGCAAGAGCGTTGTCCTGGATGTTCTGGCCATCGACGACGCCGGCTATTTCAATGCCGTCGACGCCTTTCAGGGTCTTCTCGAAGCCCTCCTGGCGGATGTTCTGGATGAACGAATTCAGCGCGCCGACGACGCCAAGCTTGGCCTTGCCGCCCATGTTCGCCTTGACGTAGTCGAGGAAGTATTTGCCCATATCGGCGCCGGCCGCGGCATTGTCCACGCCGATCTGCGCCTTCTGTGGGCCATCAGGCAGGATGGCGTCGATGGCGACGACAGGAATGCCGGCATCGGCCGCCTGCTTGACCGCCGGCATGATGCCGTTGACGTCGATCGCCACGACGGCAAGACCGGAGACCTTTTCCTGGACGTAGGTTTCGATCGCGCTGTTCTGCGCGGTCGTCTCGTTGTTAGCGTTGAAGATCACCAGTTTGACGCCGGCGGCATCGGCCGCCTTCTGGGCGCCCTCATTCATCTGATTGAAGAAAAGCGCCTGCTGGTTGATCTGGACTAGCGCGACAGTCTTCTTTTCCTGCGCCGCGGCGCCGGACAGGCCGATGAAGGTCAATGCCGTAAAGCCGGCGGCGGCGATCATCGTTCGTCTTGTCAAATTCAGTGTCATGTTCTCATCCTCTTTTGGTTTTTTGACGTTGCTGATTATTATTTCGCAGGCGGCGCAACGGAGTTCCGCACCACGATTTCGACAGGCAGGAGTTCTTCCGAGGCGGATGGTTTCCACTCGTGCCAATTGGTTTCCAGAAGCAGCTCAAGCGACCGCCTTCCGATCTGACGCACCGGCTGGCGGATGGCCGTCAGCGGCGGTGCAAAAAGATGAAGCGGACCGACATCGTCGAAGCCGATAACCGAGATGTCATCGGGGATCGAGACGCCTCGGCTTCTGAAGACCTCGACCAGCCCGATGGCGATCTCGTCGGAGCTGGCGAAGATCGCCGTCGCCTTTCGGTCGCCGGAGAGATAGTCGAGCGCAGCCGCACGGCCGTATTCGATGGTATATTCGCCGGCATAACGATCGGCCCGGGCCTCGTCGCCATGTTGTTCCCTGAGCGCCTTCAGCAGGCCGTCATAGCGCCTGCGGGCGCTGATCATACGCTCGTCGCCGCCGATGAACAGGACATGCCGATGGCCCTGCTCGGCCAGGTGCCGGCCGGCGAGATAACCGCCCTGCTCGTTGTCGCAGAACAGCTTCGGCGCCTTCGAATCGGGAATGTCCTCGTCAACAATAATGACCTTGCCGCTGCCGTTGATCAGCGTGGCAAGCGCGCCGTCATCGGGGTGATTGGTGACGAAGATCAGGCCGTCTACGTGATTGCGCTCGATCAACTGCAGATATTCGATCTCGCGCCCCGGCCGGTTTAGGGTGGCGTGCAATGAGACCGCGAGCTTTTTTTCATCGGCCGCCTGCTCCACGGCGGCGACGAGGGTCGCGAAGAAGGGATTGGCGATATCGGGCACGACGAGGCCGATCGTGTCCGACCGCCCCCTGCTTAACCGTCGCGCATGCGGGTTCGGCCGGTAGTTCAGCGTCTTGATCGCATCCTCGATGCGCTTCTTGGTCTGAAAGGGAAGATCGAGACTGCCGTTGACGAAACGCGACACGGTGGCGACCGACACGCCAGCGGCCGCCGCAACATCCTTCAAGCTTGGTGTCGTTCCCTTGGCCATTGGCTGGACCTATTGTAAAGCGGTTTAGTAAAGCGCTTTACAAGACAATATCGATTGCTCGCCGTTGTCAACAGCGTTGATCGTGCGGGATTTGTTTTTCTTGTGATTCGATCAAAGCTCGACCGGACAGGCCCTCAGGCGATCGTCGGGTCGAGCTTGTCGCGCAGCCAGTCGCCGGTGATGCTTTCGAGATCTGGCTCGACGGCGTTACCCGGTTCGATTTTATGACAATTCCAAGCCGACAGGCTGCTGCCTTTATATGACGTGGTCCGTCGACGCGTCGAAGAGATGGATCTGGTCCGGATCGACCGAAAGTCCGATCATGTCTCCTGCCTTGACCCTGTCGCGGCGCGTCTCGACGATCGTCAGTTCCGGCTGGGTCTCCGCGACGATGAAGGTCGAGGAGCCGGTCGATTCGACGAAGGCGATCGGCACATCGAAGCTGCCATGTCCGGGCTCCACGACGCCGATATGTTCCGGCCGGATGCCGGCGATGAGCTTACGTCCGGGCTCGATGGCGCGTGATATCGCAAGCGTCTGCTTCACCGGGCCGAAGTCCAGGATCAGACTCTTGCCGCCTTCCGCGGCAATCGCGGGAATGAAATTCATCGCCGGCGAGCCAATGAAACCGGCGACGAACCGGTTCGCCGGCCGGTCGTAGAGGTCGAGCGGCGCCCCCTGCTGTTCGATGATGCCGTCGCGCATCACCACCACATGGTCGGCCATCGTCATCGCTTCGATCTGGTCATGGGTAACATATACCGAGGTGGCGCCCAGCCGGTCGTGCAGGGCGCGGATTTCCTTGCGCATCGAGACACGTAGCGCTGCATCAAGGTTGGAAAGCGGCTCGTCGAACAAGAAGGCCTGGGGGTTGCGGATAATGGCGCGGCCCATGGCTACACGCTGCCGTTGGCCTCCCGAAAGCTGGCGCGGATAACGGTCGAGCAGCCGGGAAAGACCGGTGATGACAGCGACTTCCTCGGCTTTCTGCTTTGCCTCAGCCTTGGGGACGCCGTGCATTTTCAGCGAATAGGTCAGGTTCTGTTCCACCGTCATATGCGGATATAGGGCGTAACTCTGAAAAACCATGGCGATATTGCGCGCCCGCGGCGGCACATCGTTCATCACCTCGCCGGCAATCTTCAGCGTGCCGCCGGTAATTTTTTCCAGCCCGGCAAGCGAGCGGAGCAACGTGGACTTGCCGCATCCGGACGGGCCGACCAGCGCGACGAACGTGCCCTTGGGAATTGAAAGGTTGACATTCTTAAGCGCGTGAAAGGCGCCGTAGTGCTTCTCGATGCCCAAGAGTTCAATCTGGATGTCCTGGCTCATACCGAAAACCTTGCTGGTCCCCAACCGGGACCGATGAGATGGCCAAGGGTGAAAAACGTCGTCATTTGACTGCCCCAGCGGCGATGCCGCGCGTTAGTGTGCGTTGGAAGATCAAGAAGAAGATCACGGTCGGTATTATACCCAGGAAAGCCGCCGAGGCCTGCAGCACCGGGTCCGACATATTCTGACCGCGGGTGAGGCCCATGGCGACCGAGACCGTCTGGTTGTTGTTGGACACCAGCATGACGAGCGGGATCAAGAATTCGTTCCAAGTCCAAATGAAAAAGAAGGTTCCCAGGACCATGAGTGTCGGCCGCAGTACTGGGACAACGACGAACCACAGCGTTTTCCAGTGGGTCGAACCATCCATCTCGGCCGCTTCGAGGATTTCCTTGGGAAAGGTACTCAGCACGGTCGAGAGCAGGTAAGTCCCGAAAGCGCTTTGCAGGACCGCGAAAATGATGATCACGGAAAGCTGCGTATCGTAGAGACCGCTCGCTTTCGCCATGTAGTATAGTGGGTAAATGATTGACTCCTGCGGCACCATAATGCCCAGAAGAAAGACCACCAAAATCACGCGCGAACCCGGCACCTTGCCGACCCCAATCGCATAGGCGTTGAACAGGCTTATCAGTACCCCCAACACCGACACAGCGAGACTGATCACCACGCTGTTGAGCAGCTTGCGGCTGAAATCAGACACCGTCCAAAATTTCTCGATCGCCGTGAGATCGATCGACCGGGGAATCGATAGCGGTCCGCCGATCGCGTATTCGGCGCTCGCCTTGACGGCGTTGAGCAGAGCAAGGAAAAAGGGAAAGAGCGTAAAGGCGAGGAGTAGAATAAGGATAGCCAGCACCACCCACCGCATCGGATCGCGTCGCGCGCGATCGGCTGCCGCCGTCGCCTTTGCCTTGGTCGTACCATCGCTGAGAACTGAGTAAGCCATGATCTACTCCTTCGACTCCTGCTGGCTCTGGAAGCGTAGGAAAATGACCGCCAAAGCGATCGTCAGAGTCGTTTGCACGACCGCGATGGCTGCGGCATAGCCGACGCGCTGTGTGGTGAAGAAGTGGTAGTAAGTCAGATAGGATGGTACGAGCGTGGCATTGTCGGGGCCGCCGGCGGTGATGACAAAGATTGGCGCAAAGACTTTAAGCGCCGCGATCAGCGTGGTCAGCACAACGACGAAAATCTCCGGCGCCAGGAGTGGAATGGTGATCGTCACCAGCCGGCTCCACCAGTTTGCCCCATCGAGCTCGGCAGCCTCGTAGAGAGAAGGGTCGATGCGCGAAAGACCGGCCATGAAAACCACCAGACAGTAGCCGACCTGTATCCAGACAATGACGAGCGAGACGGCAGCAAGCGCGTATGTCGCATCACCGATCCAGTTCTGTGCGAGATTTTCAAGGCCGATGGCCTTTAGCGTGGTGTTGATGACACCTACGGGATTGAGAATCCAGCCCCAGAGGACGCCCGCGACCGTTACGGGAAGAATCTGCGGTAAGTAAAAACCGGCCCTGAAAAAGCTCGAGACCCATTCCCCGAATTCGTCCCTGACATAGTCGAACAGCAGAGCGGCCAGCACTAGGCCGATGCACACCGGTATCACGGTCATCGAAACGATGAACAGCAGCGTGTGATACATCGATCCCCAGAATTGATCATCCGTCAGCAGGCGATGATAGTTCTGCAGGCCGACCGGTCGTGGCGTGCCGACGCCTTTCCATGCCGTGAAGCTCAGCCCGAGATTAGCAAGCTGCGGAATGAGTACGATTAGAATGAAGCCGATCGTCCCCGGAATGAGATAGAGGCTATAGCCTCGTGAACTGTCGCTCGATCGCTGGCTGGATATGGCCATATCATTCTTCCTTCAGCCTCCCATGATGGGCTGCGCCTTCGGCGCAGCCCATCGTTCAAGGTCGCGCTACTGATTTTCCTGCGTGTCGTCGTAAACCTGCTTGATCTGTTCGACGAACTGCTCCGCAGTCAGACTGCCCTGGAAAAGACCGGTGTCTTTCTGGTTGAGCACGTCGTAGTAGCCGGGAACCGGCCAGTCAGGATAGAAACCGAGGCCGCTTTTGTCAGAGATCTGCTTGAAAACCGCTGCGGCGTTCTTACCAATGGGGTTGGTGATGACGGAAAGATCAGCGGCGATCGGCACGCCGCCGGCATTGCCGAGTTCAGCTTGGTATTTCGGCGACAAGGTCAGGCTGATCCACTCGGCGGCGAGATCGGGATTCTTGCTACCCTTGGGAACGACCCAGAGATTGCCTGTCGAGCCGACCGAATATTTCGGCGTCGGAATGACGAACTGACCCCACTTGAAGTCCTTGATGGTCGAGGCGAAGGTACCGAGATTCCAAGTGCCCGAGACGTACATCGGCGCCTTGCCGGAGGTGAAGAGCAGAGCCGCATCCGGGTCCTTCATGCCCGTGGAGTCCTTGTTGATATAGCCCTTTGTGACCCAGTCGAGCAATGTCTGCGCCGCATAGAGGTAGGGCGCGCCGTCGAGGGGAGCCTTCAAACCCTGATAATTCTGGACCCAGGCGTCATCGGCCTTGGTATAGGCGAGAGAGGCTAGCAAGTGCTGGCCACTGGTGTCGATGGCGCCGAGCGCGAGGGGCGTGAGACCCTTCTGCTTGAATGCTTCCATGTCAGCGACCCACTCTTCGAGCGTCGTCGGCGGCTTGAGGCCTGCCTTTTCGAACATGTCAATATTGTAGAAGCACGAAACATATTCGCCGAAGACCGATACGCCCCAAACAGGGCCGGAGCCATAGATGCCCTTTTCGTCATAACGGCTAAGGACAAAATCGCCTTCGTTAAGGATCTTGTCCCAACCTTCCTTCTTCACATAGTCATCCAGATTGGTCAGTAATCCCTGGCTTGCAACCAAGCCAGCGGTCGCATTGCCCTTGTTGTACTCGAGCACGTCGGGGGCCTGGTCGGAATTGAGGATCATGCCGCCTGAGGCCTGCAACTGCTGAAAGGTCTTCTGCTCGAAGCTGACGTTGATGTCCGGATGTTTCGCCTTGAACTCCTCGAGCGCTTTCTTCCAGACAATGCCCTGAGCCGTGGTCGGCTCCTCGAACCACCAGATCTTGAAGGTCTTCTGTTCGGCATGGCCGACCGATGTCATCAGCATCGCCGTACCGAGTGCTAGCGCAAGTCTTGCAATTCTTTTCATGCTTTCCTCCCAAAAAAGCGGCTGCGCCGCGAAAAGACCAAGTTAGTCAGTCATGGCGCCCCCTCGGGCCTCCCAGCCCGGCGGCGCCCACCTTAGGCGGTTGATCAGGGATCAACAATGAAATCTCCGCCCCGGCATTTCCTTAGATAGTTGAGCCCGTGGACCTGGCCAGTCATTTCGAGTTCGTCGCGATAGACGGGGTCGTGCCAGCCTTCGATGTCGATCGAGCCGGACCAGCCGGCAAGGCGCAGCTCGGAAATGATGTCGGTCCAGTTGCTGTCGCCGAAGCCCGGCGTGCGCATGAAGACGAACTTCTCCTTGCCGAAGATGCCGTGTTCCTTGATGACCTCCCAGCGAATGGTCGCGTCCTTGCCGTGGACATGGAAGAACTTGTGCGCCCATTTGCGGATCTGCGGCAAAGGGTCGATCAGATAGACCATCTGATGGCACGGTTCCCACTCCAGCCCGATATTGTCATCCGGCGTCTCGTTGAAGATCAGTTCCCAGGCATCCGGATTATGTGCGATGTTCCAGTCGCCGGTCGCCCAGTTGCCGTCCATGGCGCAATTCTCGAAAGCGATCTTGACGCCCTTGTCGGCTGCGCGCTTGGCAAGCTCGCTCCAGATCTGCTTGTAGCGAGGCAGGCTGTCGGTCAGCGGCTTGCCGCGGATGCGGCCGGTGAAACCGGCAACGCAGGTGGCGCCGAAGTGATGGGCATTGTCGATGCAGTGCTTCCAGCCCTGCAATGTCTCGAGGTCGATTGCGGTCTCTTCCAGCGGATTGCCGAACATGCCGAGCGTCGAGATGGTGATGTCGCGATCGCCGATCGCATCGAGGCAGCGCTTGCCGAGTTCGGCAAGATCCTGGCCTTTGGTCGTCTGCCAGAAGAAGGGCTCGAAGCTTTCGAAGCCCATGTCGGCGATCTCGCCGATGCGGGTTGCGGCATCGCCCTTGTTGCCGCTGACCATGGTGCCGATACGAATGGATTTTGCAGGGTTGCTCACGTCACTTCATCCTATGCTGAAATTTCGACGCGCCTGCCCGTCTTGGCGCTTTCGATTGCGCCGAAGACCATGGCAAGGCTTCTGATATTGTCGGAATTGACCGTCTCGGGCTGTGTGCCGGTGCCGATCGCCGCGATGAAGTCGGCGATGACGCTGGCGTGGCCATGGGTTTCCTCGTCATGTTCCGGACCGGGAACGTTTACGGCAGCGAAGCCGCGTAGAAGGCCGGGCTCTTCGCCGGCGATGGTCGCCTTGAAACTCTCTTCGCCATCCCAGGTGAGCATTCCCTTCGAGCCGACGAGGCGCCACTGGGTTTCCCAGCTGGTGCGCTCGCCCTCGGCGCACCAGGAGCCGCGGTAGGTGAAGACGATGTCGTCGGAAAATTCGAAGATGGCGTTGGCTGAGGCGCCATGCCGGTACCATGAGCCCTTTGGATTGCGCTCGACGCAATAGACGGCGAGCGGCTTCCTGTCGGCGACGTAGCGCGCCGCATCGAAGGTGTGGATCGCCATGTCGAGAAGCAGGACGTTGTCCATCTCTTCGCGGAAGCCGCCGAAATGCGGCGCCAGGAAGAAGTCGCAATGGATGCCGGTGAGTTCGCCGATCGCGCCGCTGTCGACGAAGCGACGCAGGCGCCTGACGCCTGATATGAAGCGACGGTTCTGGATGACCGCGTGGATGCGGCCGGTCTCGGCGGCAAGATTGACCAGCGCAGCGCCCTCGGCAAGCGAGGCCGCCATCGGCTTTTCGCTGAGCACATGGCAGCCGGCCTTGAGTGCGGTCGAAACGACGTCGTAGCGCGCAGCCGGAATGACGATGTCGAAGACCAGGTCGGCCTTCGTGGCCGTGATGACGTCGGACAGATCCGAACCGATGACGGCGCCATCGAGGCCGAACTCCGCGGCAAGCTTTTCCGCCGTCTCCCGGTTCAGGTCGACAAGGCCGACGATGGTGATGGAGTCGGCCAGCAGAGGGTTGGAAGCGATGGCTCGCAACCAACCTTTGGACATAGCTCCGCACCCGCACAGAATGGCACTGAATTTCACGATTTCCTCCGAGGGAATGGCGCCAACTCCTCGTGACACGCACTCCGTAAACGTTTACGACTGTATGCGGAAACATTTTACCGTGTCAATAGAGGCGGAATGCGAAATTGCAGACTGAAGGAAAATCGCAGTCGATGAAGGGGATTCGCCAGCTTGCCGAATACCTGGACATCTCGATCGGCACGGTGTCCCGCGCGCTGAACGGCAAGCCCGACGTCAATGAGGAAACCCGCCGGCGGGTGCTGGCCGCGGCCGACGAACTCGGCTACGTCGCCAACCAGTCTGGGCGGAGCCTGAGGCAGGGGGAGACGAAGGTCATCGGGCTGATGATCGAATCCAGCAAGGAAACGGTCGAGAACGCCGACAACTTCTTCCTCGGCGTCACCAGCGGCCTGCAGAGCGTCTTTGCCCGCCACAAGCTCGACCTCATCATGCTGCCCTGCCCGAGCGACGAGGACCCGCACGAATATCTGAAGCGGATGGTGGCGCGGCGCATCGTCGATGCGATGTTCATCTCGAACACCCAGCGCGTCGATCGGCGCATCGACTTTCTGTCGCGGGCGAAGATCCCCTTCGTCGCGCTCGGCCGCAGCCTTTCGGCCAGCAATTTTCCCTGGATCGATCTCGATTTCGAGGGCGTGGCCGACCATGCCGTCGAACGGTTGATCGCGCAGGGACATCGCCGGATCGCGATCACCGCGCCGTCGAGCGAGGCCAACCTCGGCTATCTCTTTATCGAAAGCTATCGCCGCGCGCTTGAGCGGCACGATATTCCCTTCGACCCCTCGCTCGTCATCCGCGTCAAGTCGAGTGAACAGGGCGGCTATCAGGCGGCTCACGAGTTGCTGCTGCTCGAAGAACGGCCGACGGCGGTGATCCTGATCTACGAGCTGATGGCGATCGGCCTTTATCGCTGCCTGATGGAATCGGGCGTCATGCCCGGCCGCGACCTTGCGGTGATCGGCTTCCGCGACGCTCCGCGCGCACGGTTCCTGCAGCCCTCGCTCAGCTGCTTTCGCATGTCGCTCTACGATCTCGGCGTCGAACTCGGCCGGATGCTTCTCGCCAACATGCCGGTCTATCGAGAGTTTTATCCAGGTGGCGGGCGGAATATTATCTGGCCGCTCGAACTGATGGCGGGCGAAAGCGACGCGTTTCGGGTTGAGGTCATAGCCTGAGCGCTATCGGCTTGCTTCCGGAAAGCAGAAGCGAGGCCCCTTCATGTACCTGATGCAAAGAACCGGTTCTCCGGCCGCGGCAATCCGAGATGCTCGCGCAGCGTCGTGCCTTCGTATTCGCTGCGGAACAGGCCGCGGCGCTGAAGCTCGGGAACCAACCGTTCGGTGACGTCGAGGAGACCCTGCGGCAAATAGGGAAAGACGACGTTGAAACCATCCGAACCCTCTTCGTCCAGCCAGCGCTCCATGTCGTCGGCGATACTTGCCGGCGTGCCGACGAAGGCAAGGCCGGCATAGCCACCATAACGTTGCGCCAACTGACGCACCGTCAGATTTTCCTCCGCCGCAAGCTTCAGCACCTGGGCGCGGCCGGTCTTGCTGGCATTGGTATCGGGAATATCGGCCGGCAACGGTGCGTCGGGATCGAAGCCCGAAGCGTCATGGCCGAGCGCGATCGAAAGCGAGGCGATGGCGCTGTCGTAATGCACCAAGCTGTCGAGCGTGGCGCGTTTGGCGCGGGCCTCCTCGATGCTGTCGCCGACGAGGACGAAGGCGGCGGGCAGAATCTTCAGATGGTCGCGTTTGCGGCCGATGACTTCCATGCGACCTTTGATATCGGCATAAAGCGCCTTGCCGGCGGCCAGATCGCGCGGCGAACAGAAGACCATCTCGGCGGTCTCAGCGGCAAGCTGGCGGCCAGGGTCCGACTGGCCGGCCTGGACGATGACGGGCCAACCCTGCGGCGGTCGGGCGATATTGAGCGGCCCACGCACGGTGAGTTCGTCACCCTTGTGGTTCAGCACATGCATCTTTGCCGGATCGAAGAACAGGCCACTTTCCCGGTCACGGATGAAGGCATCGTCGGCGAAGCTGTCCCAGAGCCCGGTTACCACGTCGTAGAATTCCCGGGCGCGATGATACCGCTCGCCATGCTCCACATGTTCGTCGAGGCCGAAATTGAGCGCGGCATCAGGGTTCGACGTCGTGACGATGTTCCAGCCGGCGCGGCCGCCGCTGATATGGTCGAGCGAGGCGAAACGCCGGGCGATGTGATAGGGCTCGTCGAAGGTGGTGGAAGCGGTGGCGACAAGGCCGATGCGCTCCGTCACCGCTGCCAGCGCTGATAGCAATGTGAAGGGCTCGAAAGAGGTCACGGTGTGGCTGCGCCTCAGCGCCTCGACCGGCATGTTGAGCACGGCGAGGTGATCGGCCATGAAGAAGGCGTCGAATTTTGCCCGCTCCAGCGCCTGCGCGAAGGATTTCAGATGGGCGAAATTGAAATTGGCGTCGGGATAAGAACCGGGATAGCGCCAGGCGCCGGTATGCAGGCTGACAGGACGCATGAAGGCGCCGAGGCGCAACTGCCGTGAACGGGTCATGAATTTCCTCATGGATCGGGCAAGGCGTCGCCCTGCCCCGCATTGGGCGTTCTTTCTGACCGGCGCGGTGACGCACCTGACATCGGTTACGTAGGAGGTCGCCGTCGTCAAATCGAGACCGAAAGCGCCAGTTCTGGGCAGGATTTTTATCGCTTCCCAGGCAACCGCGTCGCACGAGTGCCGGACCGCAACACTAATCGCGGCGGTCTAAGCCTGATAAGCAAACACTTTTCATTTTCCATCGCATCTATAGAATTTGTGCTCTTATCTCGACGCTTAATTTCTTTCACCGATAGGCTCGTCAGAATTGGAGACATCGATGAACACCGTGCTGAGGCAAGCAGATCAGATCCGGCCCGTGGCCGACCGTATCGGCAGCGATGATGAGGCGATCGCCACCGCCCGCAGACTGGCGGCGCAATTTGCCGCACGCGCAGCCGAGCGCGACGCCGACCGGATCCTGCCGTTTACCGAACTGGATCTTCTCGCCCAGTCCGGTCTTCTGGCGATCACCGTGCCAGCGCAATATGGCGGGCTCGACGTCTCCAACGCCGTGCTTGCCGAGATCACCGCGATCCTGTCCGAGGCGGATGGTTCGATCGGCCAGATCCCGCAGAACCATTTCTATATTCTCGAGGCGCTCAGAACCGACGGTGGCGAGGAGCAGCAGCGTTATTTCTTCGGCCGGGTGCTGGCCGGCGATCGTTTCGGCAATGCGCTTTCCGAGCGCGGCACGAAGACGGTCGGCCACTACAATACGCGCATCACCCGCGACGGGCCGGGTTACCGGATCAATGGCCGCAAATTCTATTCGACTGGCGTCCTCTTCGCCGACTGGATCACCATCTTTGCGCTCGATCCGGAGGATCGGCTGACCATGGCCTTCGTGCCGAAGGGCACCGAAGGCGTCGAGATCGTCGACGACTGGGACGGCTTCGGCCAGCGCACCACCGGCAGCGGTACGACGATCCTCGACAATGTCTATGTCAGCGCCGATTCCGTGGTCTTCCATCACAAGGGTTTCGAGCGGCCGACGACGATCGGCTCGGTCGGCCAGATCATCCATGCCGGTGTCGATCTCGGCATCGCGCGGGCGGCCTTTGCCGAAACGCTTGATTTCATCAGGACGAAATCGCGCCCCTGGATGGATAGCGGCCTTGACCGTGCCTCAGACGATCCACTGACGATCGCCAAGGTCGGCCAGATCGCCATCCGGCTGGAAGCCGCAACGGCTCTCGTGGAGCGCGCCGGCCACAAGGTCGATGCCGCGCAGGTCGAGACGACGGAGGAAAAGGTGGTCGCGGCGACGCTTGCGGTTGCCGCCGCCAAGGTGCTGACCACCGAAGTGGCGATCGAGGCCTCAAACACGCTCTTCGAGCTTGCCGGGACCTCGTCGGTGCAGGCCGGCCTCAACCTCGACCGCCACTGGCGCAATGCCCGCACCCATACGCTGCACGATCCGGTGCGCTGGAAATACCACGTCGTCGGCAACTACCATCTGAACGGTGTGACGCCGCCGAAGAACGGCGCGCTCTGAGATCTCCCTCTCTTCCAAACGAAAACCCCACCGCCGGCGCCGGCGGTGGGGTTTTGCTTTTGTGAATGTCGGTCGCCTCAGCTGTAGAGGCTGACCTCCGGTATCCTGTCGTTCAGCACGAATTCGCCAACTTCCTTCGCCTTGTAGAAAACCGGATCGTGCAGCGTGTGCGTACGGACATTGCGCCAGAAGCGGTCGAAGCGGTATTTGTCGGCCGTCGAGCGTGCACCCGTCAGTTCGAAGACGCGCGAGGTAATGTCGAGCGAGACATGGGTGGCGTGGACCTTGGCGGCATAGGCTTCCGCCGCCGCCTCGCCGCGCTCGCGCGCCGTCACGTCGCGGCCGCGGGCAAGGCCCGCCTGCACGGCTGATGCCGCGCTGTCGGCAAGGGCCGCCGAGGCCTTCAGCGCGGCGGTGAATTCGCCGACGCGTTCGAGGATATATGGATCATCCGCCGCCCGCTCGACACCGGAGGTGATCCACGGCCGGGTGGTGGTTCTGACGTAATCGACGGCCGCCTGCAGAGCGCCTTCGGCGGTACCGAGATAGAAATTGACGAAGACCAGCTGGATGAACGGCGTGTTGAAGGTCGACAGCACCGGCGGCGCCACATCAGGTGCGGCCGGCGCGCCGACGAAATCCTCCTCGTAGACGGGGAAGTCGCGGAACTCGACGCTGCCGCTGTCGGAGAGGCGCTGGCCGATATTGTCCCAGTCGTCATTGGCGACATAGCCGGGGCGATTGGTCGGCACGGCGAAGCCGGCGATCTTGTCGTCGAGCGTCGCATTGGCATTGATATAGTCGGAGACCCGCGCCGCCGTGGAGAAGGACTTGCGTCCGTTCAATACATAACCGTTGCCGCGACGGGTGAGCACCAGCCCGGGGTCGCGCGGATTGACGGCTGCACCCCAATAGAGGTTCCTGGCGACCGTATCGCTGCCCAGCGCATGGGCGCGTGCGGCATCGAGGGCCCAATAGATGTACTGGCTGTTGACATAGTGGTAGCCGAGCAGCTGGCCGATCGAGCTCTCGCCACGGGCGAGGATGCGCACCAGCCTCAGCCCGTCGACCCAATCGAGGCCACCGCCGCCGATTTGCGTGGGATGCAGCGCATTGAGCAGCCCGGCATTTTTCAACTTGATGATTTCGGCAAGCGGCGGGCGGCCTTCGCGTTCGAGGTCTGCGGCGCGCCTGGAAAGGTCAGCCGAGATTTCCTCCGCACGGGCAAAGAGGTCTTCTCGCGTTGGGTTGCGGCTGGCCGCGAAAACGACATTGGACTGGCTCATGAGCGAAACTCCAATTCTCCAAAAAGGGGCTCCGGCGGGAGCTTGACGCTCCCGCCGGAAGGATCGAGGGTGACCTCCTCAGAAAAGCTTGTCCGGAATCCAGCTCGCGGTCGCCGCGTCGCTCGTGCTGAAGGCCGGGATCTTCGCAGCCAGTTCCTCGATCGTCTTAACACCGGCCGCGCGCAAGCTCTCCTGCGTCAGAAGCGTCGGCTTCACGGTAATCTGATGGGGAACCGTCTGGCCGGCGATTTCAAGGGCGGCGGCGCGGATGGAAACGGCGCCGACGACGGCAGGATTGGTTGCGACGGTCGCGACCCAGGGGCTGCCTTCCTCGGTAATTTCCTGGATATCGGCCGTCGAGACGTCGGCCGAATAGATCTTCAGCTTCTTTGCTATGCCGAGGTCGTTGGCGGCGAGCTTCACACCGCGGGCGAATTCGTCATAGGGGGCAAAAACAACCGATATATCGGGATTGGCGGTGAGCGCGGCCTTCGCCTGGTCGGCGGTCGAGGTCGCCGTCGTGTCGCTGACATTGCCGAAACGGGCCTTTTCGACCACGCCCTTATTCTCCGACTTGAACTTGTCCCAGACCTCGTTGCGGCGGTCGAGCGGCGCAAAGCCCGCGACATAGACATAACCGGCGTTGAAGTCTTTGCCGTTGTCCTTCACCACCTGTTCGAGCGCAAGCGAGGCGAGCTCGTGATCGCTCTGCTCCACCTGTGGGATTTTGGGATTGTTGAGGTTGACGTCGAAGGCCACGACCTTAATGCCCTTGTCGAGCGCCTGCTGCACGACGTCGCCGAGCGATTCCGGCAGGCCGTGGTCGATGACGATGCCGGAGACGCCGAGATTGATCGCCTGCAGGATCTGCTCGCGCTGCTCGGCGGCGTCCTGCCGTCCGGGGAAGACGCGCAGGTCGATATCCAGCGCCTTGGCCTGGGCTTCCGCACCGGCCTGGTAGGCCTGGAAGAAATCGCCGGCCGAGATGTAGCTGATCAGAGCCACCTTGACGCCGCCCTTATCGAAGGGGGCCGGAGCGCCGGACAGGCCGTCGGCTTTTGCGGCTTGAATGAAAATGAACGGAATGACGGCGGCAGACCGTGCGAGCCGTGCGAGGGATTTCATCGTCGCGTTCCTTCTAGCAAACGAAAGCGTCGTCTGACAGGTCTGACAGCCCTCGCGACGCGTCGGATTATTTAGATATAATCTCTATGTTTTTAGTAGAGTAAATGATCCGATTTTACGGGCTGCGGGAGATTCTTTGTTTCCCGAGAGCAGTTCGCAAGGGAAAGGCGTGCCTGGAGTTCAACCGCCCGGACAGGGCACACTCCGGCTTCGAATGCAGCCCCGGACACTATTGATGCCGCTTCTTCACATTGAAAACATCACCCGCAGTTTCGGGTCGACGCGGGCGCTTGCCGGCGCTGATCTTTCGATGGAGCGCGGTGAGATCGTGGCGCTGATGGGTGCAAACGGTGCGGGCAAATCGACGCTGGTGAAGATCCTTTCCGGCGTGCTTCCGGCCGATGGCGGGACGGTCAGCCTTGGTGGCCGCCCCTTTGCGCCGCGCAGCCCGGCCGAAGCGGCGAAGGCTGGCGTCGTGACGGTGCATCAGTCGACAGACCTGGTCGGCGCCGCCGGCCTGACGGTTGCCGATGCGCTGCTGCTCAACCGGTTCGCCGATCGCAGCACGCCCTTCTTCGTCTCGCGTGCCGGCATCCGCCGTGCCGCGCAGTCCATGCTCGATGCCGCCGGCTTCAGTCTGCCGCTGGACCGTGATTTCGGTGAACTCACCAGCGCCGATCGGCAGCTGGTGGCGATCGCCCGGGCGCTTGCCAACCGCGCCGATCTTCTCATTCTCGACGAGCCGACGGCAAGCCTTTCCGGAGAGGAAAGCCGGCGCCTCTTCGATATTCTGCTTAGGCTTCGCAAGCGCGGACTGGCGATCCTCTATATCTCGCATCGTACCGCCGATCTCGAAGCCATCGCCGACCGCGCGCTCGTCATGCGCGGCGGCCGCGTCGTCGGCACTTTCTCGCGGCCGATCGATTTTTCGAGCGCCATCGAGACGATGATCGGCCGCAGACTGGAGGCGGCTCGGCCGGATGCGCGGCCTGCGACCGGTCCGGCGATTTTCGAGATGCGCGATATCAGACTGCTCTCTGGGGCCACCTCCTTCAATCTGTCATTGCATGAGGGTGAGGTGGTGGCGGTGACCGGTGTGCTCGGCGCCGGCAAGAGCCGGCTGCTCCAGGCGATCTTCGGCGTGACGGCGCTTGCCGGCGGCACAATGTTCCTCGATGGCCGGCCGTACCGGCCGAAAAGCCCGGCTGATGCAATCGCGGCGGGTGTCGCCATGGCCGCCGAAGACCGTCATCGCTCCTCGCTGATGCCGCCGGCATGGCCGGGCCATTCGCTGTCGGCGACGATCAGCCTGCCGCATCTTGGCAAATGGTATCCGAGCGGCTTCCTCGTCGGCGGCCGTGAACGACGCGAGGCCGAACAGGCAATCGCCCGTCTCGGCATCAAGGCCGCGGGTCCGCTCGCCTCGGTCTGGTCGCTGTCCGGCGGCAACCAGCAGAAGGCGGTGATTGCCCGCTGGGAGGCGGAACCGAGCCGGCTGCTGCTGCTCGACGAACCCTTCCAAGGTGTCGACGTCGGCGCCCGGCATGACATCATCCGGGCAATCCGCGCCCGCACCGACCGGGCGACGCTGATCGCGACCTCCGACCCGGAGGAGGCCTATGAGGTGGCCGACCGCATCCTCGTCATCGACCGCCACGTGTTGAGGCCTGCGGCAGACGGGGCCGCTCTTTCCTCTGCCATCCAGGGAATATCCGCATGACGACGATCGAAGACGACACTCTTCCACAGGCAAGCGCCGGGCCGAAGGCATCGCCGCGGGCCCATAGCAGCGGTCTTGCGTCTCTCGGGGCATTTCTCCGGGCGGGCGCGGTGTTCATCCTGCTGGCGCTGCTCATCGTCGGCTTCACCATTGCCCAACCCGCCTTCATCAATATCGCCAATCTGATGAGCATCTTGCAGGCGGTGTCCGTCGTCGCCATTCTCGGCGCCGGCGTCACCGTCACGCTGGCCGTCGGCGGTTTCGATCTGTCGATCGGCGCGGTCGCCGCATCCAGCGTGATGGCGGCCAGCTATGCGATGATCGTCTGGGGCCTTGATGCCTATGCGACGGTGCCGCTGGTGCTCGCCTTTGGCGCTCTGGTCGGCCTCGTCAACGCCTTCCTCATCGTCCGCCTGAAGGTGCCGGATCTCTTGGCGACGCTGGCGATGATGTTTCTGCTTTCCGGCCTGCAGTTGATCCCGACCGCCGGCCGGTCGATTTCGGCCGGCCTCACTCTACCCGACGGGTCGAAGGCGACCGGCGCCTACGATCCGGCCTTCCTGCTGATCGGCCGCTACAGCATCCTCGGCACCCTGCCCGTTTCGGTGGTGCTGATGGCGGTGGTCGCCATCGCACTCTTCATCCTCACCGAACGCACCCGCATCGGCCGGCTGTTGTTTGCGACCGGCGGCAACGAGGTCGCGACCCGGCTTGCCGGCGCCTCGACGGTGCGGCTGAAGACGCTCGCCTATGTCCTATCGGGCACGCTGGCATCGCTCGGTGGCATTGTCATCGCCGCCCGCGTCGGGCGTGGTGATATCTCGTCCGGCGGCTCGCTGCTGATGGATTCGGTCGCCGCCGCACTGATCGGCTTTGCCGTCTTCAACCTGCGCCGCCCAAACGTGCTTGGCACCATTGCCGGCGCGGTCTTCGTCGGCGTGCTGCTGAACGGCCTCACCATGCTGAACGCCCCTTATTACACCCAGGATTTCGTCAAGGGCGCCGTGCTCGTCGGCGCGTTGGCGCTGACCTACGGCCTCGGCCGCAGCAATCCCTAATTCCAAGGAAGAAAGACATGACCCGCGAAATCAGGCTGAACGCCTTCGACATGAATTGCGTCGGACACCAGTCGCCGGGGCTCTGGCGCCATCCGCGTGACAAGTCCTGGACCTACAAGGATCTCGACTACTGGGTGCATCTGGCAAAGACGCTGGAGCGCGGCAAGTTCGATGGGCTGTTTATCGCCGACGTGCTCGGCGTCTACGATGTGCTGAACGGCAATGTCGATGCTGCCCTTCGCCATTCGGCGCAGGTGCCGGTCAACGATCCGCTGCAACTGATCCCCACCATGGCCTACGAAACCGAGCACCTCGGCTTCGGCCTGACTGCGTCGCTCTCCTTCGAGCACCCCTACACCTTCGCCCGCCGCATATCGACGCTCGACCATCTGACCAAGGGCCGTGTCGGCTGGAATATCGTCACCTCTTACCTCAACAGCGGCGCGCTCAATATCGGCCAGCCGGCGCAGACGAAGCATGATGACCGCTACGATCTTGCCGAGGAATATCTCGAGGTCTGCTACAAGCTCTGGGAGGGAAGCTGGGAGGACGGCGCCGTCGTCCGCGACCGGGAAAGCGGTATCTTCACCCATCCTGACAAGGTCCACCCGATCCGCCATTCCGGCAAGCATTTCAACGTGCCCGGCATTCACTTGAGCGAACCCTCGCCGCAGCGCACGCCAGTGCTCTACCAGGCCGGCGCCTCCAGCCGCGGCAAGGATTTCGCCGGCGCCCATGCCGAATGCATTTTTGTCGCCTCCCCGTCGAAGGCAGTGCTGAAGCGTTACGTCGCCAATGTCCGCGAGGCGGCCGAACGCGTCGGCCGCAACCCGCGCGAAATCCTTGCCTTCAACCTGCAGACCGTGATCCTCGGCGAAACGGATGCGGAAGCGCAGCGGAAGTTCAACGAATACCGCAAATACGCCTCCTTCGAGGGTGCGCTGACACTGATCTCCGGCTGGACCGGCATCGATTTCGGCCAGTTCGGGCCGGACGAAGTGCTGCGGCACCGCCATACCAATGCGGTGCAATCGGCCGTCGAAACCTTCACCACCATCGATCCCACCAAGGAATGGACGGTGCGCGAAATGGCCGATTGGGTCGGCATCGGCGGTTTCGGCCCTGTTTTCGTCGGCTCGCCGCAAACGGTCGCCGATCTGATGCAGGAATGGATCGAGGATACCGATGTCGACGGCTTCAACCTTGCCTATGCCGTGACGCCCGAGAGCTTCGAGGATGCCGTCGATTTGCTGGTCCCGGAACTGCAAAAGCGCGGCGTCTACAAGACCGACTACGCCAAGGGAACGTTGCGGGAAAAGCTCGGGGGAGCGGGGCCGCGGCTCGTCGCGCCGCATCCGGGGGCGGCCTATCGCAACCTCGCCGGAGAACCGGTCAGGCTTGCCGCCGGCGGGTGACCGGCGCGGCTTGCTTACAGCGCCGCGCGTCCTCTCAGATGCACAAAGGATGCTGTAACACTTTGAATTGCTGCATAATTCTGTAAATCGATGTCGATTAAGGAATTATGCAGCGCGCGAATGCGCGCAGGATGGAAAAATATCTCGCCCGGCTTGCGCATTTGAATTTAATATCCGTCGCAATGATCTTTTCGCTTCGAATATAGTCTGGCGAATTGTTCACCGATCAGGAGGGGTCATGACCGTATCATCTATCTCGCGGCGCACGCTGATGAAGGGCACCGCCCTGCTCCTTGCCTCGACGGCGCTCGCCCGGCAGGCGCTCGCGCAGACCGCGCCCGCCGGCGGCCGGCTGATCGTTGCAGCCGATTCCGAGCCGAAGAACCTCAATCCTGCCATCGTCGCCTCGAACGGCGTATTTTTCGTCGCAAGCAAGGTGATCGAGCCGCTCGCCGAAGCGTCGTTCGACGGCAAGGATGGGCTTTCGCCGCGCCTCGCCACCTCCTGGGAAGGCTCGGCCGATGGCCTCTCCGTCACCTTCAAGCTCCGCGACGGCGTCACCTGGCACGATGGCAAGCCGTTTACCTCGGTCGATGTAGCCTTCTCGGCGCTCAACGTCTGGAAGCCGCTGCAGAATCTCGGCCGCCTGGTCTTTGCCAATCTTCAAGCCGTCGATACGCCCGACGATTACACCGCCATCTTCCGCTTCTCCAAGCCGACGCCGTTCCAGCTGATCCGCAACGCGCTCCCTGTCGTCACCAGCGTCGTCGCCAAGCACATTTTCGACGGCACCGACATCGTGACCAACCCTGCCAATAACACGCTGATCGGCACCGGTCCGTTCAAGTTCGCCGAACACAAGCCCGGCGAATATTACCGGCTGACGCGCAACGAAAATTACTGGGACAAGGAGCAGCCGAAACTCGACGAGATCATCTTCCGCGTGCTGCCCGATCGCGAAGCGGCGGGTGCAGCACTCGAAGCCGAGGAAATCCAGCTTGCCGCCTTCTCGGCGGTGCCGCTCGCCGATCTCGACCGTATCTCGAAGGTCGCCGGGATCAAGGTGATTTCGAAGGGCTACGAGGCATTGACCTACCAGCTCGTCGTCGAGATCAATCACCGCCGCAAGGAGCTTTCCGACCTCAGGGTCCGTCAGGCAATCGCCCAGGCGATCGACAAGAAATTCGTGGTCGACACCATCTTCCTCGGTTATGCGGCCGCCTCGACCGGCCCGGTGCCGAAGAATGCGCCGGAGTTCTATACACCCGATGTCGCGGCCTATTCGTTCGACCCTGCGGCCGCCAACGACATTCTTGACAAGGCAGGATACAAGCAAGGACCGGATGGCAACCGCTTTACGCTGAAACTGCGCCCGGCGCCCTATTTCAACGAGACCCGGCAGTTCGGCGATTACCTTCGCCAGGCGCTCGCCGTGATCGGCATCAATGCGGAGATCGTCAATGCCGATGCGGCTGCGCACCAGAAGGCTGTTTATACCGACCACGACTTCGACCTTGCCGTCGGTCCGCCGGTCTTCCGCGGTGATCCGGCGATCTCCACCACCATTCTCGTCCAGTCCGGGACGCCAGCCGGCGTGCCCTTCTCCAATCAGGGCGGCTACGTCAATCCGGAGCTCGACAAGATCATCAAGCAGGCCTCGGAGACTGTCGACACGACGGCGCGCACCGATCTCTACCGCAAGTTCCAGCAGCTCGTCGTTGCCGATCTGCCACTGATCAACGTCGCGGAATGGGGTTTCATCACCGTCGCGCGCGACAGCGTGCTCAACGTCTCGGACAATCCGCGCTGGGCCGTCTCGAACTGGGGCGATACGGCGCTGCAATCGTGATAGGATCGGCGGCAATTCTCTTCCAGAGGCCCTGTCCGGCGTGAGACGTGCAATCATCCTCCTGAGGCGCAGGGCGATCAGCAGCATTCCAGTGCTGCTGATCGTGGTGATCTTCACCTTTTTCCTGCTTGAATCCGCCTCGGGCGATGCTGTCGACGCCTATCTCGGCTCGATCGGCGGCGGCGATGCCGCACTTAGGCAGTCGCTGCGCGAGAGCTACGGCCTCGACCAATCGATGTTCGCGCGCCTCTGGCTCTATCTTTCCTCGCTCGCACGCTTCGATCTCGGCTGGTCGGTCGCCTTCGGCCGGCCGGTCGGTGCCCTCATTACCGAACGCCTGCCCAATACGCTGCTGCTGATGGGCAGCGCCACCGCACTCTCCTTCGGCCTCGGCTCAGCGCTCGGCATCCTTGCCGGAGCGCGGCCGGGCGGTCTGCGTGACCGGCTGCTGTCGATCGGCTCACTGATCGTCTATGCCATTCCGAGCTTCTGGCTCGGCCTGGTGCTGAGCATCGCCTTTTCGGTGAAGCTGCGCTGGTTTCCGATCGCCGGCGTCGAGACGATCGCTTCCGGCAAGACAGGTTTTTCGCGCGCGCTCGATATCGCCGATCATCTGGTTCTGCCGGTCGGCGCGCTCGCCCTGATCTATCTCGCCTTGTTCCTGCGGGTGATGCGCAGCGGCATGGCCGAGGCCTGGAAGCTTGATTTCGTGCTCTTCGCCCGGGCCAAGGGTCTGTCGCGCAGCCGGATCGTGCTGCGCCATGTCGCGCGCAACGCGCTGCTGCCGCTCGTCACCATGCTCGGGCTGCAATCGGCGGCCATGCTCGGCGGCAGCGTGGTGATCGAGAGCATCTTTGCGATCCCGGGTTTCGGGCGGCTGGCGCAGGAGGCGGTCAACGGCCGCGACGCGCCGCTGTTGATGGGCATCGTCGTCACCAGCGCCGTCCTGGTCATCTCGGTCAATTTTCTCGTCGATCTCGTCTATGCCGCGCTCGACCCGCGCATCGGCGCTTCGGAGGGCGGCGTATGAGCTGGCTGTGGCGACTGCTGCGCACGCCGGAAGGTGCGGCAGGGTTTGCGATCCTTCTCGTCCTGCTTTTGGCCGGGCTGCTCGCTCCCGTCATTTCACCGGGCGATCCGCTGAAAATTGCCGGCCGCGCGCTGCTGGCGCCGTTCGCCGATCCGGCTTTTCCGCTCGGCACCGACCGTCTTGGCCGCGACGTCCTGGCGGGGCTGCTCTACGGCGCACGAACCTCACTTGCCGTCGGCCTGGCGGCGGCGTTTTCGGCCATGGTGCTGGGACTTTGCGTCGGCCTGGCGGCCGGTTTTGCCGGCGGACTCATTGACGAGGCGCTGATGCGGGTGGTCGACGCCTTCCAGATCGTACCGGCTTTCTTGCTCGCCCTTGCTTTCGTCAGCACCATCGGAGTGTCGACGCCCATTGTCGTCCTTGCCATCGCACTCGGCACCTGGGCCGATCCGGCGCGGCTGACGCGAGCGCAGGTGCTTGCAATCCGCGAGCAGGATTACGTCGCCTCGGCAAGGGTAGTCGGCATGCATCCGGCCGAGATCGCCTTCCGGGAAATCCTGCCAAACGCGTTGCCGCCGGTGCTGGCGCTCTCCGCCACCATCGTCGCCGGTGCGATCCTCACCGAGGCGGCGCTGTCCTTCCTTGGCCTTGGCAATCCCAATATCGCCACTTGGGGTTCGATGATCGCCGAAGGTCGCAGCGTGCTGCGTTCGGCATCCTATCTCTCAGTCATACCGGGCGCTGCGCTCGCCACGACCGTGCTCGGCGTCCATCTCTTCAACGAGGGGCTCGGCAAGGTGCTTGGCGATGACGGTGTGAGGGCGACATGAGCGGCATTTTCTGCAGCCTGCGACAGCTTTCGGTCACCTATGGGCGCGACAGGAATAGCGCGGCCGCGCTCGATGGCGTCGATCTCGATATCGTCGCCGGCGAAAGGCTGGCGATCATCGGCGAAAGCGGCTCCGGCAAGAGCACGCTTGCCCGCGCGCTTGCCGGCCTGCTGCCGGAAGGAGCGAAGGTCGGCGGCGAGATGCTCTGGCCCGGACTTGGTCATCCGCCGCGCGCGGGGCGCGATTTTGGCTTGGTTTTCCAGGATCCAGGCTCCAGCCTCAATCCCGTCCTGACGGTCGGCGAGCAGGTTGCCGAAGGCGCCAGGCGCCATCTCGGCCTCAGCTGGAAGCAGGCCTATGTCAGGGCCTGGGAATTGCTCGGCCGGGTGCGGATACCGCAGCCTGACAAGGCGATGCGTGCCTTTCCACATCAGCTTTCCGGCGGCCAGCGCCAGCGTGTGTCGATCGCGGCTGCCATCGCTGCGAAACCTGCTCTGCTGATCGCCGACGAGGCGACCAGTGCGCTCGACGTCGTCGTTCAAGCCGAGATCGTCCGCCTGCTCGACGGGCTGGTACGCGAGGATGGGATGACGTTGCTCTTCATCACCCACGACATCGCGCTTGCCTCCGGATTCGTCGATCGCATCGCCGTTTTCCGCAATGCCAAGCTGGTCGAGGCGGGCCCCGTCCGTTCAGTGCTTTCTGCGCCGAAAAGCGACTATACCGCCGCCCTCATCGCCAGCCATCGCGACCTCGCGACGCCACCGCTGATCGCGGAGGTGTTGCCATGAACGATGTGCTGCTTTCCGTCGAAAACCTATCGAAGGGCTTTTCTTCTGCGGGCCGCCAGGTTGCCGCTCTCGACAATGTGTCGCTGACGATCGCGCCTGGGGAAACGCTCGGTCTCGTCGGCGCCTCCGGCAGCGGGAAATCGACGCTGTCGCGCATTCTGCTGCGGCTTCTCAGCGCCGATGCCGGCTCGATCCGCTTCGAGGGAGAGGATTGGTTCGCTCTGAACGGCGCGTCTTTGCGCCGCCGGCGGGCGCGCATGCAGATGGTGTTTCAGGATCCGCTTGCGGCCTTCAATCCGTTGGCGACCGTCGGCACGGTGCTCGACGATCCGCTTCGCATCCACGGCATCGCGGCGAAAGACCGACGCCCGGGCGAGATCGTCATGCTTCTCGAACGTGTCGGCCTGCCTGTCGATTATGCCGACAGGCCGGTTCGCGCACTCTCCGGTGGCCAGCGGCAGCGTGTGGCGATCGCGAGGGCGATTGCGACAAAGCCATCGCTGCTCGTGCTCGACGAGGCGGTGTCCGCCCTCGATGTCACCGTGCGCGGCAGAATTCTGGAGCTTCTGGTCGACCTGCAGAAAGAACAGGGCATTGCCTGTCTCTTCATCTCGCACGACCTTGCCGTGGTCCGTGCCGTCTCCCACCGCATCGCCGTCATGGATGGTGGGCGGATCGTCGAGACCGGTCCGGCAGCGGCGGTCGTTGCGGCGCCGCAATCCGAGGCTGCCCGTGCGCTCGTTGCCGCCGTCCCCCGTCTCGTGACCGATCCCTGCTGAAGGAAGTATCCATGTCCGATCTTGGTTGGAATCCCCTGCATGGCGTGCCCTCCTATCCCGCGGAGCGCTACGCCGTCCTTGCCGACAGAATCGGCGACATCTTGCGCAGCCGCAACGATATATTGCTGGTGCAGGCCGAGGCGGTGGTGGCGCTGGAGGCGGCTGCCGTCAGCCTTGCGCGCCCCGGCCTCACAGCACTCAACATCGTCACCAGCCTCTATGGCGGCTGGTTCGGGCAATGGCTGCGGCGGGGCGGTGCGACGGTCGCCGATATCGTCGCCGAACCGGGCCTGCCGATCGAGATCGAAGCAGTCGCCAAAGCGCTCGACGCCGGTCCTCGCATCGATGTGCTCGCTCTCGTTCACGCGGAATCTGCAAGCGGCATCCTCAACCCCCTGCCCGAAATACTGGCGCTTGCCCGGGCCCGCGGCATCGTCACCATCGTCGATGCAGTGGCCTCGGTCGGCGGTCATAGTTTCGAAGTCGACGATCTCGGCATCGACATTGCGGTTGTCGGCCCGCAAAAGGCGCTCGGCGGGCCTGCCGGCGTGTCCGCACTCTCGGTCAGCCACCGCGCCTGGGATCTGATCCTGACGGATGGCGCACCGTGCGATTCGATCTTGTCGTTGGCCGATCTGAAGACCTGGGTCGACAGCGGCCGACGCGGCCTGCCGGGAACGCCGGCGCCGCTGGAATTCTTCGCACTGGAAACGGCGCTCGACCGCGTCGAGGCCGAAGGCCTGGAGAATATCGTCGCCCGCCATGCGCTGGCGGCATCGGCGACACGGGCGGGCATTGCCGCGCTCGGCGCCCCGGCCTGGGTACCGGCAACAAAGGCTTCGAACCTGGTGACGGCGGTGCCGGTGCCGGAGGCACTGGCGCCTGCCGCGCTGATCGCAGCCGCCGGGCAGTTGGGAGTCGAGCTGACCGAAGGCGTCGGAACTGGGCCGGCCCGTCTCTTGCGGCTGAACCACACTGGTCCGCGCGCCGCATTCCAGACGGTGCTCTCGAACGTCGTGGCGTATGGCGCGGCCCTCAGGCAGACCGGCCATCCCTCGGATATATCAGCCGCTGCGGAGGCAATATCCGCAGCCTACAGCCGATGAAAGCCGTATTCGGCCCTTGATAATCATGGCTCATCAAGGCAGGAGAGTGGTATCGCGGAGACTTGGTGCAGATGACGAAATTGCTGGATGCGCAGGGCCTGGAGATTTCACATGAGGGGCATCGCACCCGCCTGAAATGGCACCGATTGCGCAAGCGGTTTGCCGATCCGTTGTTCTCAGCCGAAGTGATGGCGGAGGGATTTGCGTCAGGCGCCTCGATGGAGCTCGATCTGCGCGTGCGCGCCGATGGCGGTTTCGTCGTGCTGCACGACGAGGACCTCGAAGGTGAAACGACCGGGCATGGACCGATCACCGAAAAGAGCATCGGTGACCTCGGCGATATCAGAATGCAGGAGGGCGACCGGCCGCTGATCCTCAGTGAGGATCTCGCCGCCATGATGCAATCGACGAATCCGGCCGCGCTGCTGCAATTCGATATGAAGGACGACTACGAGGCGATCGGCGCCAGGGGCATTGAGCATCTTGCCGAGCATTTCCGCGATATCGCGGCCTCGGTGATCGTCAGCGGCGACAGTCTCGATCTCATCGTCGCGGTCAAGGAGAAGCTCCCGCATCTGCTGCGTGGGATCGACCCCACCGACAAGCTCTACGATATCAGCAAGGCTCGCGGCTGGAAGGCGGTCGAGGCGGAATTGCGCGCCGACCTGCGCGGCCCGACGGAACCGGACACGATCTATCTCAATTGGCGGCTGATCCTTAATGCCGCCAATGAAGGTCTCGACATGATCGCGCTCTGCCAGGAGCAAGGCAAACGCGTCGATGCCTGGACCTTCACCCTGAAGGATCCGGAGGCCGGCTTCAGCGAAGAGGAATGGCGAAACTTCCAGGCGCTGATGGCCCTGAAGCCGGATCAGATCACCACCGACGAGGCACCGGCGACCGAACGCGCCTGGGAACGCCGCATAGCGGATTAACCGGCGGGCGTCGGCGCATGGTGTCGAAAGATATGAGAGATTTTCGATAGCCTATTTCCGGGCTTGTCGCGTACTTTTTGCAATTTGCATCATTTTAAACTTCTGATGCTATCCATATCAGCAGACAAATGTTGGTGTTCGAGATGCAAGTTGTTGATACTGAAGCAGTTACTCAGCAGGCAAATCCCAACTTACAAGAAGCGTGGCATCTTGGATGTACAGGCCATTCGCTTGAGGCACTCGCACTGGCCGGCGAAATCCTTGCTGATGCCAAGGCGCGGGGCGACGATCGGCTCGCCGCGCAATGCGACACCGACATTGCCTGGTACTGTTTTCAAATCGGCAAGGCCGAACTTGGGCTGACGCATATCCGGCGGGCGGTAGACTTCTGGAAATTGAACGGGGAGCGCAAACAGGAAGCCTGCGCCCGGGCGTATTTCGGATGGCTGCTCTTGGAATTGGGCTTGCCGGAGGAAGCGATCGAAGAAGCGACCCGCGCCTTGGATCTGGCCGACAAGACAGCAGACCCGAAAGCGCAAAGCCTGGCGACCAACGTCGTTGGAATCATCTTCTGGTACAACAAGCAGCCCGACCGGGCCATCTTGATGAGCGAGAGGTCCGTCGAACTCGCCAGGTTGATTGGCGACAGAACCTATGAATGCTGGTGGCTGATCAATCTCGGCGGCGCTCATTCGGAAGGCGGATATATCGAGGAGGCGCTCGGCCGCCCGGAGGAAGGACACCAGATGCTGGTCAGAGCACTGGAACTGACCGAACAGGCGCTCGACATCGCAACCGAGATCGGCGACAGCTGGGCTGCTCGTATCTGCCTCGGCAACAAGGCCGAGTTCCACAGCCATCTGGGCGAGCATGACAAGGCGCTCCAATGCATGGAGCGCTACCGGCTGTTTCAAGAGAACAGCTATGTCCGGGACAGGCAGCAATATCTCTACACCCTGGGCCAGATCTACAACAATTCCGGAAAATTCACGGAAGCCCTATCGCCGCTGCTCGAGGCGCTGGAGCTGATCGACGCCGGCGGCAGTTTCGATTCCTATGTTCAGATCTATCTTTATCTGTCGCAGGCCTATGAGGGGCTGGGGCAGTTCGATCAGGCGCTGGAGGCACATAAGAAATACCACCAGGCCTATTTGCGCAATAGCGCCGAGAGTACCCAGCGGCGCGCACGTCTCGCCGAAATCTACTATGAAACCAAACGGTTCAAGGAAGTTGCCGAAACGGAATCGAAGCGCGCAGAAACGCTGGAGGCCTCCTATCAGAAATTGCAGGAGCAAACCGATATCCTTGCCAATGCCGTCTATCTGGACGCACTGACCGGGCTCTATAATCGCAAATATCTCGACAGCCGGTTTAAAGCGCTGACATCTGAGAAACGTCCATATTCGATCGCGATGCTGGATGTCGATCACTTCAAGTCGATCAACGATAACTTCTCTCACATGATCGGCGACCGGGTCCTGAGTGCCATTGGAACTATACTGCGCGGCCAGCTGCGCATTACCGATCAGGCAATTCGCTTTGGCGGCGAGGAATTCGTCGTCTTGCTCGCCGGCACTCCCCGAGGCGCTACCGATATCTGCGAGAAGTTGCGTTCGGCCATTGAGCGGTGGGACTGGTCCGAGGTCTGCAACGGGCTGCATGTGACGATCAGCATCGGTGTCGCCGGTAGTACTCTATCCACCAATTCTCCGAACGAGATTTTGGCGATCGCAGATCAGAATCTCTATGCGGCGAAAAAGAGCGGCCGCAATCGCGTTGTTGCGTAACGGGCGTTCCGTAACTTTCGGGCGAAGTTCGCAGTCTCACAAATCGGGCGGATCGCGTCTGTGGGAGAGGTGTATCTATAGCCCCTCGATGTCGAGAATGAACGCGAATTCGCCGGCAAGCCCCGGCGAGTAGGCGATGACGGGTCCGCCCTGTACAAGCAGCCTATCGACCGGCGGCATCGCCACCACAGCGCCGGCCTCTTCGGCGATCAGCGCGCCGGCGAGCATGTCCCAGGCATTGAGGTGGCGTTCGTAATAGAGATCGGCAGCACCCTCGGCGACACGAACGAGGTCGATCGCGGCCGCGCCCATGCGGCGATAATCCATGCCGCGTTCGTGGAGCCGCCGCGAGAGCGCGAGATGGTCGTCGAAGCTCGTCTTGCGGGAATGGCCGAGAATGACAAGCGCATTGGCTGGATCGGCGGTCGCCGCCGCATGGACCGGAATCCCGTCCTTGAAGGCGCCACCGCCGCGGACGGCGTGAAAGACTTTGTCTCCGGCGGCGTCGTAGACCACGCCGACCTCCACCTTTCCGCCGACGACAAAGGCGATCGAGACACCCCAGTGCCGGAAGCCCCTGATATAGTTGGTCGTGCCGTCGATCGGATCGACGACCCAGGTGCCGCCCTTACCCGATCGTCCGCCGCTCTCTTCGCCCATGAAACTATCATCCGGAAAGCGCGAGAGCAGCCCGTCGTGGATCGCCTGCTCGGCCCTCCTGTCGGCGATGGTGACGAAATCCTGCAATCCCTTGTTCTCGACGGTGAGGGTTCCGGGGTCAGAGTCGCGCCGAAACCGGGCCGTCTCCCGTCCGACCTCGAGGGCAACGGTGATGGCGACCTCCGCCCGTGCGCGGATGGCAGCGGCGTCGAATGCGGAATTCATCAGGCAGTCCTTCTTCTGATCAGTGTCACCGGCGTGAATTCGACACGCGCCGTCAGGTCCGGCTCGGCCATCCGGCTCATCAGCAGGTCGACCGTCTTTTCGGCCTGGACGTCGCAGGGTTGGCGGATGGTCGTCAGATCGTAGGCGGTCCAGCTCGCCTGAGGAATGTCGTCATGGCCGATGATGCGCAGCGGCGGCGCATCATCACGGCCGCGGCCCTGCAAGACGCGGTCGATCACGCCGCAGGCCATGTAATCGTTGGCGCAGAACAGCCCGTCGATGCCGGATGCGGCAAGTTCGGCTGCCGCATCATAGCCGCTCCGGTAATCATTGATCCTGATCTGCAGGAACTGCGCCTCGACGCCGAGCTGCTTGCAGCGTGCGATGAAGGCCTCGCTGCGCCGCCGCGCCGTATAGGATATAGCGGGGGCGGCCATTACAGCGGGCTTTCGCACGCCGCTGTCGATCAGGTGGGTGGCGGCGAGATGGCCGGCCATGCGGTCGTCCGAGATGATGCGGTCGACGAAGGGGATGTCGTTGCCCTTGTTGATCAGCACGATCGGCACGCCTTCGGCCGCGCATTGCTCGCAGATCTCGGTCGGCGGGGCGTCCGAGGTGACGATGACGCCCGACACGGCGTAATGGAGCAGCTGGCCGATGACGGTCGAGGTGTCCGCCTCTTGCGAGGTCGGCAGCAGGATGGGACGGAAATTGCGGGCGATCAGCACTCTCGCCAGATTCTCGATCTGCAACGTGCGAAACGGATTGTCGAGGCCGGCGGCGACGACGCCGACGAGATCGGAGCGTTTGTTGGTCAGGCTTCGGGCAAGATAGTTGACCCGGTAGCCAAGTTCCTTGGCGGCCTGATAGACCTTCTCGCGCGTCTTCGGCGAGACGCTGGCATCCGGCGTGAAGGCGCGCGACACGGCAGCGCGCGAGACGCCGGCCACACGCGCCACGTCGAAGGAGGTTACCTTGCGCGGTCCCTTATCCCTGTCTGCCAACTGCTTTTTCCTTAACCGCAGGCGGCCGCATCAGATCGGGCAGATCCGTGCAGATGCCGAGAACCGGAAGCTTCATGATGTCATCCAGAATGGCCGGCCGCTCCTCGTGCCAGAGCACGATCTCGCGGCCCGCCTCGAAGGCGCGGCGCATCAGCGCGTCGGTCACCAGATCCTGCGGACGCTCGCCTGCCCTCTCCCAGCAGAGGTGCAGGATATCGGCGCCGGCCTCGTCGCCGAGCGCATGCGGATCGTGGCCGACACGGATCAGCACCGAGAGCGGAAAATCGCAGGCGGCGTCGCTGAGCTCGCGCACCTGCGCCGTGTCGAAGGAGCCGAGGCAGGCGAAACGCTGGTTCATCTCGGCAAGGTGCCGCCAGCAGCGCATGCCGGTTCCAGGAGCCTTCAGCTCGACATAGAGACCGGTCCCGGTCTCGCGGCCGAGTGCGGCGACCTGCGAAAAACTCGGCACGTCGACGCCGTCAAGTGCGCTAAGCTCCGCCGCCGTCATTTCGGAAATGCGGCGGTCGATGCCGAAGACACGCTCGAGATGGTCGTCATGCGAGACGACGACCACGCCGTCCTTGGTCAGTTGCGTGTCGAGCTCCCACATCTCAGCGCCGAGTTCGGCAGCGCGGCGGAAGGCGGCAATGGTGTTCTCGCGTTCATGGCCGCTTGCGCCACGATGGCCGATGCAAAAGGGAAGTCGACCCTTGCCTGACGGCCAGCCGTAACGCTGGAAAAATGCCGAGAAATCGCGGGTCATCAGAGCCTCCTGCCATTTTCGTCGAAGACGAATATGCCGCGGCTGTCGATCGCCCACCTGACGTCGTCGCCGACGTGAACATCGCTGCGCACCGGCTGGATGGAGCGCAGCAGCGGTCCGCCGGCAAGAGCCACGTCGTAGAGGTTCTCGCGACCTTGCGTTTCGGCGAAGGTGATCTTGCCGGGCACGGTGATGTCGCCTGCCGGCGTAAAATGCTCCGGCCTGACGCCGAGCATCAGCTTCGTGCCCTCGGCGGCGGTGACGTTATCAGGCAGCGGCACGCGGATTTCGCTTTGCCGGATTGTGAAGGCGCCGTTGTCCACAACGCCGCGCAGGAAGGTGATCGGCGGATTACCAAGGAAGCCGGCAACGAAGGCGGTCTTCGGATCATTGTACATCTCGGCCGGCGTAGCGATCTGGACGATCTCGCCTTCCTTCATGATGGCGATGCGGTCGCACATGCTCATCGCCTCCACCTGGTCATGGGTGACGAGAATGGCGGTGATGCCGGTCTCGCGCTGCAGGCGGCGGATTTCCGAGCGCATTTCGAGGCGCAGCTTGGCGTCGAGATTGGCGAGCGGTTCATCGAGCAGCAGCACATCTGGCTTGCGGATCAGCGCGCGCGCCAGCGCCACGCGCTGCTGCTGGCCGCCGGAAAGCTCGGCCGGCCTGCGGCCCATCAGGTTGCCGATCTGCACGAGGGCGGCGATACGGTCGACCTCCTTGCGGATCTCGGCGGCGGGCATGCCCTTCACCTTCAGCGGAAAACCGATGTTCTCGGTAACCGTCATGTGCGGATAGAGCGCATAGGACTGGAAAACGACGCCGACATTGCGAGCCTGGCTCGGTAGGTCGGTGACGTCGCGGTCGCCGAAGAGGATGCGTCCACCGCTCGGCCGGTGGATGCCGCAGACGGAAAAGAGCGTCGTCGATTTGCCGCAGCCGGAAGGGCCGAGCAGCGCCAGCATCTCGCCGCTGCCGACTTCGAGCCGCATGTTCTCGATGACCTTGGTGGAGCCGAAGCTCTTCGAAAAATTGTCGAGGAGGATGCGCATCAGCCTTTGCTCCCGCCGCCGTAGATGTTCATAAGATATTTGTTGAAGAGCGCATAAACGATCAGCACCGGAACGAGGTAGAAGACGCCGACCGCTTTGAACATGTTGAAATCATAGTTGTTGTCGTCGGCAAGGAAGGCCGCGAGATAGACCGACAGCACCTGCACCTGATTACCAGGCGCCAGCACCTGCGGCAGGATGAACTCGCCCCAGCCGGAGAGGAAAGAGAATAGGCCGAGCGCCATGATGCCGGGCTTGACCTGCGGCAGCACGAGGCTGCGCCAGACCCGGAAGCGCGAGGCGCCGTCGACGACGCCGGCCATTTCGATTTCCCACGGCACGGTGTCGTAGAAGCCCTTCATCAGCCAGATGCCGAGCGGCAGGTCAATCGCCGCCTTCACCAGGATGACGCCGATCAGCGAATTGTAGAGACCGATCATCTGCAGCACGATGAAGATGGCGATGATCAACGTCACCGACGGGAAGGCATGCAGCACCATGACGCCGGCAAGGAAGAAGCCGCGCGCCGGGACGTTCAGCCGCGATAGCACATAGCCCGCCATCGATGAGACGATGAGCACCAGGCTGGTGGTGCAGGCCGAAAAGAGCAATGTATTCAGCGTCACCTGCCAGATGTTTGCCTTGCCCTCCGTCGTCTGCCAGAGGAATCGCCAGTGACTAAGCGTCAAGCCGGAGGGCAGCAGAGCGTCCGCCTGCTTCACGGTCACGGTGTCGAGGAAGAGATAGACATACATCAGGAGCAGCGGCAGGCTGACGATGGTCAGCGCCGATATGACAGGCCAGCTGCGATAATTTGCCGAGGGCTGCGATCGTTCGGCCATGGTCAATCCTCGATCAAAGGCTTGGCGACAAGCGTGCCGTAGTTGAAGACGCGCAGATAGAGGAGCGACAGCATCACGCCGATGACGACGAGCACCAGCGCCATGGCGGCACCCAACCCGTATTCGAGATTGCCGGCATAGTTTCTGAGCGCAGTGTGATAGGCGGAGAGCGCCCAGACCTCGGTCGCGTTGCCCGGTCCGCCATTGGTGGCAAGCAGGATTTCATTGAAGGAGGCAAGCAGCGACAAGGTCTGGTAGCAGGTAACGAAGAGGATCGGCCAACGCATCTGCGGCAGGATGATGTAGCGGATCTGCTGCCAGCGCGAGGCGCCGTCGACCTCGCTCGCATAGAACTGGCTCTTCGGAATGGCTTTCATCGCCGAGGAGAAGACCAGCATGCCCATCGAGGCGCCGATGAAGCCGTTGATCAGCACGACGAAGAACCAGGCGTTATAGGCGTTGTCGAGAAGATAGTTCTTCGGCGGATAGCCGAACTTGCCCATCAGGATCGAAATGAAGCCGGTATCCCAGGCAAGCCACTTCCATAGCATGACGTAGATGACGACGGGGGTAATGCGCGGCAGGAGCCAGATGCCGCGGAAGATCGAGGCTGGCGTCGGCGGCATGTAATGCGTCCAGATGGCAAGCAGCAGCGCATAGCCGACATTGAACAGCATCAGCACCAGCGCGACGTAGAGCACGGTGTTCAAGAGCACGCGCGCCATGTCGGGTGAGGTGGTCATGCGCGAGAAATTGTCGGTCGTCCAAACCCAGCCGGTATAAGTGGCCTTGGCGACCGTTTCCTTCTGCTCAGGTGTCAGTTTGAAACCCAGACCATCCAGCGCCGAAAAGAGTTGTTCCTTGCTGTCGAAGCGGGTGTTGAGGACGGAGCGGTTGAACTGTTCGGAAATCTGCTTGACGTCGCGCGTCGAAGGCCGGTCGGCAAGATCCTTGAGCATGCGCTCGACGTCGCGGCGTGCCGTGAACACCTCACCTGCATGTTTGGCGCGCAATTCCCCAGCAATCCCCGGCGCAAGACCGAGACCTTCGACGGCCTTGAGGCCCGCCTCGTCGATCGTGTAGCGCGGTTCGGCCATCTCGGCGGCAATGTCTGGTATCGCCGATTTCAGCGCGATCAGGGAATTGGGTGCGATCTGGTAGACACCGCCGGATATGCCGGTCGCCGTCGTCATGCTGGTCATCGAGAAGACCGCCGTCAGAACGACCGGCATCAGGAAGAACAGGATGATCATGATCGCGGCAGGCGCGATCATCACCAGTCCGAGCGTTCTGGACGATTTCATGGAAGCCCCCTCGTCGCGGACCGACCGGGCGGCGCTGCCGCCGCCCGGATGAGTGCTTCAATCTTAACGGATGACGATCTTGTCGCCGAGCGTGCTCTTCAGCTCGCTCTCTGCATCACTGACCGCGGCGTCCACGGTCTTGGCGCCGGTCCAGGATGCTTCGAGGTTCTTCCACATGATGTTCCAATATTTGCCGAAATCGGAATTGTTCGGCATAGCATTGGCATGCGGCAGCAGGCGCTCGGTGGCTTCGCGGGTCCAGCGGTCAGCCGAGTAGAAGTCGACCGTCGATTCCGACTTGGAGATGCCGAGATGGGCTGATTTGACCGCATGCAGCGCGTTAGTGCGCGGCTCGGAGGCGATCTTGACCAGCTGGGCGGCGATCTCGGTGTCTTCCTTGTCGTGGCCCGCGGTCAGAAGGTAGACGAGTGGGTGGGTCAGCGTGTTGGCCTTGCCGCCTTCGCCAGCGGGGATCAGCGTGAAGATCACGTTGCCGAAGAAGTCCTTCAGGCCTTCCTGGTTGACGAGGCGGGCATAGTGCCAAGTGCCGCCATCCCAGATGCCGGCCTTGCCGGTGGCGACTTCCTTCCACCACTGGTCGCCCGGCATGCCGATGTGGTTCTTCTTGGTGACACCGGCCTTCACGGCATCGGCGAAGAACTGATAGGTGCGGGTCATCGCGGCCTTGTCGAAAACGAGCTTGCCGCCTTCTTCCATCGTGCCGCCGAAGCTGGTGTAGAACTGCCAGTAATCAGGGCCGTTGCTGGTGCGCGGATAAAATCCGTAGCCGGCCTGGACGAGGCCCTTGTCCTGCATCTTCTTGGCGTCTTCGAGCAGGTTCTTCATGGTGTACTTGCCGTCCTGGACGCTCTGCGGCAGCGCGTCCAGATCGGCATCGCTGTAACCGATCGCCTTCATGTAAGGCTTCCAGAAGAACATCGGGCGGGATTCAGCGTCCTGCGGGATACCATAGACGGTGCCGTTGTAGGACGCGATCTTCAACAGGTTTTCATAGATGTCGCTGAGCGGCCATGAATCGAGATCGACATAATCCTCGATCGGAACGATCAGTCCGGCCTGCGACCAGGGTGCGATGTCTTCATGGCCGCTGACGACGATATTCGGGGCGGTCTTGGCTTCGGCGGCAAGGGTCAGCGCCTGCTTGAAGTCCTCCCAGGCCGAATAGGGCTTCTTCTCGACAGTGATCTTCAGATCTTCGCCCTTGAGGGCGGCTTCACGCTGCAGCTGCTGGGCTGCGATCTCGATGGCGTCGAGGCGATAGACGTCGTTCGGGCCGGTGCCGCCGGCCCAGACGCTGATGTGAACGTCCTTGGCGAGTGCAATTGCAGAGGTCGACGCCAGGATGGCGGCTGCGACGGCAAAGGATTTCAGTGTCGGCAAAATGGTCATCTTCTTCGTCTCCCTAGAAGAGCAGTGTGAGGCCTCTTGACGGGTCAGCACTGCTGATGATGACCGCTCCGAAACCCCACGAAAACGTGGCGTATCCCGCTCTAGGGGTTGAACGTAACGGCCGAATGACAAAATTGAGCACGTGTGCAAAATTATTATGACGATGTCTGCACGACTTGCAAGCGGCGGTTTTCGACGGGCGTCTTTTACGCTTCAAATTGCGCTTTTCCTGGTCTAGCATTGCGCCATGAGCCTTGAATCTGTCCGCGCCTTTCTCAGTGCCCACGCACCCGATATCGAAATCATCGAAACCGCCGAGAGTTCCTCGACGGTGGCACTTGCCGCCGAAGCCCATGGCGTCGAGCCGGCCCAGATCGCCAAGACGATCTGCCTGCGTGTCGGCGAGCAGATGATGCTGGTCGTTGCCGGTGGCACGGCGCGGCTCGACAATCGCAAGTTCAAGGACACGTTCGGAGCCAAGGGGCGCATGCTCGATGCCGAAGAGGTCGTAGCGGTCACCAGCCATCCGGTCGGCGGCGTCTGTCCCTTCGGCCTGCCCTCGCCGCTGCCTATCTATTGCGATATCTCATTGAAACGCTTCGATGAAGTCGTGCCGGCGGCCGGCTCGACGAACTCGGCCGTGCGCATCGAAACCGGACGGCTGGCTGAGCTGACTGGCGCCAGCTGGGTCGACGTCTGTCAGTAACGGAGCTGAAGAGCTTCACACGGAGGAAAGACTACCTATATTAGGTCTCAACATGCCGTGATTGCGCATGACAGGAGATCAGGAATGCCAAGTGCCGTTTCGCGTTTTGCCAAGATCGCGGCAATTGCCGCTCTGACGAGCGCTACCGTTTTTGCTTCCCTTGACGATGCCGAGGCGCGCCGCGCCGGAAGCGGCGGTTTCGGAAGCCGCGGCACGCGCACCTTCCAGGCACCGCCTGTCACCAGCACCGCGCCTGGAACCGCAGCACCGATCGAAAGGTCGATGACGCCACGTCCGCAGACCACCGCGCCTGCTACCGCGCAACAGCCCCTCGGCGCTCAGCGCCCCGGTCTCTTCGGCGGATTCGGCCGTTCGATGATCGGCGGCCTGATTGCCGGCGGCCTTCTCGGCATGCTGCTCGGTCACGGTTTCGGCGGCGGCTTCGGTTTTCTCGGCATGCTGCTGCAGATCGTCTTGATCGGCGGCGCCGTCATGCTCGCCATGCGTTATTTCGCCAACCGTCGCCAGCCTTCCTACGGCGTCGGCGGCCAGAGCCAGTCCTATAACATGTCGCCCACGAACAATTCGTCCTTCAACATCCCGACGATCGGTTCGGGCGCCGGTTCCGGCCAGCCGTCGCGCGGCAATCGACCGAGCGACGAGATCGGGCTGGCGCAGGCCGATCTCGATCAGTTCGAGGAACTGCTCACCCAAGTGCAGACCGCTTACGGCGCCGAGGATTACGGCACCTTGCGCCGGCTGACGACGCCCGAGGCGATGTCCTATCTTGCCGAGGAACTCGGCGAAAACGCTACCAACGGCGTGCGCAACCGCGTCTCCGACGTCAAGCTGCTGCAGGGCGACATCGCCGAGGCCTGGCGCGAAGACGGCCAGGAATATGCGACGCTCGCCATGCGTTATTCCTCGATCGACGCCATGGTCGAACGCGACGGCGGCCGCGTGGTTTCCGGCGACGACCGCCGCCCGAGCGAAAGCACCGAGGTTTGGACCTTCGTGCGCAGGTCTGGCGCCGATTGGAAGCTTGCGGCGATCCAGGGTGCCGAACAGCGCGCCGCCTAACGCGACGCGCCAAATCAGCATTTTGCTCTAAAGCGCGTCGCAATCTTTCAGATCCGCTCCTTGCGCTTTAGATTCTTATTTTCACGCATGTCGTTATCGCAAAACCGCCGCACACTTTTGCGCGACATGCTTTAATTCACCGCGACCGGTTTGGAACGCATGCGGGAGACTGTTTCGCGTTCCGCCCGCTTGCACCGCATCGGCGGCAGGCCGCGATCCATCAGGTCCATGTCTTCGAGCACCATGTCGCCCATCTTCTTGAAGGCGCTGTCGAGTGCTCCGGCCCTATGCGCCGAGCGGATGAAACCTTTCAGGCTTCGCACCGGATGATCGGGCGGCAGCGGCTCTTGCGGGTAGACGTCGCTCGCCGCGACGATGTGGCCCGAGGAAACGGCCGCCATCAGCGCATCGAAATCGACGACATCGGCGCGGCTGAGGAGGATGAAGGCCGCGCCTTTGCGCATGCTGGCAAAGGCCTCCGTGCTGAGAAATCCCTTATTTTCGCTGGTGACGGCGGCGACGACGAAGATGAAATCGCTCTTCGTCAGGATGTCCTCCAGGCTTGCCGGCTCGACGCCGTTTTCCTCGAGGATCGAGCGCGGCAGCCAGGGATCGAACACTCTGATGCGGGCCCTGAAGCCGGACAGGACCCGGCGCAGCGCCTTGCCAAGATCGCCGAAGCCGACGATGCCGATCTCGGAACCGGCGAGCAGCCGCGCACTCGAATTGCCCTCGCCGCCCCAGAGTTCGGTGCCCTGACGGAAGGCGACGTCCGCATCGACGATGCCGCGCGCCAAGGCCAGTGCGAAGCCGAGGCCGATTTCGGCGACCGGCTCGGCAAAGACCTGGCCTGTCGTCACGACATGGATGCCGCGCTGGAAGAGCACCTCATAGGGCATGTTGTTGAGAAGATTGCTTTCGACATTCAGGATCGAGCGCAAGTCCGGCATACGTCCCAGCGTGTCGGCCGAAAGCGGCGGCTGCCCGATGATGTAGCGCGCCTTGCCGAGGATCTCGTCGCCGAGACCGGCGATGTTCTCCGGATCGGCCTCGACGATCTCATATTTCGCATGCAGTTCGGCGCGCGCGCTGTCGCTGAAGATCAGATCGAGCGTGCGCGGCTCGGGCGCGCTGATCGCCAGCGCCCGTTTGGTATTCGTCATGGCGTCTCCTCCATCACGGCGGTCTGCGCCGTCTCTGCCGGACGATTGATAGCCTCTGTGGGGGACCGTTTCCAGTTCGATCTTGAGTCGCTGGGCGTTGGAAGGAGCTATCGAAAGCAGCATCTGCCTCTCAGATAAGCACTTGAATTGGTTTGTATTTCATGGAGTTTTCGTTGACGGCGAGAATTCTTTGAACTAGCGTAATGCGCGCGACTTGGAACCATGCCGGTGTTCGGCCGCCGCAGGATATTCGAAAACTCACGAGGGAATCCAGCAATGAAATCAGCAATCAAGAGCGGCCTGCTTGCCTTGGCTGCCGCAGCGCTTCCAGCCGTCGCCTCCGCCCATCCCGCCGTCGGCGAAGCTGCCGGCTTCAGCCATGGCTTTGCCCATCCGATGTCTGGCCTCGATCATGTCCTCGCCATGGTGATGGTCGGTGTTTTCGCATTTCAGCTCGGCGGCCGCGCCACCTGGCTCGTGCCGACGACCTTTGTTCTGGTTATGGCACTCGGTGGTGCTCTCGGCGTTGCCGGCATTCATGTTCCCTTCGTTGAAATTGGCATCGCGCTTTCCGTCGTCGTCCTCGGCGCCGTTGTTGCGCTCAACGTCAAGGCGCCGCTCGCCGCAGCACTCGGCATCATCGGTCTCTTCGCCATCTTCCACGGTCATGCACACGGCGCCGAAATGCCGGAAAATGCCGCCGGTGCCGCCTATGCTGCCGGCTTCATGGCCGCGACGGCGCTGCTGCATGTCGCCGGTCTCGCCATTGGTTACATCATCGGCCGCGCCGGTGAACGCCAGGGCGTCTTCGTGACGCGCACGGCAGGTGGCATTGCCGCCATTGCCGGCGTCGGCATCCTGGCCGGCTTGATCTGAGCCTTACGGCATTAACTAGGCCGCGACCTAGACATCGCGATCCGACAGAACGCCCGGCATGCGTAACGCACCGCCGGGCGTTTCTGTGTCATCGCCGCAAAGTGCTGTGGACTTGACCCAAGTCAAATCCAGCCACGTCGCACCCGGCTATATCTAGCCAACGATCGACGAAGGGATATCCAAATTGACGCAGGCCTGCCTTGCCGATTGCCGGCGAGACGCGAAAGTCAGTATAGTGATTTCAGAAATTTCTGAAATCACAGACGCAACGGAAATGACCATGAACCTTCCGCCTCTCGTCCAGTCCTTCGTTCTCCATTTCGGCGAAATGGGGTCGCGTTGGGGAATCAACCGCACGGTCGGCCAGATCTATGCCCTGCTCTTCGTTTCGCCCGCACCGGTCTGCGCGGAGGAGATCGCCGAGTCGCTCGGCATCTCGCGTTCCAATGTTTCGATGAGCCTGCGCGAACTGCAGGCCTGGAACCTCGTCATCCTGAAACACAAGCCGGACGATCGCCGCGATTTCTTCACCACGCCGGATGATGTCTGGCACATATTGAGGACGCTTGCTGAAGAGAGAAAGAAGCGTGAAGTCGATCCGACGCTGTCGGTTCTGCGTGAGATCCTGATGCAACGGCCGGCCAGCGAAGCCGAGCGCCATGCGCAGCAACGCATGAGCGAGATGCACACGCTGATCGAGCAGCTGACGCATTGGTATGAGGACGTAAAACAACTTGAAACAGAAAGGCTTGCAACGCTACTCTCGCTGGGCGCGAAAGTGACCAAGCTTCTGGAGGCCAAGGACCGGGTCGTTTCGCTCGGCCGCAGCCGCCGGCCGAATCCTGCGAACAAGAGTTAGCGCCATGGGCACTGCTTTCTTCGACGCGAAGGACAGACAAGCGGCCGAGCCGTTGCCGGACGGCGATGCAGTCTCGCCCGTCACCGGTCCAGATGATGCGAAAGGCGGGCTGCGCAGAGCGGCAATGCTGCAGGCGCTGGCCCCTGCCGTCTGGATCCCGCAGGCGGGGTTATTGGCCGTCTCGGTTGGCCGCATCGCCGATGGCGGCGGATTGCATGACGTCCTCTGGCCAGCCCTCGGCATCCTCGCCCTCGGATTTGCAAGAAGCTGTCTCGACGCGGCTGGTGGCCGCCTGGCCTTTCAAGCCGCTCGCGCTGAGCTCAGCCGCAGGCGGCAGATTGCCGCCGCGGCACTTTCCATGTCGTCGCCCATCGATCGCGGCCGGCCTGCCTCCGGCAAAGCCGCAAGCGTGCTTGGCGAACAGGCCGAACTGATCGTGCCCTACCTTGCCCGTTTCCAGCCGGCGCGCATGAAGGCGAGCCTCGTGCCGCTCATCATCCTTGCCTTCATTCTGCCGGTCTCCTGGGTCGCCGCGCTGGTTTTGCTGTTTGCCGCGCCGCTGATCCCTATCTTCATGGCGCTGATCGGCTGGCGTGCCCAGGCGGCCAGCGAAAGGCAACTCGCCGCCACCGGCGGCCTCAACGGCTTCCTGCTCGATCGGCTGCGCGGACTGGCGACCATCCGTGCGCTCGACGCAGTCGATGCAACGGCACTGCGCCTGCGGTCGGAGGCGGAGTCGCTGCGTGTGCGCACCATGGCAGTGCTGAAGATCGCCTTTCTGTCCTCGGCGGTGCTCGAGCTTTTCGCCGCACTCGGCGTGGCGATGATTGCCGTCTATGTCGGTTTCAGCCTGCTCGGCGAGATCCGCTTCGGCACTTGGGTGGGCCGGCTCGACCTGACCGAGGGACTGTTCATCCTGCTGCTGGCACCGGCCTTCTTCGAGCCCCTGCGCGAACTCGCGGCTGTCTGGCACGATCGGGCGGCCGGCGAAGCGGCGTTGAAAGCCCTGGACGCCCTCGCTGCCGGCGGCCTGTCCATCCGAGGCGCAACCGAAGTCGCGCCAGCATCTGCCATCGTCGAAGCGCCGGCCATCCGTCTTGAGAATGTTGATTTCCGTTACAACATCGCCGAACCGTTGATCCTTGACGGTTTCAACCTCGATATCGCGGCCGGCGAACATCTGGCGCTTCTCGGCGCAAGCGGTTCCGGCAAGTCGACGCTTCTTTCGCTCATATCGGGGCTGACGCCCTGTACCGGCGGACGCATCGTCATCGGCGGCATCGAACTTGCGGATGACACCGCTGCCGCCTTACGGGCCAACATGGCATGGATCGGCCAGAGACCGCATATTTTCGCAGGCACCATCGCCGGCAATCTCGCGCTCGGCAGGCCCGGTATCTCAAGTGGCGACGTGACGGATGCGCTCGGCGCCGCCAAGCTCGAAAAAGTCGCCGCCGCCTATGGCAACCGGCCGCTTGGCGAAGGCGGGATCGGACTTTCCGGCGGCGAGGCGTTGCGGCTTGCGATCGCCCGGGCCGCCTGCAACCCGCATCTCCGGATCATCCTGGCCGACGAGCCGACGGCGCATCTCGACGCCGCCACAGCCGCCGAGGTTGCCGAGAGCCTGCTTTCGCTCTCCAGGGGCCGTACTTTGATCGTTGCGACTCACGATCCGCTGCTTGCCGCCCGCATGCATCGCGCCATGCGCGTCGATGCAGACATCGTCATGAGGGAGGCCGCCGAATGAGCGGATTTGCTGCAGACCTCAAGCCGATCCTGCGTCTGTTCCTTGCCGAGCGCCGGCGTGCGCTGCTGCTCGGCGCAGCCCTTTCGGCGGCGACGATGACAGCTGGCATCGCCCTGCTCGGCCTGTCCGGCTGGTTCATCACCGCCACCTCGCTCGCCGGCCTTTCGGCCGCTGTCGCCATCACCTTCGACGTCTTTGCGCCGTCAGCCGGCATCCGCCTTCTCGCCATTGTCCGCACAGTCGCACGCTACGGCGAAAGGCTTGCGACCCATGATGCAACGCTCGGCGTGCTCGCCGCCCTGCGCGAAAGGCTGTTTCGCGGCTTTGCCGAACCGAGTGCTGCCCGCGCGCTAGCACACCGTCCCGCACGGCTGCTCTTCCGTCTGACGGCCGATATCGATGCGCTCGATTCCCTCTACCTGCGCATCCTCGTGCCGGCTGCTGTCGCGATCGGTGCAGCACTGGCGGCAAGCCTCGTGCTGGGGCTGATCCATCCCTTGTTCGGCCTGTGCTTCGGCCTTTTTCTCGCCGGTGCCGGCCTTGGCCTGCCGTTGATTGCCGGCCGGGCGGCGCGCAAACATGCCCGCCAACGCGCCCATGGCATCGAGGCGCTGCGGTCTCGAACGATCGATCTTGTCGCTGGCCAGACCGATCTGCTGATGGCCGGCCGCCTTACGGCGCAGAGGAAGGCGATTACCGCGGCCGATCGTTACGCCGCTCGCGCCGACGACCGGTTGAACCGCGTCGAGACCCTCCTGACATTCGGCTTCGGCCTTGTCTCCACCGTGCTGCTCACAGCATCGCTGCTTGCCGTTGCGGTACTTGCGGAAACGAAGGTGATTACCGCTCCTGTCGCCGCACTCGGCCTGCTTGTCGCCTTTGCGGCAGTCGAACCCTTCGCTGCGCTGCGCCGCGGTGCCCTGGAACTCGGCAGGACGCTGCTTGCGGCAAGGCGTATCGCGCCGCGGCTTGCCGTCGCGGCGGCACCTGGAGCATTGGCGGCGCCGTTGCCGGGATGCGCTTTTTCGCTGGCGAACGTATCAGCCTTCCATGAAAACTCCGCCGTGCCGGCGCTCCAGGGCATCGAGCTCGCGCTTCAACAAGGCGAACACCTGGCCATCATCGGCAGCAGCGGCGCCGGCAAGTCGAGCCTGCTTGCCCTCCTTGCCGGCGAATTGCCGGCAAAGACGGGAAGTGTTGCCGTGATGGCGACGACCTTGCTGACGCAACGGACGGAGCTCTTCGAAGACAGCCTGCGCGGCAACCTCTGTCTCGCTAACCCCAATGCGAGTGAGGCCTGCCTTCGCGAAGCGCTCGCTGCTGCCGGCCTGCTTGCCGATATTGAGGCCATGCCGGGGGGGATCGATACGCCGCTCGGCGAAGGCGGGATCGGCCTTTCCGGTGGCCAGTCGCGCCGGCTGGCGCTTGCCCGGCTCTTCCTGCGCGACACGCCACTCTGGCTGCTCGATGAGCCGACGGAGGGCCTTGACGGCGTCACCGCCCGCGACGTGCTCCGCCGTCTCTCGGCAATGGCGGCGGGCCGCTCGCTGCTGATCGCCACGCATATCCGCCGCGAGGCTGCGATCGCAGACCGCATCGCGGTCATCGAAGGCGGTCGCATCACAGAAATTTCGCGCCGCGGAGAGGCGGCGTTCGAAAAGGCGCTCGACCGGCTTCGGCCGGACTAGAGCATGATGCCGAAAAGTGTGAGCGGTTTTCGGACGACATCATGCTCTACTTCTTTGATTTAGATACGGATTCAGATTTTAGACCGGATCGGCCTAAAATCATCCGGATCTAGGCAAGATTGCATGCCCTCACGCGCCGTCGGCGCTGAGGAACGCCCTGTACCGCGTGGGACCGTGGGAGAAAGACAATGGAACTAGATATCGTAGCACTTTCGCGCTTCCAATTTGCGCTGACGGCGCTTTACCACTTCCTGTTCGTGCCCTTGACGCTCGGCCTGTCCGTGCTCCTGGCGATCATGGAAACCGTCTATGTCATGACCGGCCGCCAGATCTGGCGACAGATGACGAAATTCTGGGGCACGTTGTTCGGCATCAATTTCGTGATCGGCGTCGCCACCGGCATCGTCATGGAGTTCCAGTTCGGCATGAACTGGAGCTATTACAGCTATTATGTCGGCGACATCTTCGGTGCGCCGCTGGCGATCGAAGGCCTAATGGCCTTCTTCCTCGAGGCGACCTTCGTCGGGCTGTTCTTCTTCGGCTGGGACAAACTGTCGAAGGTCGGCCATCTGGTCGCCACCTGGGCTGTGGCGCTCGGCTCGAACTTCTCGGCGCTGTGGATCCTGATTGCCAATGGCTGGATGCAGAACCCGGTGGGATCGGCGCTCAATCCGCAAACGATGCGCATGGAGATCACAAGCTTCTTCGATGTGGTCTTCAACCCGGTGGCCCAGGCGAAATTCGTCCATACGGTATCGGCAGGTTACGTCTGCGCTTCGATCTTCGTGCTCGGCGTCTCGGCCTGGTATATAATCAAGGGCCGGCATATCGAGCTTGCCAAGCGTTCGATGACGGTCGCCGCCTCCTTCGGCCTCGCTTCGGCGCTTTCGGTCGTCGTCCTTGGCGATGAGAGCGGTTATCTCGCGACCGAGAACCAGAAGATGAAGCTCGCGGCAATCGAGGGCATGTGGAAGACGGAACCGGCGCCGGCCGCCTTCACCGCCTTCGGCTTCCCCGACCAGGAAGCCCGCGAAACGCATTTTGCCGTGCACATTCCCTGGGTCATGGGCCTGATCGGCACGCGCTCGCTGACGACCGAAATCCCCGGCATCGACAAGCTCGAACAGCAGGCCGAAACCCGGATCCGGGACGGTATCAAGGCTTACGACGCGTTGATGCAGATCCGTTCGGCACCGGCACAGGACCAGGTTGCGCAGGAAGTGCGCGGCTCCTTCGAGGATCTCGGCCACGATCTTGGTTATGCTCTTCTACTGAAGCGCTACGTCGACGATCCGCGCCGGGCGACCGAGGAGCAGATCGTTCAGGCCGCGCGCGATACCATCCCGCACGTGCCGACGCTCTTCTGGTCCTTCCGCATCATGGTCGGCCTCGGTATCTTCTTCATCCTGCTGACCGCCACCTTCTTCTGGCTGTCAGCGCGCCGCCACCTCGACAAATATCCGTTGCTTCTGAAGATTGCCGTGCTGGCGATCCCCCTGCCCTGGGTTGCCATTGAACTCGGCTGGGTCGTCGCCGAATTCGGCCGCCAGCCCTGGGTGATCGAAGGCGTGTTGCCGACGGCCGCCGCCGTCTCCAGCCTTGGCGCCGACACCGTGCTTCTGACCATCATCGGTTTTGCGGCGCTCTACACGACGCTGATCGTCATCGAGATGGGCCTGATGATCAAGGCAATCAAGCAAGGACCGGAGCCGGACGACGAGCCGGAAGCGGTTCTGATTTCCGAAACCCTCATCCCCGCCGCGGAGTGACCTGCCATGATCCTTCACGAACTCATTGACTATGAAACCCTGCGTCTCATCTGGTGGCTGCTGCTCGGCGTGCTGCTGATCGCCTTTGCGACAACAGGCGGTTTCGATCTCGGCGTCGGCACCCTTCTGCCTTTCGTTGCCCGGACCGATACGGAACGGCGCGTGGCGATCAACACCATCGGCGCCACCTGGGAGGGCAATCAGGTCTGGCTGATCCTCGGCGGCGGCGCCATCTTTGCTGCCTGGCCGCCGCTTTATGCGGTGTCCTTCTCGGGCTTCTATCTGGCGATGTTCGCGATCCTCTTCGCGCTCATCCTGCGCCCAGTCGGCTTCAAATATCGTTCGAAGCGGGAAAGCGCCAGCTGGCGGAGCGGCTGGGACTGGGCGCTGTTCGTCGGCGGTTTCGTGCCGTCGCTGATCTTCGGCGTTGCCGTCGGCAACGTGCTACAGGGCGTGCCTTTTCGCTTTGCCGACGATATGCGGATCTTCTACGAGGGCTCGTTCTTCGCCCTGCTCAACCCCTATGCTCTGCTCTGCGGCCTGCTTTCGCTAGCCATGCTGACGATGCATGGTGCGGCCTGGCTGGTGTTGAAGTCGAGTGGCCCGGTCGCCGTGCGTGCCAGAACCTATGGCAGCATCGCCGCCCTTGCCGTTATCATGCTTTTCGCACTCGGCGGCCTCTTCCTGTGGATCGGCGTCGGTGGCTATCGCATCACCAGCGATATCAGCCCGATCGGTCCCTCCAATCCGCTGCTGAAGACCGTGGCGCTTGAGAAAGGCGCGTGGCTTACCAACTACGCCGCTCATTCCTGGATGATCATCGCGCCCGTCCTCGGCTTCGTCGGCGCGGCGCTGGCGTTCATCGCCATGCGGGCAAGGCGCGAGGTCATGACGCTGCTGTTCAGCAAGGTGGCGATCTTTGGCATCATCTCGACGGTCGGCTTGTCGATGTTCCCGTTCATCCTGCCCTCCTCGCTTGATCCGCGATCGAGCCTGACGGTCTGGGATGCGTCCTCCAGCCACATGACGCTGTTCATCATGCTGGTCGTGACGGTGATCTTCCTGCCGATCATCTTCGCCTACACAGCCTGGGTCTACAAGGTTCTGTGGGGCAAGGTCGATGAGAAGTCGATCACCGACAAGAACAGTCACGCTTACTAGAGCGATTCAGGAGAACCGCTCTAACCTTTTGTTTTTACGCAATTCCGGACGGAAAACCGCTTCGCACTTTTCCTGGAATTGCTCTGAGGGAGACCAAACGATGTGGTATTTTGCATGGATCCTCGGCCTGCCGCTGGCCGCGGCTTTCGCCGTCCTCAACGCCATGTGGTATGAGCTGATGGACGACGCGGCCAGGAAGAAAGCTTCCGAGCCGCGCAAGTAGAAAAGCAAAGGGCGCGGTTCAAACCGCGCCCTTTGCTGTTGCATCAGCCTTCCAGCCACTTCACCTGATCGGGCGTCAGCTTGATGTCGAGTGCCGAGAGACTGTCTTCCAATTCGGCGACGGTGCGCGGCCCGATCAGTGGAATGACCGGGAAAGGCTGGGCGATCACATAGGCAAGCGCGATGTGGATCGGATTGCGGCCGAGTTTGTTGGCAAGCTCGACGGCGCGGTCGCGACGTCCGAAGTTGCGCTCGGAATACCAGACCCGGACGATTTCCTCATCATCCCGCTTGTCGCGGCCGGCACGATCGGTAAAGAAGCCGCGACCCTGGCTCGACCAGGCGAAGTTCGGGATCTGCTTGTCGTTCAGCCACTTTTTCCAGTCGTCATCGGAAGCGGCAACGCAGCCGGCCCAGATCGGGTCGAGCATCTCGGCGAGCGAGAAGTTGTTGGACAGCGCTGCCGGCGCCGTCTTGCCGGTCTTTTCGGCATAGGCGATCGCTTCGTCGAAGCGCGCCCGCGTCCAGTTCGAACCACCGAATATGCCGCGGATGCGTCCGCGCTTGACCTCGGCATCCATGGCATCGACGAACTCGCCGACGGGCACGTCGGTGTTGTCGCGATGCATGAAATAGATGTCGACATAGTCGGTCTTCAGCCGGGAAAGCGACTGGTCGAGCTGCTTTGCGATTATATCGGGATAGCAGAGCGGCGAATGGGCGCCCTTGCCGATCAGCACGATCTCCTCGCGCGGCACCTTGCGGCTCGTGTGCCAGTCGCCGAAGATCGCTTCCGTCTTGCCACCGCCATAGACATAGGCCGTGTCAAAGGCATTGCCGCCGGCCTCGTAGAAGGCGTCGAGCGTCAGCGAGGCAGAGGCGAAGTTCGGAAAGAACTCGAAGCCGAGGGTCACGACCGAGGCCGGCTTGGAAATGCCGGGAATTTCACGCTGCGGAACGCTGTTGCCGCGCGCGATCGCGCCGCCGGCAATGTTTGCTGTGCGTTTGCTGGCTTTTTCCACGCCGTATTCGAGGCCGACCGAGGCACGCCACTGGTCGAGCACTCGCAGGTTTCCGATCGAATCTGCCCAGCTCATGCCTGGAGAGCTGAATTCGGTCTTGCCGGCGCGGATGGCATCGCCTGCCGCGTCCGCCTCAAAGGAATAGAGCCAGCGATCCTCCCTGAGTTCGACGGTTTCTCGGCTGCCGCCCTTGAAGATCTCGATCTTGCCGACGCCGCCCTTGTGGCCGGAGGCAAACCAGAAGTCCTGGACCTCGATCCGGCCCTCGGAGCCGATGATGCGCAACACATTGTCCTGCTGGGCCATGATCGAGCAGGAGACTTCGGCGATGATCTCGTTCGGGAACTTGAGCACGGCAGATGCCCATTCATCGACGCCGCTCTCTCCGAGATGGGCGACGCCCGAGACCTTCTCCGGTTCGAGGAAGGCCTTGCCCTCTGCGGCGCCGGCAATCAGTCTGGCCATCGAGACCGGATAACCGCCGACATCGAGAATGCCGCCGCCGGCGGTGTCATTGGCGAAAAGCCGGTGTTCCGGCTTGTAGCTGCCCATGTTGAAGCCGAAGCTCGAGCGGATGATGCGAACGGTGCCGATGACGCCGCTTTTGACGAGTTCGACCAGTTTCTCCGTCTGCGGATGCACGCGGTACATGAAGGCTTCCCCGGCAAAGACGCCGGCTTTTTTCGCCTCGTAATAAACCGCTTCGGCATCGTAGGCCGAGAGTGCGATCGGCTTTTCCACCAGGATGTGCTTGCCGGCACGTGCCGCCTTGATCGCCCATTCGGCGTGGCCGGTATGGGGCACGGAGATATAGACAGCATCAACCTCGGGGTCGGAAAGCAGCGCCTCGTAGCCATTGACGATGCGGGCGCCGGGGAAGTTTTCGGCAAGGCCTGGCTTTGCCGGATTGCGGGTAGCGATCGCCACCAGCTTCCCCGTGCGAGAATGGGCGACGCCATCGGCAAAGGTGCGGGCGATGGTGCCGGGGCCGATGATGCCCCACCGGATCGGTTGATCTGAAGTCATGGAAAATCCTCTTTCGTCTTTCTGTCCTGGGATTTGGTTCAGCGAAGCCGTTTACCGGCGCCGTCGAAAAGGAATGTGCGATTGGCGGGAAGGCCGACTGTCAGCGTCTCGCGGTTGCCGGCGACGCGCGATTCCGGCCGCTCGATGATCAGTTGCTCGGGACCTATGGTGGCGTAGATGTAGCTGGTATTGCCGAGGTGTTCGGCGACGTCGATGGTGACGGTGATGTCGGCATCGCCCATCCCCGCATCGACGAAATGTTCGGGACGGATCCCGAGCGTCACCTTTGCGCCGGCTTCGATCGGAACGGCGACAGGCAGCGGCAGGCGCGTATTGGCGTCGCTTTCCAGGGCAATCACCACCCGACCCGGCTGCGTGTCAACCACCACGGCCTTCAGGAAATTCATCTTCGGCGAACCGACGAAACCGGCGACGAACTGGTTTGCGGGGTCGTCGTAAAGGTCGAGCGGCGCGCCGATCTGTTCGATATTGCCGGCGCGCAGCACGACGATCCTGTCGGCGAGTGTCATCGCTTCCGTCTGGTCGTGGGTGACGTAGATCATCGTCGTGCCGAGCTGCTTGTGCAGTCTTGATATTTCGACGCGCATCTGCACGCGCAGTTCCGCATCGAGGTTCGACAAAGGTTCGTCGAACAGGAAGACTTGGGGTTCGCGGACGATGGCTCGGCCAATTGCGACGCGCTGGCGCTGGCCGCCGGAAAGCTGCTTCGGTCGCCGCTTCATCAACTCGGTGATCTGCAGGATCTCGGCGACATGGCGCACGCGCCGCTCGGTATCGGCCTTCGGATTGCCGTTCATGCGCAGGCCGAAGCTCAAATTTTCCTCGACGGTCAGGTGCGGATAGAGCGCATAGGACTGGAAGACCATGGCGATGCCGCGATCAGCCGGCTCGACGTCGTTGACCACCCTGCCGCCGATCTGAAGTTCGCCTGATGTAATGTCCTCGAGGCCGGCGATCATCCTGAGCAGCGTGGACTTGCCGCAGCCGGAGGGGCCGACGAAGACGACGAATTCGCCGTCCTTCACCTCCAGATTGGCGCCGTGGATGATCTCAAAGCCGCCGAAGCGCTTGACGATATTGCTGAGTGAAAGCTCTGCCATGCGGCCTCCCTATTGTTCGATTATTTGATTGCGCCGGCCGCGATGCCGGCGATGAAATGGCGCTGGAGAGCCACGAAGACGACAAGGATCGGCGCCGTCAGCAGCACCGCGCCGGCCATGATGCCGCCCCATGACACCTTGGTGAGGCCGATCAGCGTTCCCAGTGCCACCGGCGCCGTCATCATTCCCGGTTTGGAATTGATCAGCAGCGGCCAGAGATAGTTGTTCCACGAGGCGAGGAACAGGATGATCGCCAGTGCCGCCATGGTCGGACGCGCCAGCGGCAGGGCGATGCGCAGGAAGATCTGCCATTCCTTGACGCCCTCGACCCGGGCGGCATCAAAGAGCTCGCCTGGCATCATCGAGAAGGATTGCCGCATGAACAGCACCCCGAGCGAATTGAACAGCGGTGGCACGATCAGCGCCACCCAGGTGTTTGCCAGCTTGAATTCGCGTGCCACCATGATGAATTGCGGGATCACCACCACCGAAAACGGCAGCGTGATCGTACCGAGGATGATGGCGATGACGATGGAGCGGCCGACGAAACGGTACCGCGCCAGCGCCCAGCCCGCCATCGAGGTCAGCAGTACCGACAGGACCGTATAGATGAGCGCGACGCCGACGGAGATCACCATGGCGCCGATGAAATCGGTATCGGCCTGCAGGTTCTTGAAATTCTCGACGAAGTTGGTCGATGGCCAGAGCACGATGTCAGGGCTGAAGATGCCGTTGTCGGGCATCGTCGAGAAGACGAACATCATCCAGAGCGGAAACAGCCAGATTATCGCAAGCGGCGCCAGTGCGGCATGCAGCGCGATCTGACGCAGCAGAAGGGATTGCGATTTGGATCTCATTTCGGATCCCTCCCGACCCAGAGATTGAGAAGCGAGATCGCCACGGCAAGGGCAGCCATCGTATAGGCGATCGCCGAGGCATAGCCGAAGTTCAGCGAGGTGAAGCCCTGGCGATAAAGTAGCAGGCCAAGCGTCTCGGTGCCGCCGCCAGGACCGCCGCGATTGGTGATCAGGAAGGGCTCGGTGAAGAGCTGCATGGTGCCGATCACCGAAAGAACCACGCAGAAGAGGATGATCGGTTTCAGAAGCGGCAGGGTGATATGAAAGAATTGCTGTACCTTGCTCACCCGGTCGAGTGTCGCTGCCTCATAGACATCGTCGGGAATCGACTGCAGACCGGCGAGGATGATGATGGCGTTGTAGCCAGCCCAGCGCCATGTGACGGCGAGAATGATCAGCGCCATGGCGGCATTCGCATTGTCGAACCAGGAGACCGGGCTCAGACCGACGGCTGAAATCAGCTTGTTGATGATACCGAAATCGAGGCTGAACATCAGCCGGAAGACGGCAGCATAGGCGACCTCGCCGACGACGACAGGCGCAAAGAAGGCGAAGCGGAAGAGCGGCCGCGCTTTCAGCAGCGGCGAATTGAGCATTACCGCCATGACCGTCGCGAGTGCGATCATCACCGGCACCTGAATCAGCAGGATGATCAGCGTATTGTAAAGAGCATTGTAGAAAGCCGGGTCATAGAAGAGCCGGCCCCAATTGGCCTGGAAACTGAATTTCCACGGATTGATTCGGGTGTTCTGAAACGAAATCAGGAACGAATTGATGATCGGCCAGACCCAGAAGGTGGCAAAGACCAGCAGATAGGGGGCGAGGAACGCATAGGCGCTCCGGGTTCTGAACGGCATCAAGCCTCCTCCTCACGAACGAATGACCGGCCGCTTTGCAAACCGGGGGAAAGCCGGGCGCCTGAAGCGCCCGGCATCGTCATTCATTGCGCGATAGGGAGGCCGGTCGCCGAAGCGATCTGCTTGGCGGCGTCGTCGAGAGCCGCCTTCGCATCGGGATAGCCGCCAGCGAAGAACTTCGTCTGCGTTGCCTTGAAGATGGCTTCCGCATCGCTCTGGAAGGCGGTGCCGCGGCTCGGTACGATCTTCGGCAGTGTCGCCAGAATATCCGCCCAGACCTTCTGGCCGCCCCAATAGGGCTGCGGCTCATTGACGAAGGGATCCTTCTCAGCCGAAAGCAGCGACGGGACCAGACCGAATTCCTTCAGCATGGTGATCTGGCCCTCATCCGTGCCGAGGGCGTAGTTGACGAACTTCCAGGCGGCTTCCTTGTTCGCGGATGTCGCCGAAATGGCGAGCGACGAACCGCCGAGATTGGCCGCATGCGGGCCATCGGCGGTCAGGCTCGGCATTCTGTAGACGCCCCACTTGCCCTTGAGATCGGGAGAGGTCGAGCGCACGGTGCCCTCATACCAGCCGCCATACAGCTGGCTTGCGGCTTTGCCGGCGGTATTGGCCTGGATCTTTTCGTCCCAGTTGGCCGACGTCAGCGTCCCGGCATCCTTCATCTCCTTCACCTTTTGCAGCGAGGCGACGCAGGCCGGCTGGTTGATGGTGATGTTCTGACCGTCGGTCGAGTAGTAGCCGCAGCCCTGTTCGTTGGCGATCATGCGAAACCATTCGCTGTCGCCGTTGAAGTCGGCCTGCGCCATGACGACGCCGGGATTGGCGGCGGAAATCTTTTTGCCGGCAGCGATGAAATCGTCCCAGGTGCTGATCGTGCTCGGATCGACGCCGGCCTTTTCGTACAGATCGCGGCGGTAGAAGACGGCGACAGGACCGGAATCCCACGGCATGGCATAGGCGACATCGCCGACTTCAAGCTCGGTGCGCTTGAAATCAGGGAATTTCGCCTGGATATCGGCCGTGTAGCCGAGCTCCTTCAGATTGGCGAAGCAATCCGGGAAACGGCTCCAGAAGATTTCAGCTTCGAAATTCTCGATGCTGACAATGTCGGGCAGGCCGTCGCCGCCGGCAGCGCAGGCAGCGAGCGTCTTGTCGAAGACCTGGCTGTTGCCGAGGTCCTCTACGGTGATCTTGATATCGGGAAACTGCTTGTTGAAGCCTGGAAGCGTGGACTTCAATGCCGATGCAGCGACATTCCAGCTCCAGATGGTGAGATTGGCCGACTGCGCGAATGCGGAGCCGGAAGCAAGCACTGCGACAGCTGCGGTCGCAGCGAGAAGTTTGAAGCGCATTGAAAATCCTCCCTTTTCAATTGCCGATCTTTCACGAACGCGGTTAGACTATCTGTAAGGGAGCGGGTGTCTCCTAAAAAGGGAACATGAATTTGGCGGAAAGTAAGGTCGGCACACGTGCAATCTACCAGCCCGGCGCGAGCAGCATCGAGGGTTTGCCGACAGCGCTGCAGATGTTTCATGCCCATCCGCCTGTTATGGCCATGCCGCACTGGCACGCACAGGTCGAGGTCAACTACGTGATGCGCGGTACCGTGCACTACCGGATGAGCGACCACGAATTCCGGCTGAACGCCGGCGAAATGTGCCTCTTTTGGGGTGGTCAGCCGCATCAGATGGACGAATCCTCGGATGATTCGCTCTATGCCGGCGCCCATCTGCCGCTCGTCTATTTCTTCCGGCTGCGCCTGCCGATCAGCGTTTCCAGCCGGCTGATGAAGGGCGAGACGCTGCTGACCTCGGCAACGGATGCCGCCGACAGCGAGAACTTCACCCGCTGGTTCCGCTATGCCAACTCAGGCGATCCCGCCAAGGCCCAGCACGCCGTCGACGAGCTGCTGCTGCGCATCGAACGGATCGCGCTCGAACCCTATTCGATGACGTCGCAGGCGACCATCAATCTCGACGGCGATCACCCGTATCCGCATTCCTCGCGCAGCGTCGCGCGCATGTGCGATTTCATCGCCGCCAATTTCCTGCACGACATCGATTCGGTCGATATCGCCCGCGCCGCCGACCTGCATCCGAAATATGCGATGAACCTTTTCAAGCGATCAACCGGCATGACGCTGAGCAAATATGTGACGCTGCTGCGGCTGTCGCGCGCCCAGGCGATGCTGATGAGCGAGGGCGCCAACGTGCTGCAGGTGGCGATGGACAGCGGCTTCGGCTCGATCAGCGCCTTCAACAAATCCTTCCGCCATATCGCCGGCATGTCGCCGTCGGACTTCCGCCGTGACATCCGGCTGGTGACGACGGTCCCGGCCGGCGCTTTCCGGAACTAGCTCAGGGCAGCCGCACTTCGGCGTCTTGTGCGTTTCTGCCTGCGACTTGTTTTTCACTGGGCAAAAAAGGACCAACGCCTACGGTGGCGGCAGAATGTGCACATTTTATGTGCAAGTGCATGCACTATTGTATTTGCTAAGGAATTGATGCCAGCGCACTCTCAATAAAATCAATGATTTATAATTTGGCACACACTTTGCTTCGATAGTTGCAGAGTTGGTGGCTAGGGTTCCGGCGTCGCAAGGCGTGGCTGGTCCGAGAGCTACCACCGGCAGGGGAGACATCCCGCCGGGTGCACGGCGGGACAAAAGCCCGGGAGACCTCGTAAGCCAAGGGATTGGCGGCACGATGGTCATTGCCGATCCCTTTTGAAGAAAAGCAAAAGGGGAATTTCAATGCAGACCTTTTCGAAGATTCTATCGATTACCGCGCTGACGGCGTCCCTGGCGCTGGGACTCGGCTCCGTCGCGAAGGCCGAACAGAAGACTGACTTCAAGGTCGCCTGGTCGATCTATGTTGGCTGGATGCCCTGGGGTTATGCCGCTGATCACGGCATCGTCAAGAAATGGGCCGACAAATACGGCATCAAGATCGAGGTGACCCAGTTCAACGACTACGTCGAATCGATGAACCAGTATACCGCAGGCGCCTTCGATGCCGTGACGCTGACCAACATGGACGGCCTGTCGATCCCGGCTGCCGGCGGCGTCGATACCACAGCCGTCATCGTCGGCGACTTCTCGAACGGCAATGATGCCGTCATCCTCAAGGACAAAGCGAGCCTTGCAGACATCAAGGGGCAGAACGTCAATCTCGTCGAATTTTCCGTCTCGCACTACCTGCTCGCACGCGCGCTCGAAAGCATCAAGCTAACCGAGCGCGACGTGAAAGTGGTCAACACCTCCGACGCCGATATGGTCGCCGCTTACAAGACGGCTGACGTGACCGCGGTCGTCACCTGGAACCCGCTGGTCTCGACCATCCTCGAGGATCCCACGGCCAAGAAGGTCTTCGACAGCTCGCAAGTGCCGGGCGAGATTATCGACCTGATGGTCGCCAATTCAGGCGTGCTGAAGGACAATCCGAATTTCGGCAAGGCACTCGCCGGCATCTGGTATGAAACCGCAGCATTGCTGACTGCCGACAGTGCCGACGGCAAGGCTGCACGCGAGGCGATGGGCCAGGCATCGGGTACCGATCTCAAGGGCTTCGAATCCCAGCTTGCCGCCACCAAGCTGTTTGCCAAGCCGGCCGATGCCGTTGCCTTCACTGCCTCGGGCAGCCTGCCGAAGACAATGGATCTTGTCCGCAACTTCCTGTTCGAAAGAGGCCTGCTCGGCAATGGCGCGCCGTCGGCCGATGTCATCGGCATTGAAATGCCGGACGGCAAGATCCTCGGCGACACCGGCAACGTCAAACTGCGCTTCACCGAGACCTACATGAAGGCAGCCGCAGACGGTTCGCTCTGAGCGATGTAAAAGCCGCGGCGCGGCGTTGACCGCGCCGTCCGACCTTCATCAGCGGAGCTTTCCTCATGCGCTGGATCAACACAAGGCCGAGCCGGGGCGCGCAACTTGCCCTGACGCTGCTGCCCTTCGTGCTGCTGATCGTTGCCTACACTTTCGGCTCGGTGGCACGATTGGCGGAAAATGCCAACGACAAGCTACTGCCCGGTCTTGCTGGTTTTGCCGATGCGATCGATCGCCTGGCCTTCATCGCCGATCCGCGCACCGGCGAATACCTGCTCTGGTCCGATACCGGAGCGAGCCTGATCCGGTTGTTTGCCGGCCTCGGCATCTCGACGGTTACTGCGCTCGTCATCGGCATGCTGATCGGCATGCTGCCTTATATGAGGGCGCTGCTCTCCCCTTTCGTCGCCGTTATCTCAATGGTGCCGCCGCTGGCGCTGCTGCCGATCCTGTTCATCGCCATGGGGCTTGGCGAAGCCTCGAAGATCGCGCTCATCGTCATCGGCGTTGCGCCGACGATGATCCGCGACCTTGCGCTGAAAGCGCTGGAACTGCCGCGCGAACAGATCGTCAAGGCTGAAACGCTCGGCGGTTCTTCCTGGCAAATCGGCCTTCGCGTCGTCCTGCCGCAGATCCTGCCGCGGCTGATCACCTGCCTCAGGCTTCAGCTCGGTCCTGCCTGGCTGTTCCTGATCGCGGCCGAAGCGATCTCGTCGGATTCCGGCCTCGGCTACCGCATCTTCCTCGTCCGCCGCTATCTCTCGATGGACGTCATCTTCCCCTATGTCGTCTGGATCACGCTGCTCGCCGTGATCATGAATTATATCCTCGATCGCATCCGCATTGCCGTCTTCCCCTGGTCGGACCTGGAGAAGCAGGCATGAGCGAACTGGTGATCGAAAAGGTCTGGAAGGAATATGGCGACCAGATCGTCCTCGAAGATGTGTCGCTGACCGTCGCCTCGCGCGCCTTCGTCGCGCTCGTCGGACCGTCCGGCTGCGGCAAGTCGACGTTCCTGCGCATGCTGCTCGGCCAGGAGCGGCCAACAAGAGGGACCATCCTGCTGGACGGCGAAGCTCTGCCGCAGGAGCCAGGTCCGGATCGCGGCGTCGTCTTCCAGCGCTACTCCGTGTTCCCGCATCTGACCGTGCTCGGCAATGTGCTGCTTGGGCGCGAACTCTCAGGTTCTCGCTACAAAGCCAAGCTTTTCGGCGCTGCCCGTCGCAACGCCGTCGATGAAGCCCGGCGGCTGATTGCCGAAGTCGGTCTTTCCGGCGCCGAGGACAAATATCCGGCGCAACTGTCAGGCGGCATGCAGCAGCGCCTGGCACTGGCGCAGGCGCTGATCATGAAGCCGAAGGTGCTGCTGCTCGATGAGCCCTTCGGCGCGCTCGACCCTGGCATCCGCGCCGAAATCCACACATTGATGAAGCGGCTCTGGCACGAAACGCAGATGACCGTCGTCATGGTGACGCACGACATGCGCGAGGCCTTCACGCTGGCGACGCGCGTTGTCGCCTTCGAGCGTCGGCGTGACCGCCCGGAGGAAAAGGAGCGCTACGGCGCGACGATCACCAAGGACATTTCCATCTGGCCGCCCAGGCTTGCCGGCGCGCCCTCCGTCTTCAGCCCCGACCGGGACGGCCCGGTCATTTCTCTGGGCCTTCGCCGGGACGACCCGGCTTCCAGTCCGTCAGGAGAAAAGCCATGATGCATGTCAGACGTTCGCCCGAAGAGATCGCCGCCAACCGGCAGCGTTATGAGGAACATCAGAAGAAGGGGCTGGAATTTGCGCCGAAGGCCTTGCCGGCGCCGAGCCCCCTTCCCGCCGCCGCCATCGATGCGGCTGCGATCATCCATCAGGAAACCATCCCCGGCGGCTGGTACTGGTCGACCGCGCTGAAGCGCGGCGAGGCGCTCCGCATTGATCAGGGCGAAGGCGGATCGACTGTGGCGCTCGTCGCCTGGAACGCCGCTGACACGAGCGAACGGCTCAATCTCGTCGATACGGTCAAGGTGCAGTGGACGACCGCCCTCGGCAAGGGCCGCGTCATCCTCTCAGACATGGGCCGGGTGATGTTTTCGCTGATCGAGGATAGCTCCGGCGCCCACGACTGCCTGATGGGCGGCTCGACGTCAGCTTCGAATGCCGCAAAGTATCCGGGCGTCAAGACCCGCAATACCCGCGACAATCTCGTGCTCGTCGCCGGCAAGCTTGGTCTTGCCAGGCGCGATATTCCTGCGATCCTCAATCTCTTCGCCCCGGTCCGCGTCGACGATGACGGCGGCTTCCACTGGCGCGGCAAACTCTCCAACAGCGGCGATTATGCCGAGCTGCGCGCCGAAATGGACATGATCGTCGGCCTTTCCAATTGCCCGCATCCGCTCGATCCCGACCCGGTCTATGCACCGAAGCCGATCATCGTCACGCGCTTTCGCGCGCCCGCACCCGCAGTCGACGATCTCGCGCGCACGGCAACCGCCGAAGCCCTTCGCGGCTTCGAGAACAACGCCTCGATGCTGGCCTGAGGGAGGATGACGATGACCGATTTCATCAAGACTTCAGCTTCGCGCAGCCTCGAAAACGCCGTGCAGGAACATTTCATCCCGGCCGAAGCGCCGTGGTCCGGCATCGTGCGCAAGGGTCAGACCATCCGCATCGAGGACAGCTACGGCCAACAGGCAATCGATACACTGTTTTATCGCGCCGATGACTTTGCCGAGCGTTATTCCAACCAGGATACGATGCGGGCGCAAGGTGGCGCCTATATCGGCACCGGCACGAAGATCATCTCGAACGAGGGCAACGTCATGCTGGTCATGACGGCCGATAGCTGCGGCCGGCACGATACATCAGCCGGCGCCTGCTCCTGCGAGAGCAACACGGTGCGCTTTGGCCACGGCACCAAATACCTGCATGCCTGCCGCGACAATTTCGTGATCGAGGTGACCAAACACGGCATGAGCAAGCGCGACATCGTGCCGAACATCAATTTCTTCATGAACGTGCCGATCAAGCCGAACGGCGAGATGACCATCGTCGACGGCATTTCCGCGCCTGGCGACTATGTCGAACTGGTGGCGGAGGTGGACGTGCTCTGCGTCATCTCCAATTGCCCGCAGATCAACAATCCCTGCAACGGTTTCGATCCGACGCCGATCCGGGTGCTGATCTGGGACGGCGAGGACTGATCGATGTTCACCAAGGTTCTTATCGCCAATCGCGGCGAAATCGCCGTCCGCGTCATCCGCACATTGAAGAGGATGGGCATTGCCTCAGTCGCCGTCTATTCCGATGCCGATCGATTCTCGAAGCCGGCGCTGACCGCTGATGAGGCCGTCCGCCTCGGCCCGGCGCCTGCTGCCGAAAGCTATCTTGACGTCGATGCCGTCATTGCCGCCTGCAAGGCGACGGGCGCTGAGGCCGTGCACCCAGGCTACGGCTTCCTCTCGGAGAATATCGGCTTTGCCGAGCGGCTCGCCGCTGAAGGCATCGCCTTCATCGGCCCGCGCCCAAAGCATCTGTCGGCCTTCGGCCTGAAGCATACGGCGCGCGAATTGGCGAAAGCGAGCGGCGTGCCGCTACTGCCCGGCACCGATCTCTTGCAGAGCGTCGACGAGGCGCTTTCGGCTGCCGAGACCGTCGGTTATCCCGTCATGTTGAAAAGCACGGCCGGCGGCGGCGGCATCGGCATGCAGCTCTGCGCCGATGCGGCCGGCCTCAAGGCCTCCTTCGAAAGCGTGCAGCGGACCGCGCGCGCCAGCTTCGGCGATGCGCGCGTTTACATCGAGCGTTTCGTTGCCGAAGCGCGCCATGTCGAGGTACAGATCTTCGGCGACGGCAAGGGCGGCGTGATTGCGCTCGGCGAACGCGACTGCTCGCTGCAGCGGCGGAACCAGAAGGTCGTCGAGGAGACGCCTGCGCCTGGCCTTACCGCGGAGACAAGGGCGCGGCTGCACAAAGCGGCGGTCGATTTGGGAAGCTCGGTCTCCTATGAATCAGCCGGCACCGTCGAGTTCATCTACGATCCCCAGCGCCAGGAATTCTATTTCCTCGAGGTCAATACCCGCCTCCAGGTCGAGCATCCCGTCACGGAAGCTGTCTTCGGCATCGACCTCGTCGAATGGATGATCCGTCAGGCGGCCGGCGAGGATGTGCTCTCGGGTGCTGGGGGTCTGACGCCGAAGGGTGCGGCGATCGAGATGCGGATCTATGCCGAGATGCCGCATGCCGATTTCCGCCCGAGTGCCGGCCTTTTGACCGAAGTCATTTTTCCGGAAAGCACCCGCGTCGACGGCTGGATCGAGACGGGAACCGAGGTCACGCCCTTCTACGACCCGATGCTTGCCAAGCTGATCGTGGCGGCGGCAGACCGGCCGGCGGCGATCGAGAAGCTTAAGGCGGCACTCGCCGAAACATCGATATCGGGCATCGAGACCAATCTCGCTTATCTCAGGGCGATCGCCGCTTCCGAATTGCTTGCCAGCGCCAAAGTTAAGACGACGGCGCTACGCGACTTCGCCTTCGTTCCCGATGTCGTCGAGGTTCTCGCGCCCGGGGCGCAGTCAAGCATCCAGGAACTGCCGGGCCGGCTCGGCCTCTGGCATGTCGGCGTACCGCCGAGCGGGCCGATGGACGAGCGCTCCTTCCGTCATGCCAACCGGCTGGTCGACAATGCCGATTTGACGGCTGCGCTGGAGTTGACCGTTTCCGGTCCGACCTTGCGGTTTTATGCCGACCAGACGATCGCGCTTGCCGGCGCGCGGATGCCAATGATATGCGACGGCGTAAAATTGCCGCATGACGCCCCGGTGACAATCCGCGCCGGTCAGACTTTATCTATCGGTTCAATCGAAGGACCGGGACAACGCGCCTATCTCGCCGTCGCCGGTGGTTTTGCCGCTCCCGTTGTGCTCGGCTCGCGCGCGACCTTCGGCCTTGGCCAATTCGGCGGTAACGCCACCGGCACCCTGAAGACAGGGCATGTGCTGCATTTTGCCCGGCAGGTGCCGGCCGAACCGGTGAGACCGGCGACGGAGGCGGCGGCCTTGACGCGCGAATGGGATGTCGGCGTCGTCTATGGCCCGCACGGGGCTCCCGATTTCTTTCAGGACAGCGATATCGAGACGCTGTTTTCGACGGCTTATGAGGTGCATTTCAACAGCGCCCGCACCGGGGTGCGCCTGATCGGCCCAGCCCCGCAATGGGCACGAAGCGACGGCGGTGAGGCGGGGCTGCACCCCTCCAACCTGCACGACAACGCCTATGCGATCGGGGCGATCGATTTCACCGGCGATATGCCGATCATCCTCGGGCCCGATGGTCCAAGCCTTGGCGGCTTCGTTTGCCCGGCGGTGATCGCCCGCGAAGAGCAGTGGAAGATGGGCCAGTTCAAGCCCGGCGACCGTATCCGTTTTCATGCGCTGGCTCGGCCGGAAGACCCGATCGCCGGCCCGGCGGTGCGGCGGCCCTCGGAAGAAACAGGTTCGCCGATCCTCGGTATCAGCGAGGATGGCCCGGTTTCTGTCGTTTATCGCCGCCAGGGCGACGACAATCTGCTCGTCGAATATGGGCCGATGACGCTCGATATCGCGCTGCGGCTGCGGGTGTACCTGCTGATGCAGGCGGTCGTCGAGGCCCGCCTCCCTGGCGTCGTCGACCTCACCCCCGGTATCCGCTCGCTGCAGATCCATTATGACGGCACGCAGCTGACGCGCCGGCGCCTGCTCGGGCTGCTCTCCGAGATCGAGGCGACCCTTCCGGCAGCCCAGGACGTCACGGTGCCGAGCCGCATCGTGCATCTGCCGCTCTCCTGGAACGATCCGGATGCGGAACTTGCGATGCGCAAATATCAGGAGCTCGTGCGCCCGAACGCGCCCTGGTGCCCGTCGAACATCGAGTTCATCCGCCGCATCAACGGTCTTTCCGACGAACAGGCCGTCCGCGATATCGTCTTTGATGCCAGCTACCTGGTGCTCGGTCTCGGCGACGTCTATCTCGGTGCGCCGGTTGCGACCCCGACCGATCCACGCCACCGCCTCGTGACGACGAAGTATAATCCCGCCCGTACCTGGACGCCGGAAAATGCCGTCGGCATCGGCGGCGCCTATATGTGCATCTACGGCATGGAAGGACCGGGCGGCTACCAGCTCTTCGGCCGCACCATCCAGGTCTGGAACACATGGCGGGAGACGCCGGCCTTTGCCAGGGGCAAGCCCTGGCTGCTGAATTTCTTCGACCAGATCCGTTTCTTCCCGGTCAGCAATCAGGAATTGACGGAGGCGCGCGCCGCCTTCCCGCATGGGGGTTATCCGATCAGGATCGAGGAGACGGAATTCTCCTATGCCGCCTATGAGAGGGAATTGCAGACTAACGCGGCGTCGATCGGCCGTTTCAAGGCAACGCAGCAGGCCGCCTTCGATGCCGAACGCCAGCGCTGGAAGGAAGCCGGGCTCGACAGCTTCGTCACCGATGAAGGCACCGGCGAAAGCCCGGATGGGGATATTCCCGACGGCTGCTTCGGTGTTGCCAGCGCCGTGCCCGGCAATATCTGGAAATTGCTGGTCGAGCCGGGCGCCCCGGTTGCGGCTGGCGATACACTTGCCATCATCGAATCGATGAAGATGGAAATCAACGTCACCGCCCATGCGGCAGGCCGCGTCCGCGATCTGCGCGCCGGGCCGGGAAGAAACGTCAAAGCCGGCGATATCATCGTCGTTCTGGAGGAATGCTGACATGCTGCCGACCATCCTCGATCTCTCAAGCCTTCGCGCCGCCTATCAATCCGGTCTGACGCCGCTCGATGCCATCGAAGAGGTGATCGCGCGGCGTGCCGCCTCTAGAGATGCGGCAATCTTCATCACCCCGGTGCCGGATGAGGAGCTGCGCGCTGCCGCCAAAGCCTTGATGGCACGCGCGCCTGAGGCAAACAGCCTGCCGCTCTGGGGCGTTCCCTTTGCCGTGAAAGACAATATCGATGCCGCCGGCCTGCCGACAACTGCCGCCTGCCCGGCCTATGAATATCGGCCGGAGGCGGACTCCACCGTCGTTGCCCGGTTGAAGGCGGCCGGTGCCATCGTCATCGGCAAGACCAATCTCGACCAGTTCGCGACCGGCCTCAACGGCACGCGCTCGCCCTATGGCGCGCCGCGTTCGGTCTTCGATGCGGCCTATATCTCAGGCGGTTCGAGTTCCGGATCGGCGGTCACTGTGGCCTCCGGCCTTGCGGCCTTTGCGCTCGGCACCGATACGGCCGGCTCCGGCCGGGTGCCGGCTGCCTTCAACAATCTGGTCGGCATCAAGCCGACGCCGGGCCTCCTGCCGAATACCGGCGCTATACCGGCCTGCAAGAGCGTCGACTGCATCACCATCTTTGCTGCGACCGTCGGCGACGGTGTTGCGATCCGCAAGGTCGCCGAAGGCTTCGATGCCGCCGATGCTTTCTCGCGTCGCGCCAAGCCGGCGAACCTGCCTGTGTCGGGTTTGCGCATCGGCGTCCTGACCGACGCCGAGCGGGAGTTCTTCGGCGACAAGGAGGTGGAGGCGCTCTACGACCAGGCGATCGAGCGGGCCAGAGCGCTCGGCGCGACCATCGTGCCTTTCGATTACGCGCCATTCCGCGAGGCCGCCGCGCTTCTCTATGACGGGCCGTGGGTCGCCGAACGTCTGGCGGCGGTCGAGACCTTCCTCGCCACGAACGCGGCCGATTTCGACCCGACGGTGCGGGGGATTATCGAAGGCGCCAAGGGCAAGACCGCGGTCGAGGCTTTCAACGGCCGATACCGGCTGGAAGAATTGCGTCGCAAGACCGAGGCCGAATGGGCAAAGGCCGACGTGCTTCTGCTGCCGACCGCACCGACCACCTACACCGTTGCGGACATGCTGGCCAATCCCGTCGTGCTCAACGGCCGCCTCGGTCGCTACACCAATTTCGTCAACCTTCTCGATTGCGCGGCGATCGCCGTTCCGGCCGGCTTCGGCAAAGGTGGGCTGCCGGGCGGCGTGACCGTCATTGCACCTGCCTTCACCGACGACGCGCTGGCGCCGCTTGCCGATGCGCTGCACCGCGCAGCAAGCTCCGGCATGGGCATCGACCGGCAGGCTGCGATCCCCGAAGCAAGCCGTGTTGTGCCTGGCGATGACGGATTCATTGAAATCGCGGTCGTCGGTGCGCATCTGACCGGCATGCCGCTCAATCACGAACTGGCAGGCGCCGGCGGGCGTCTGGTCAAGACCTGCCGCACGGCCGGCGACTATCGCCTCTTCGTCTTGCCCAATACCACGCCAGCGAAACCAGGGCTGCTGCGCGAACCCGGCCATAAGGGTCAGGGGCTGGAGGTCGAGGTCTGGGCACTGCCGGCCGATGCTTTCGGCAGGTTCGTCCAGAAGATTCCGGCACCCCTCGGCATCGGTAAGCTGACGCTCGAAGACGGTTCCAGCGTCTCCGGCTTCGTCTGCGAGGCCCATGCGGTGAAAGGTGCCGAGGAAATCACCGCACTTGGCGGCTGGCGCAACTACATCAGTGCCAAGCTGGCGAGCTGAGGAGAGCCTTGCATGGCAGCAAAACTTGTCCGGCGCCTGATCGATCTGCTGCGGGACGGTCTGACCGCCCGCAGCGAAGCGATCGGCAGCACCTGTGTCAGCCCCTGGCGGCTCTGAGAGCGTTCGGCAAGCTCGACAATGATGCCGTCGGGATCGCGAACGAAGGCGATCTTGTTCAGCATCTCGGAGTGGACGGCGAAGCGCGGCCGCTCCTTGATCTCGACGCCCGCCTGTTCAAGGCGGGTGAAGGCCTCGTCGACATTGTCGAAATGGAAGGTGAGGTGCCGGACGCCGGCCGTATCTTCAGCCACGTCGACCGCCCTCGACGCGCCGCCGGGCGGCGCAAAGACCTCCAGCATGCCGCCGCCTGCATCGAGGAATGCTACCTGCATGCCATTCGCCATCGTCTTACGCAGCACGAGGCTGAGGCCGAGCAGGCCACAGTAGAAATCGACGGTGCGGTCCATGTCGCTGACCGTCATGCCGACATGCTCGAAGGATTTCAGCATGGGAGAGCCCTTCCCGATTCAGACGGTGGCCGCAGCACGCCATTCCCCGGCCGGCAGCCAGGAGCGGTAGAGCGGATGATCGGCGGCGATCGGCATCGGCGTCGGTTGTCCGGTGCGCTGCGAGAAATAGGCGGCCGTTACCAGTTCCAGCGAATTGCGGGCATCCTGCAGCGTCACCGGTGGGTCGGTGTCCTCGACGATCGCCTTGTGGAAGAGCTCGAACTGACGGGTGTAGCCATCCTCGCCAGGCACATAGGCGGCAAGCACTTCGTCGATCCGGGCCTGATGTTCCTCTGTCCCGGCGACGAAAGTCCACGGGTCACGGCCCATCGTATAGGGTTCGATGATGCTTTCGGCGACGAGGTCGTTGAAGCAGAAGCGCAACCGCGAGATCTCCTTGCGCGAACCCAGCGTCATCGACAGCGTCGCCAGCGAGCCATTCTGCATCCTCACCGAAAGGGCTGCCGTATCCTCGACCTCGATCGGATTGACCAGCGTCGCCCCATAGGAAAACACCTCGGCGCAGGGGCCATGTACATAGTTCAGCATGTCATGAGCGTGGATGGCGTGGCCGAGAAGGCCGCCGCCCAGTTCGCTCGCCCATTTGCCGCGCCACGGCACGGCATAATAGTCCGGACCGCGCCACCAATGGGTTTCGATCGTTGTCAGGAACGGCTTGCCGGCCAGGCCGCGCTCGATCAGCAGCTTCAGCTTCTGCAGGCCGGAGCCGTAGCGATACTGGAAGATCGGCATCAGCTTCCTGCCGGGGTAACGATCGAGGATGCGCCCCATCTCGTCAACCTCGGCGATCGAGCCGAAGAGCGGCTTCTCGCAGATCACGTGCTTGCCGGATTCGATGCCCTTGCGGCAAAGTTCGAAATGCGAGCTCGGCGGCGTCGAAATGTCGATGATGTCGAGATCGTCACGGGCAAACAGCGCATCCGCATCCTGCGTGTATTCGCCAATGCCGTATTCCTCGCACAGCGCCTTGCCGCGTTCCTCGTCGAGCGAGCAGAGCACAGGAACCTCGAAAAGCTCCTTGTTCCAGCCGAAGCCGGCGAGATGCCGCGCAGCGATGCCTGCGCCGATGACGCCGACGCGCAATTTCCTGGTCATGATATCCTCCTCAACGAGCGCCGATGCGCGCGGCTTTCGCCTGGGCTTCGAGCGAAAGACGGCAGACTTCAAAAACGTGATCCTGGGTCATCGCCGTCTGCGTGCGGTTGCCAACGTCGGCGGTGAACGCGTCGAAATAATCGAGCTTTTCGCCGCTGCAATCGATATGGGTCATTTCCTTGCCGTTGACCAGGAAGAGATGATCCTTGCCCGGCCGGCCGGCAATATCGATATATTTGCGCAATTCGATGTAGCCATCGGTGCCGAGAATGGTCAGGCGCCCGTCACCCCAGGTCGGCAGCGCCTCCGGCGTGAACCAGTCAACACGGACATAACCCGCCGCCTTGTCGGAGCGCAGAAGGACCTCGCCGAAATCCTCGAAGGCGGGCTTGTCAGGCATGCCGAAATTGCCGATCGAGCTTGCGATGACCTCGCCTGTGGTCGAGCCGGTATAGAACAGGAACTGGTCGACCTGGTGTGAAGCTATATCGACGATGATGCCGCCGAAGGCCTCGGGATCGAAGAACCAGTCCGGCCGGGTCGGCAGTTGCAGCCGGTGAGGACCGACGCCGAGCGTCTGGATCACTTTGCCGATCGCGCCTTCGGCGACGAGCTTGCCGGCCTTGACGGCGGAGCGCACGCAGTGGCGCTCGGAAAAGCAGATCGAGAAGATCTTGCCTGTCTCGGCAACGGTGCGCCTGACGTCCTCGAGTTGGGCGAAGGTCGTCACGCCAGGCTTGTCAGTCATCACGTCTTTGCCCGATCTCATCGCGCGAATGGCAAGTCCGGCACGATCGCGGGGGATTGCGGAAATGCAGATGACGTCGATCGACGGATCGTCGAACAGCTTTTCCCGGTCAATCTGCGGCGCGTCAGGATAGGTCTTCTCAAAGGCCTCGCGCAGTGCCGGCACCGAGGTCTGCGGGCAATAGCCGACGAATTCGCCGCCCGAAGCAAGCAATCCCTTCACGTGATCAAACGTATGCCCATGGTCGATTCCGACGACGGCAAATCTCAACATCGCTGCAATATCCTCCTGGGATTTTCGTGTAGCCGGCTGACGCCAGCCTCCTCCATGTCGCGCAAAACAGATAACGAAAGCCGGCTCCTGTCAAGGCAAGATGGAGGGCAAAATCGTCGCGACCTGTATATAAACATTTGAAATATAACAGTTATTTTGTATCTAAATAGTTATTTTGTGGCCTTTTGCAATTGGATTCCCGAGGAAGCCCGCCGCTTGAGCCGATCAGGCAAAGGTCTTTTTCCCCTCGCATCTTGCCCCGTCTTCATGAATGTGATCGATTTTGGTCGTCGCCGGGTCGGAGGGCGGCAACACCCCGCAATTTTTAAAAGAGCTCTTCTCGCTCGCCTTGATGGAAGATCACCATGTCTCAAGCTCTTCTCGATGTCGCCGCTTCGGATGGTCTTTTTGTCGGTCGCATCTGGAATCCCGAAGCGGAGGGACCGAGCATTGTGACGTTACGCGAGGGCGTGCTTCTCGACATCACGTCGCGCGAGGCGCCGACGCTGAGTGCACTGCTCGAGCGACAGGATGCCGCCGCCTTCGTCCGTGCAGCAAGTGGCAAGGCGGTTGGCTCGCTGGCGGACATCGCCGCCAACAGTACCGGAGCTCCGGATCAAACGCGCCCTTATCTCCTTGCGCCCGTCGACCTGCAGGCAGTCAAGGCCTGCGGCGTTACCTTTGCGCAGTCGATGATCGAGCGCGTCATCGAGGAGAAGGCGGCCGGCAATCCAGAACGCGCCGCCTCGATCCGCGAGCGTGTCAGCACGCTGATCGGCGGCAGCCTCACCAATCTTAAAGCGGGCTCGCCGGAGGCTGCCAAGGTCAAGCAGGCGCTGATCGACGAGGGCATGTGGTCGCAATATCTCGAGGTCGGTATCGGGCCGGATGCCGAAGTCTTCACCAAGTCGCCGGTGCTTTCCTCCGTCGGCTGGGGTGCGGATGTCGGCCTGCATCCGATCTCGACCTGGAATAACCCCGAGCCCGAAATCGTGCTTGCGGTCAACAGCCGCGGCGAGATCAAGGGGGCAGCCCTCGGCAACGACGTCAACCTGCGCGACGTCGAAGGCCGCTCGGCACTGCTGCTCGGCAAGGCCAAGGACAACAACGCCTCCTGCTCGATCGGTCCTTTCATCCGCCTGTTCGATGCCGGTTACAGCCTGGATGACGTACGCAAGGCCGAACTCGACCTGAAAGTCACCGGCCAGGACGGTTTCGTGCTGCACGGCAAGAGTTCGATGTCAAAGATCAGCCGCGACCCGACCGATCTCGTCAAGCAGACGGTCGGCGCCCATCATCAGTATCCCGATGGTTTCATGCTTTTCCTCGGCACGCTGTTTGCGCCGACGCAGGACCGCGACGCGCCAAAGCAAGGCTTCACCCACAAGATCGGCGATGTCGTCGAGATTTCCTCGGCGGGCCTCGGCGCGCTGGTCAACACCGTGCGCCTTTCCACCGAATGCCCGCCCTGGACCTTCGGTATTTCGGCGCTGATGAGCAATCTGGCGAAGCGCGGGCTTCTCTAACTTTTTGATTTTGCGAATTTCCGGGCGGAAAATCGCATCGCACTTTTCCTGGAAATGCTTCAGCTACTGGTTTCTTCGCCTGCCCTGCAGCAGATCGAGGACGGAGTTTGCCGCTTCGAGAACATTTGTCCCCGGGCCGAACACGGCTGCAACGCCGTGTTCGTGCAGGAATTCATAGTCCTGACGCGGGATAACGCCGCCGCAAACGACGATGATATCGCCACCGCCCTGTTCCCTCAGCCTGTCGATCAGCTGCGGTAGCAGCGTCCTGTGACCGGCCGCCAGCGACGAGACGCCGACGACATTGACCTTTTCGCTGAGTGCGACGCCGGCAGCTTCCTCCGGTGTCTGGAAGAGGGGACCGGCGAGTACATCGAAGCCGATGTCGCCGAAAGCCGAGGCGATCACCTTGGCGCCTCGGTCGTGTCCGTCCTGACCGAGCTTGGCAACCATGATCTTCGGCCGGTGCCCCATGGCTTCCGTCACCTCCGTCATGCGAGTCTTGAGCACGGCGAGTTCCGGCTCATTTTCATAGGCCTCGCCATAGACGCCCTTGATGACTTCAGGGGTCGCGGCATGATCGCCGAAGGCAGCGCGCATGGCATCCGATATTTCGCCGACCGTGGCGCGGGCTCGGGCCGCCGCGATGGCGGCTTCCAGCAGGTTGCCCTTGCCGCTCTGTGCGATCTCTGCCAGGGCCGCCAGCGCCTCGCGCACGGCTCCGCCATCGCGGCGCCGCTTGGTTTCCTCAATACGTCTGATCTGCGCTTTGCGCACCGCGCTGTTGTCGATCTCCAGAATGTCGATCGGCTGCTCGGTGTCGAGCCGGTAGCGGTTGACGCCGACGATGACCTCGTCGCCCTTGTCGACGGCCGCCTGGCGGCGCGCGGCCGCTTCCTCGATCAGCCGTTTCGGCAGGCCTTCCGCTACGGCCTTGGTCATGCCGCCCAGTGCCTCGACTTCCTCCATCAAGGCCCAGGCCTTGTCGGCAAGCTCGGCCGTCAGGCTTTCGACATAGTAGGAGCCCGCCAGGGGATCGACCACTTTTGTCACGCCGGTTTCGTGGCTCAGGATCAGCTGCGTATTGCGGGCAATGCGCGAGGAGAATTCCGTCGGCAGCGCGATCGCCTCGTCGAAGGAGTTGGTGTGCAGCGACTGCGTGCCGCCGAGCACGGCCGACATCGCCTCGAAAGCGGTGCGGATGATGTTGTTATAAGGGTCCTGCTCCTGCAGCGAGACGCCGGAGGTCTGGCAATGGGTGCGCAGCATCAGCGAGGACTGTTTCTCCGGATGAAACCCTTCCATGATCCGCGTCCAGAGCAGGCGGGCGGCGCGCAGCTTGGCGGCTTCCATGAAGAAGTTCATGCCGATGGCGAAGAAGAAGGACAGGCGGCCGGCGAATTCGTCGACGCTCAGGCCTTTAGCGATGGCGGCGCGCACATATTCGCGGCCGTCGGCCAGCGTGAAGGCCAGTTCCTGCACCAGCGTCGCGCCGGCTTCCTGCATGTGGTAGCCGGAGATCGAGATGGAGTTGAACTTCGGCATCTCGCGGGCGGTATAGTCGATGATATCGGCAACGATCCGCATCGAAGGTTCGGGCGGATAGATATAGGTGTTGCGGACCATGAACTCCTTGAGGATGTCGTTCTGGATTGTCCCCGAGAGCTCGGCCCGTGGAACGCCCTGCTCCTCGCCGGCCACGATGAAGGAGGCAAGGATCGGGATGACGGCACCGTTCATGGTCATCGACACCGACATTTCGCCAAGCGGAATGCCGTCGAACAGGATCTTCATGTCCTCGACGCTGTCGATTGCCACACCCGCCTTGCCGACATCACCCTCGACGCGCGGATGATCGCTGTCATAACCGCGGTGGGTGGCAAGATCGAAGGCGACCGACAGGCCCTTCTGGCCGGCCGCCAGATTGCGGCGATAAAAGGCGTTCGATTCCTCTGCCGTCGAGAAGCCGGCATATTGGCGGATCGTCCAAGGCCGGCCGGCATACATCGTCGCCCGCGGGCCGCGGGTGAAAGGCGAAAAGCCGGGAAGCGAACCAAGGTGCCCGGCGCCGTCGAGATCCTCGGCCGTATAGAGCGGCTTGACGGCAATGCCTTCCGGCGTCTGCCAGGTCAGCGTTTCGGGCGAGCGGCGCAGTTCCTTTTGCGCAAGCTCGGCCCAATCCGACAGCGTCTTCTTCGTCATGCGGTTCCTCCGGCTTTTGTCATCCCCACCCTACCATTTCACAGGCTCCTCGTGCGATAGAGCCCGAACAGGATGATTTTAGGCCGAGCCGGCCTAAAATCTGAATCCTGTTCTACATTATATAGTTAGAGCATGATGTCGTCCGAAAACCGCTCGCACTTTTCGGCATCATGCTCTTGGATAATTAATGCGGCAAATCCTTGATTTCTATTGCCGGCTTTGGGACCCGCCTCATGAAGACCATGCAGATCTATGCCTTCGACATGAACTGCGTCGGGCACATCAACCACGGCCTGTGGACGCACCCGCGCGATCGCTCAGCGCATTATACCGATCTCGACTACTGGACAGAGTTTGCCAAGACCGCCGAACGCGGCAAGCTGGACGGCATCTTCCTGGCCGATATCGTCGGTGTCTATGACGTCTACAGGGGCAGTCCGGCGCCGGTGATCGAGACGGGCGCGCAGATCCCGGTCAATGATCCGCTGATCCCGATTTCGGCGATGGCTTATGTGACGAAACATCTTGGTTTCGGCGTCACCGTCAACACCACCTATGAGCCACCCTTCCTGCTGGCGCGGCGCATGTCGACGCTCGATCACCTGACCAAGGGACGGATCGGCTGGAACATCGTCACCGGCTATCTCGACAGTGCCGCCCGCAGCATGGGTTTCGACAAGCTGCCGGAACATGATGCGCGCTACGATGCAGCCGAGGAATATCTCGAGATCCTCTACAAGCTCTGGGAAGGGAGCTGGGACGACGATGCGGTACTGCGTGACAAGGCAGGCGGCATCTATGCCGATCCCTCCAAAGTGCGCACTGTTCGTCACGACGGCAAATATTACCGGATGGAAGGCATCCATCTTTCCGAGCCCTCGCCGCAGCGCACGCCCCTGCTCTTTCAGGCCGGCGCCTCGGCACGCGGGCGGGATTTCGCCGCGCGCCACGCCGAATGCGTCTTCATCGCCGGGCCCAATCCCAAGGCGGCCAGGTCGACCGTCGATGCGCTGCGGGCGAAGGCGGAGGAATTCGGCCGCGGCGCCGACGCATTGAAAATCCTGAGCCTGATCACTGTTGTCGTCGGGCGGACGGAGAAGGAAGCACGGGACAAGCTGGAGGGGTACCGCCGCCATGCGAGCGTCGAGGCCTCGCTTGCGCATTACTCCGCCTCCGTCGGTATCGACTTTTCGAAGTATGGATTGGACGACGTCATCGACCAGAGCTCGACCAACGCCAATCAATCCGCACTTGCGGCCATTACGAAACAGGCGGCGAAGCCGGTAACGTTGCGTGACATCATCGACCAGATGGTGCTCGGCAGCCGGATGAAGCCGATTGTGGGCTCACCCAACCAGATCGCCGATCATCTTACGACATGGATCGAAGAGGATGGAATCGACGGCTTCAATCTGGCGCGGACAGTGGCGCCGGAAAGCCTGCGCGATTTCGTCGAGCTGGTCGTCCCGGTGCTGCAGGAGCGCGGTGTCTTCAAGGCGGACTATGCTGCAGGACCCTTGCGGCAGAAGCTTTTCGGCGGCGGGAACGGCAGGTTGCCCGCCGCTCATCCCGCCGCCCAATTCCGGCGCTGATTTATCGGTGGTCCAGTCTGGCGACCAGCCGGTCGCCAAGCCACTGGATGCCGCAGACGAGCACGATGAGGACGGCCACCACCGCGATCATCACACTGGTTTCGAAACGCTGATAGCCATAGCGGATGGCGAGATCGCCGAGGCCGCCGGCGCCGATCGCGCCCGCCATGGCCGAGGCGCCGATCAGCGTCACCAGCGTGACGGTGAAACCGGCGACGATGCCTGGCAGCGCTTCAGGCACCAGCACCTCACGGATGATCGTCCAGCGATTGCCGCCCATGGCGCGCACGGCATCGATCAGCCCGCGGTCGACCTCGCGCAGCGATACTTCGGCGATGCGGGCATAATAGGGCGTTGCGGCGATGGCGAGCGGCACGATGGCCGCCCAGGTGCCGAGCGCGGTGCCGACGATCAGCCGCGTCAGCGGGATCAGCGCCACCAGCAGGATGATGAAGGGCACCGAACGGAAGCCGTTGATGACCCCGCCGAGCACGCGGTTGATCCAGAGATTTTCGGCGATGCCGCCGCGCGCCGTCGCGACCAGTGCAAGGCCGAGCGGCAGGCCGGCGACGAGCGAGATCACTCCCGAGGCGACGGTCATCAGGATGGTCTCCCAAAGGGAGCGAACCAGCAGTTCAAGCATGATCGGTGTCATAACCAAGCACCTCCACCCGGGCGGACCGGGCCGTCAGGAATTGTTCGACCTTTCCGGCAAGCGCGGGGTCGCGCGCGGGAACGGCGATGAAGAACCGCGCCACCGGCTGGTTCTGGATGTGGTCGATGCCGCCATGGACGAGGCGGAAGGAATGCGGCAGCGCCGCCGAGAGTTCGGCAAACAGCGCGCCTTGCGCCTGCGGGCCGGCAAGATCGACGCTAAGGATCGCTTCGCTGCCCGCCGTCGCCGACAGCCGGCCAGCGATATGCTCAGGAAGCTGCGGCCGGATGCCGCCGAGCAGGCTCCCGGTGATATCAGCCTGCGGGTTGGCGAAGATCGACCAGACCTGTCCCTCCTCGACGATCCGCCCGGCATCGATGACCGCGACGCGATCGGCAATGCCGCGGACCACTTCCATCTCATGGGTGATCAGCAGAATGGTCAGCCCGAGCTTACGGTTGATGTCCTTGAGCAGCGCCAGGATCGACCGGGTCGTTTCCGGATCGAGCGCCGATGTCGCCTCGTCGGACAACAGCAGTGCCGGGCGTGCCGCGAGCGCCCGGGCGATGCCGACGCGTTGTTTCTGGCCACCGGACAGCGATGCGGGATAGGCCTTCGCCTTGTCGGCAAGACCGACGAGCTCGAGCAGCTCATGCGCCCGTTTCAGGCGCTCACTCTTTGCAAGACCCTCGATCTTCAGCGGCAGCGCGACGTTTTCCTCGACGGTCTTGGCGGAAAGCAGATTGAAATGCTGGAAGATCATGCCGATGCGGCGGCGCAGCGGCTGCAGGTCCTGTTCTGAAAGTCCGGTGATATCTCGGCCTTCGATGAGGATCTCGCCGCTATCGGCGCGCTCCAGGCCGTTCAGGCAGCGGATCAGCGTCGATTTGCCGGCGCCGCTGCGGCCGATGATGCCGAGGATTTCGCCTCTCTTCACCGTCAGCGAAATGCCGTCGAGTGCTGCAGTGGTTCCGAACCGCCGCTTCACGTCGGTAAGCCTCACCACTTCTTCGGTCGCCGTTTGCGGCTCTGCCTCGATCGCCGTGGTGGAAACAAAGGAATTCATGTGTTTTTCCTTACAAATGCTGAAGGCGGCCCGGGCAAAGAACGCCCGGACCGCCTCTCGGCAGGCCTTAACCCCAGCCCTGCTCCGGATCAATAGGCGCTGAGACCCGTCCCCTTGTAAACCTTGTCGAACTCGGTCTTGACGGTCTCGTTCTGATAAGAAGACACAAGCGTCTTGACCCAGTCGGCATCCTTGTTCTCGTCCTTGACGGCGATGAAGTTGCGGTATGGATTGTCGGCGATCGGCTCCTGGGCAATGCGTTCGGCCGGAGAAAGACCGCTTTTCAACGCCCAGTCGGTGTTGACGATACCGGCATCCAGATCGTCGATCGAGCGACCGACGATGCCGGCGTCGAGTTCCTTGATCTCGATCTTCTTCGGATTGTCGGTGACGTCGGCGACGGTCGCAAGAATACCGGTGTCGTCCTTGAGCTTGATCAGGCCTTCGTTCTGGAGAACGCGCAGCGCACGGCCTTCGTTCGAGGGATCGTTCGGCACGCCGATGACGGCACCTTCCGGGATCTCGGCGACGGACTTGTACTTCTTGGTGTAAAGGCCGATCGGCCAGACCCCGGTATAACCGACGCGAACGATGTGATAACCGTGCTGCTTGATCTGGTTGTCGAGATAGGGCTGGTGCTGGAAGGCGTTGGCGTCGAGTTCGCCGCGTTCCAGCGCTTCATTCGGCTGCGTATAGTCGTTGAAGGTGATGGTCTCGATCTTGAGACCCTTCTTCGCCGCCTCGCTCGCGACCACGCGCCAGATGTCCTCCTCCTCGCCGGCCATGATGCCGACCTTGATCGACTTGTCCTCGGCAAAGGAAGGAGCGGGCGCTGCAAAGGCAAAGAGTGCGGCAGCGGAAACGGCCACGGCGGCAAGAGCCGACCGGCGCGAAAGGTGGAAGCCGTGAAGATTTTTGTTCTTGATCATTTTATATCCCGTCTGACTGAATGAGGCCAACGCCCCGAGCAGGCCGATCATGGCAAATGCGCGTATCGGAGGCGAAGCACGAATGTCTGATGTGGAAGAAGGGCTGGAAAAACTCTTGCCCTGCCATCGATATCGGCAGGATAAATTTCCATCAAATTTGTGGACTATGACGACTTGAAAAGGACAGACTTAAAACGAAAACGGCGCCTCCATGGCGCCGTTTCAAGCCTATCCCGACATTCTTCATTCGGCAGCGATAAGCGCTTGATTCCGGCTGGGAAAAAAGGCCGTGAGCTCGCCGATGACCTCCCCGATCCGATTGGAAAGCGGGTCGGATGAGACACGGTAATTGGTGAAGTCATGGTCGGACGCGTAAACGGCGGTCGGCAGCGTGTGCGCCATGAAGAAACCGAAGAGCGGGCGAAGCTGGTGCTCGACCATTAGCGCGTGCCGGTCGCCGCCGCCGGTCGCGGTGATGATGATCGGCTTGGCGCGCAGCTCATGCGGGTCGATCAAGTCGATCAGATGCTTGAAGAGGCCGGGATAGCTGCCCTTGTAAGTTGGCGCTCCGATGACCAGCACGTCGGCATTGACGATGTCGTCGATGACTTCCTTGGCGCGACTGTCGAGATCGTCACGGCGCAGCGCCTGGCCGAGCGAAGGGCCGACATCGGTCAGGTCGTAGATGGTGTTGTCGAAGCCGTATTTCTCGGCGGCGAGACCAGCAATGTTTTCAACAAGCGCAAAGGTCTTCGAGGGGCGGTTGAAACTACCCGCAAGGCCGACCAGTTTGGGAGCAGACATGCCATTTCCTTCCAATATCGTGCCGAAACCGACGTCATTATTGGACGAATATTATCTATAAAAATAGTGGATTAAAGGAATGGTGATCCCTCTTCCCCATATGAGGAGAAAAATACGTTCGGGCCTGTGGGCGATGGCGACGTGCGAAACTGCATGATGCATCGAGCCGGAGTGTCAGTGACATTCCGGCTCGATCGATTGTCCGTAAGCGGTATCGCCTCAGACTGGTTTCCGCTTGGGAATACGCGGCAGGAAGACTGTCAGGAGACCGAGCAGCGGCAGGTAGGAGCAGATGCGGTAGACGAAATCGATGCCGTGGGTATCGGCGAAATCGCCGAGCAGCGCAGCACCGAGCCCCCCTGCCCCAAATGCGAAGCCGAAGAAGACGCCGGCAATAAGCCCGACGCGCCCGGGCACCAGTTCCTGTGCGAAGACGACGATCGCCGAGAAGGCCGAAGCGAAGATCAGGCCGATGACGATGCTGAGCACGCCCGTCCAGAAAAGGTTCGCATAGGGAAGCAAGAGCGCGAAGGGAATGACACCAAGGATCGAGAACCAGATGACGAAACGCGCGCCGAAGCGATCGCCGATCGGCCCGCCGAGGAACGTGCCGACGGCGACCGAGCCGAGGAAGAGAAAGAGCATCAGCTGTGCCTGCTGCACGCTGAGCTCGAACTTGTCGATGACATAGAAGGTGAAGTAGCTCGACACGCTGGCCATGTAGACATTCTTGGTTGCCGTCAGCAGCACGAGAATCAGCAGCGCCCAGATGACCCGGTTCTGCGCCAGCGGCAGGGTCCGGCTTATTGCTGGCTTGCTGGCATTCTGGCGCCTGTGGCTCATGTACCAGTTGCCGACCCAGCTCAGCACGACCATGCCGACCATGGCGATGGCGGCGAACCAGGAGACGCTGTGCTGGCCGAGCGGCAGCACGATGAAGGCGGCAAGCAGCGGACCGATCGCCTGGCCGGCATTGCCACCGACCTGGAAGAAGGATTGCGCGAAACCGTGGCGACCGCCCGAAGCAAGACGGGCCACGCGCGAAGATTCCGGGTGGAAGACCGCCGAGCCGAAGCCGATCAGGCTTGCGGCAACCAGCAGCAGTTCGAAGCTGCCGGCATTGCCGAGCAGGATGAGGCCGCAAAAGGTACTCGCCATACCGACCGGCAGCGAATAGGGCATCGGCCAGCGGTCGGTGACGATACCGACCAGCGGCTGCAGCAGCGAAGCCGTGACCTGGAAAGTCATGGTGAGGAGACCGATCTGCACGAAATCGAGATCGTAGTTCGCCTTGAACAGCGGATAAAGCGAGGCGAGCAGCGACTGCATGATGTCGTTCAGCATGTGGCAGAAGCTGACCGCCATGAGGATGGACATCGTTGTTTTTTCGAAACGGGGCGCGCTCTCGGCAACGGTTGCCATCAATGCTTCTCCTGCACTGGCCCGGCCGGTGCCGTGCCACATCGCTTTGTTCGATGGATTTTCGGGCGATCGGGGCTGGGAAGACTCTCGGGCGACGGTCGCTGAAGTGCATTTAGCGTAAGCCGGGACGCAATTACAGCCCAGTTCTATCCGTATTGGTACGCCTTTTGTTCGATTTTCTCTCCGGACAAGTGATTTCTGCCTAACTTAACGTCTTTCCAGGCGGGCTTTCATATCACAGTCGGTCGCGATCATCACATATCCAGTATGCTATGTGAAAACAACCATGGAAAAGCCATGCAGGGGATACTACAGCTTCCCCGATTGAAAAAGCGATCGAGGCTGAAAACACACGATGAATGTCAAGACAGCGAATGCGATAGACAGCTATGTCGGAGCGCGCATAAGAATGCGTCGGCAGTTGCTCGGGATGAGCCAGGAACGGCTTGCCGAGCAGATCGGCGTGACCTTTCAGCAGGTTCAGAAATACGAGAAGGGCATCAACCGCATCGGCGCGAGCCGTCTGCAGCGGATCGCCGATGTGCTTCACACGTCGGTGAGTTTCTTCTTCGAACAGGAGAACTCCGAGCCGTTGACGCTGCAAGGGCTGGATCTGTCGGCGAATACTGATCCAGTTGCCGAATTCCTGCGAACGAAAGAGGGATTGGCGCTCAATCGCGCCTTTCTGAAGATTGCCGACCGAAATATCCGCGAAACGGTCATCGCGCTGGTGAAGGCGATGGCGCAGGCGGAAAGTCGCGGCGTTACATTGGGAGCCTCCGTAGCGGATATCACTCTTCCGCTCGGAGAATAGCCAGGGATATCGGCAGGCAGTATCCGCATGAAGCTCAGGCTCGAGTCATTTGGTGAGTTACGGCGATTCCGTTTGTCTTTGCCGGCGCATGGTCGGATGAGGTCCGCGTGCTTGGAAAAACATTAGACGAGTTCATTGAAGCCGTTGACGCGGGCGGAGGTTCATAGCGATCCGCTTAGCCTGCCGGCACCTCCTTCATGGATGATGTCATAGCCGACAGCCACTTCACCAACGCCGTTTCTGGGACGCCGGATTACTCGCGAAACCGAGACATTCGGTGGGTCAGCTGTTGGGCGGATATCGCGCCAAAGCGGGACCCGGCCCCCGGCAAACAGACCTCCTTTTAGGACGACAGAGTCCGAGGGTCTGCGACAGGCGCCTCCAGGGAACCCCAGCCGGTCCCAAGGAAGACGCCTACGATTGAGTGGGTGACGCGACGTGGGAACAGGCGCACTCAATCGATCTGCAGCAGGGAAGGTTCGGGATACGAAAAAGCCTGCCGCGGGAGGAGGTGCGGCAGGCTTTCTGAAAACCGAACAGCGACTGGGAGGAGGAGTGCCGCTGTTCCGACAGACGTCCCTTGGGAGGAGGATTGGGCCATCTGAAAGTCGAAGCTTTGCGGGAGGAGGTGCATTGCTTCGATGGGTCTCATCATACACCGACCATGGATAGTGCCAATGCCTTATGCTGCACTGCAGCTATGCAAGAAATACAAGTCGGATATCTTGCAATACGAACGAGGATTAAACCGACCTAAGCCATGGCATTCGACGCAAAAACGCCCGCGTCAGGAGCGGGCGTCAAGCAGTATTAAATACCAAGTGCTGTGCGATTAGCGCGCGATCGATGCGCGGGCAACGCTGCGGATGTCGGCGCGGTCGATACCGAGGTCCTGCAGCTCACGGCTGGACATGCGGCCGAGTTCGGTGACGGTCTGACGGAACTTGCGCCAGTTGTTGAAAGAGCGTGCTACGTTCATGATAATCCCCTTTCCTGAGGGCTGTATGACGTCAGCAACCTTGCTTGGCTCCGGCGTCGTTTCGATGGTTGGAATATAGGCGGTTCAATCGGTTTAAAACAGCGACAATCTCTCACTTCAGCTATGCGACAAACGCATAGGATGTTTCTTTTTTGCGCGAAATAGTCTCTTTTTAAGCCGCGAGGTGAAAGCCGTCGGACCGGCGGGGTTCGTGTCTCGCATCATAGAAGCGAAGCCGATGCTGGGAACAGTTCTTGATGACAGGTGTTGAGTTCCGAGCGCCCGAAGTATCCGACATATCCGGACGGAAGCGCTCAGCGGCATATCCCAGCGCCACGGCGTGACGATATCGGGGCCCAAATTCTCCGAAGTGACAAGCAGGATCCCCGCCACGCTGAGTGTCTTGCTGAACAAATCGGTGGCCAAGGCGCTGCTGGTCTGCGGACCCTGATTTGTGGGAGCGACGTTTTAGTTCAAGTCGCGAATCTGCGAGCTTTTTGATGGGTGATTGCCTTGCCTGCGTGTCATTCAGGGGTCACGAAAGTTGGGAGCTCCCAACTTCTGGCACGAGCGCGTTCGGTGAAACGATGCATCGCTGAAGGCCCCAAGTGAGGAATTCATCGGCGAGAAGGAACTATCGAAGGTGGCTGTTTCGGGCAAACGGACAAAATTAGAATATTTTGTCTATTGATTTTATAGATTATAGCGTTCCATAGCCCTGTAGATTTTAACAATGAGATTTTCGAACGCCCGGCGGATGCTTCGTTGGGCGCATGTGACTTGCCGTCTTCTTCCAAGATCAGCCAGGAGGTTTCCATGAGCAATCCAGTTCTCGTCAATCAGATCATCCGCGCGTCCGATGTCGTGCCGCTGACCGGCCGCGTCGGAGCCGAAATCAGAGGTATTCGCCTCGGCGGAGACCTTTCGGACGCAACGGTGGCGGCCATCAACCAGCTTCTCCTGAAACACAAGGTCATCTTCTTCCGCGACCAGGAACATCTTGACGATGCCCAACAGGAATCATTCGCACGCCGCCTGGGCGACCTTGTGCCTCATCCAACCCAGGGTCCGGTGACCGGCACGGCCTCCATCCTCAATCTCGATTCCAGCCGCGGCGGCGGCAGGGCGGACCAGTGGCACACTGATGTCACCTTCGTGGATGCCTATCCTAAATTCTCGGTCCTTCGCGGCGTCGTCATTCCGGCGGCTGGAGGTGATACGATCTGGTCCAACACCCATGCCGCATACGAAAGTCTGCCGGCATCGCTCAAATTGCTAGCGGACAATTTATGGGCCATTCACAGCAATGCCTATGACTACGCAGCCGTGCGTCCTCGTGCTACCGCTGAAGAGAAGAAGCATTTCGAGGAAGTTTTCACCTCGACCATCTACGAGACCGAGCATCCAGTCGTGCGTGTCCACCCCGAAACCGGCGAAAGATCGCTGCTGCTCGGCAATTTCGTTCAGCGCCTGATCGGCGTGTCGAAGAGCGACTCCGCGAAACTCTACGAGGTGTTCCAGTCCTACGTTACCGCCCCGGAAAATACCGTGCGCTGGCGCTGGAGAGCTGGAGATGTGGCGATCTGGGATAATCGCGCGACCCAGCACTATGCCGTCAACGACTACGGCGACCAGCACCGGGTCGTGCGCCGCGCCACCGTTGACGGCGACGTCCCCGTCAGCGTCGACGGCCGCCGCAGCATAACCCACGTCAAGGCCGCCAAGCCGAAAGCAAAGGCCGCGTGAGCGCGGCCGGACAGGCGACGACCATGCAGCTTCATATCGCGCGGTGCTTGCCGCCGCTTGCGCCACCGACAGTCATCCAGGCATCGCGAACAGCCTGACGGCACCCCATTCCCGACGCGCTGCATCGCCCGGCGCGGCGATGCAGCTTTGGTCGGCTGTTGCCATCCATTCACAGGTTGGGACAATAACTCTCACACGTCGTCACAGGCTTTGACGACGTCTTGCGCTTTTAGCCACTTCACCAATCCAGCTGTTGAGCAACGACGCAGCCGCATGGCTTTGCTGGACGATCTGAGGCACCAGATCGATATCCGGAAGGCTGCCCAGGCCAAGCGGTCCCATCGCGAACAGCCCATGCAAGGCGCTCGCCTTGGTCCGCCCGCATTCGTCTACGACGATACCGATCTCGAGTTCGTCCCGCGTTGCAAGACCCGCAATGATGATCGAGCGGACAAGCGGGCTATCGGTTCCGGACGGCCGGAAACGGCAGTCTATCGTCAGTTCCGCGGGAAGGACCTCAAGCCCGGTCGGGGCCGAAAACAGCACGCCGTTTGTAGCGATACAATTCACTTTTCCCTTCCTCACGGTGATCGCGCCGCTGGCGATCGCATGATGCAGGCGCTGATAGTGCTCAGGCGGCAAGCGGTTGCGATGACTGTCGTAAATAGCCTTCACATGGCGTTTGAACCGTGCACGCTCTTCTGGCGTCAGTCCCGCCCAGAGGTCGCGCGCGCGTGAACGAAAGCCGTTCATGATGCCTTGCCAACCCGAACCTTCCAGATCAGCCCTGTTGGCGGCTTCGCGCAGAAAACGGAACGCGCCGCGTAGCGTTCCCGGCATGGGTTGGTCCGTGACAATAGCTCCGACGGCGGCTGGAGTATGTGACTGAGGCAGGAAGCCCGATTCCGAGATCAATGTGACATGGGAAATCTTCGAGTCCGCCAGCAATCCAAGCGCCCTGTCGACCGCGTGGATGCCGCCGCCGATCACGACGGCGCTTTGCGTTTCACCGGCAGGCGCCGCGTCAGAATTTTCCCGCATCCCGTAACCCGTCGCGAGAAACACCGCGTCAAAGCGGGTTCGCTGCTCCGCTCCAAGGAAAACGGAATATCCTCCGTCCAGATGCCTATCGATCGCCGTTACGGTATCCGAGCCAAATTGCACGATGACATCAGGCCGATCGGACAGGGCCTCGGCGAAGCGTTTGTACACATAGGTGCTGAAGATTTCTCCGGGCACAAAGGCGTGTTCGAGACCGGCAGGATCCGAGATCAGGCGATCGCGCCATGTGTCATCCGTTTCCAGCCACCGGCGAAAATCGCCCGGCAGTCCGGGATCAACGGAAAGGTCGCGAACGCGGCTGGTCAGCACCGTCGACGCGGGCTGACTTATGCCCTCGCCGATATCTATCTTTGCTCGCGGATCGAACATCACCAGATGGAAAGGCCGATCAACTCTTTTGAAAAGAGCGATTGCGGTCATGATCCCCGTGAAGCCTCGGCCGACAATCGCAATCCTTGCGAGATGGTCCGCATTCTGGCTCTCCGAATTCGAAGAACGTGACGAGAGAAGAGTCATTCATCGGCTCCTTCTGCGTTGGACCGGTCCGCCTACATCCGCCCGATCCGCCCAGTCGCATAATTCTCTACCAAAATAATAGAAAATGATATCCGGAACGCAAGCACTATTCGACTTGGAACGATGACTGCGTGGTTTTGGCGTCTGGCGGGCCTTGGCCTCCCTTCTGGCTGCCGGCTTTGTGCATTCCGGAGCACGGCTGACGGGCGATGCAGTGACTTGGAAATAATTTCCCGGTTCTTGCGAAAAAAGAGAGGAATTTTAGAGTGGCTGCAAAGATCCACGTAATTTTAGACCATCTATCGCGGGCGAGATTAACCTAACGTCTCCATGCCGGATGTCGCGTCATCCCGCATGCAGAAGGAAGCTAGCATGACGGTTCCACTGGTCAGCTTGAGCAATCTGTCGACGGAGCCATCCCCCTCGCCTCAGGTCGCCGCTATCTGGGAGGCTCTTTGCGCGGAGGCCGTCAATGCTTCGGCCAAGGATGCAGCACTCACGCGCGCCATGAATTCCGCAGTGCTTTATCATGCGAGTTTCGCCCAGGCGCTCGCTCAGCGGGTCGCAATCAAACTGGCCAATCACGACCTCGACCATGACGAGTTGCTGGCGGTGATTGCCCAGGCATTCGTCGGCAACCGCAATATTGTCGCCGATGCCGCCGCTGACCTGACCGCGATCAAGGAACGCGATCCATCGAACACGGAAATCCTGACGCCATTCCTGTATTTCAAAGGCTTTGTAGCTCTGCAGGGACAACGGGTCGCCCACTGGCTTTGGCATCATGACCGCCTCCATTTGGCGCGCCACATCCAGAGCCGAATTTCTGAAGTTTTCGGTGTGGACATTCACCCCGCCGCAAAGATGGGGAAGAGCATCATGCTCGATCACGGGAGCGGCCTGGTCATCGGCGAGACTGCGGTCGTCGAAGACGACGTCTCCATACTCCAGAATGTTACATTGGGAGGGACAGGCAAGGAAACCGGCGACCGGCACCCCAAGGTACGACGCGGCGCTCTTATCGGAGCGGGTGCCAAGATTCTCGGCAACATCGAAATTGGCGTTGGCGCCAAGGTGGGTGCAGGCAGCGTGGTCATAAATGCCGTTACAGCCTATACATCGGTCGCCGGCATTCCGGCGAGGCAGGTGGGCAAGCGCCACTTCAACCTCCCCGGAATCACGATGGACCAGACCTTGTCTGAACCGGAGTATACGATCTAAGGGCGAAGGGCGCAGTGCGTATCTCACTTGCTCCTGGGCGTCTCCATTTGCAACGCTGATGCTGCCCGATGGCAGTCAGCCATGCACTTGTCGCAATGTAATATAAATCCAGTGCTTATTTTTCGGCCATTATGGTCGACGCAGCCTTCTCGGGGCTCGGATCGAAACCCAGAGTGAATTCGACCACCTTCGCTCCTCTAGCGATGATTTGCGGAAATCTTGCGAAGATGATCTCTTATCATCGCGCGAAACTCGCCAAATGTTCGAAACCCGATGTGCTGTGCAAGTCGGTGAACCGTGGTTTGAGAAACCTTACAATTGCGCGCAATCGCAGCGGCACTTTCGAATGCAATCATTTCCGGCTGCGCTAAGATCTGTTTAGCGACTTGTTCCAGACGATCGGGGAAGACGATCTGGCGCTTGGCGATCTGGTACTTCAGTTCCTCCAATGTTGTTGGAGGACAATGAATCCTGTCCTGCATCATGGCACTTCACCTCGCAAAGCCGCCCTACGGCAATGTACTGGCGACCCGGAAGCCTATTAAAAGGAAGCGTCACCTCCGGTAGCAGTGCGGCAATGTGACGACATTTCCGCATCGCATCGAAGCTTGTTATTCGACCTCAACTGGCCTGCCCTTCTGCCAGCTGACGGTAGCGGCCTCCGCCAGTTTCTGAGCCTGGAGTCCATCAAGCCCACCGGGCTTCGGCGAGCGGTCGCCGCTGTCGATCGCGTCGATGAAGGCATTGATCTCGTTGGCATAGGCCTGGGCGTAGCGTTCAAGGAAGAAATATTGGACGGGATCGCCGCTTACGCCGTTCGCATTGGAAAGCTCGACGCTCGTTGCTTGAATATTCCTCGCCGCAAGCATGCCGGCGGACCCATGGACTTCGACGCGCTGGTCGTAGCCGTAAGTCGCCCGGCGTGAATTGGTGATAACGGCAATGCGCCCGGAAGCCGTCTGCATCTGCACGGCGGCAGTGTCCACATCGCCCTCGGCGCCGATCGCCTTGTCGACGAGCGACGATCCAAGTGCATTCACGACGACGAATTCCTCCCCGATGAGGAAGCGGGCCATGTCAAAGTCATGGATCATCATGTCGCGGAACAGACCGCCGGAGGATTTAACGTAATCCGCCGGCGGCGGTGTGGGATCTCGGCTAGTGATCGTCACAATCTCGATTTCGCCGACATCGCCCCGGCGCAGGCGCGCTTCCACACTGGCGAAGTTCGGGTCAAACCGGCGATTGAAGCCGATCATCAAGGTCGACTTGTTCTTCTCGACGACGTCGAGGCAGGCATTGATGCGCTCGACCGACAGGGACACCGGCTTTTCGCAGAGGATTGCCTTACCGGCCCTCGCGGCCGCCTCGATGAGATCGGCGTGGCTGGGTGTCGGCGTCGCGATCAGGATCGCGTCGACGTTTGAGGACTTGATGACATCTTCCGCATCGGCAACCTCGGCGCCCGTCTGCGCGGCCAGCGCCTCAGCCGATGCTCTGAAGGCATCCGCCACGTAGACGAGCTTGGCCTTGGGGTTCGCCGCAATGGTTGCGGCATGCACCTTGCCTATCCGGCCGGCACCAATCACTCCAAATCTGATCATTGATATTGCTCCGTGATATGTAAGTTTTGACTATCGAAATCTTCAAACCGTGAAGGCGTCGCGGAAACGGGCAAGCGCCGTCTCATCATCGCCGGAGGCCCAGGCCTCCATGCCGATCGTGCCGCGATAACCCATAGCCTTGAGCGCACGAGCGATTGCCTTGTAGTTGATCTCTCCGGTGCCCGGCTCCATGCGGCCGGGAACATCTGCCACCTGTATTTCCCCGATATGAGGCAGCGCGCGACGGCACAGCTCGATCAGGTTTCCTTCGCCGATCTGGGCGTGATAGAGGTCGAGATTGAGCCTCAGCGCCGGTCGGTTTACCGACGAAACGAGCGCAAGCGTATCTTCAGCCTTGGCAAACGGTGTCTTGGGGTGATCGACTGCTTCATTGAGGTTTTCGAGCACGAAGGTGACGCCCTCTTTCTCGCCGAGGTCGGCGATGCGGCTAAGCGTGTCGTGCGCCTTGAGCCACATGGCGCCCGTCACCTTCTCGGCCTTGACCACCGGCAGGCCCTGACCGTCGAGACCGGTCCCATGCAGGTTGAGGCGGGGGCAATTCAGCTCCCTGGCGATCGGGATCGATTGCTTCGCGGTTCGCAGCAATTCGTCCGCACCATCGTCATCCGCTAGCGTGCCGGTTACATAGCCCGTCATCGACGAGAAGACCGCTCCTGATCTTGCGAGGGCAGCGATGTCATGTTTCGTCCAATCCCAGATCTCGACGTGAAAACCAAGTTCAGTGATACGCTTCAGCCTGTCGACGACAGGAAGCGACTTGAAGACCATCTCGGCGCAGACCGCGAGCGTGAAGGGGGATGAGGCATTCGACGAACCGTCGTTCATGACCGTATTCCATGATTAATGATTGAGTGAAAAGCGACGACGAGTTTGAAAACCGCTCGGTCGCCGCCTCGGAAGCAAGCCGGCTAGATCGTACCGCCGAGCTCTTCGGACAATTGCTGCAGCTCCTTGCCGCCGGCCATGAGGTTCTGCAGCGCATCCATCGCGATATCCGCCTTGGCATAGGTGCCAAGCGTCTGGCCCCGATTGAGGATGGTGAAGCGGTCCGCCACCGCATAGGCATGGCGGACATTATGGGTGATGAAAATGACGCCCAATCCGCTCTGTCGAACTTGGTGGATGTATTTCAGCACCATCGAGGTTTGCGCCACGCCGAGCGCCGAAGTCGGCTCATCGAGAATGAGGATCTTGGCGCCGAAGTAGACCGCACGCGCAATCGCAACGCATTGGCGTTCGCCGCCAGACAGAGTGCCCACTGCCTGATTGGGATCGCGGATATCGATGCCGATCTTACGCATCTCTTCCCGCGTTACATCGTTGCAATGCGTAAGGTCGAGGTGACGGAAAGGGAAGAAGCCCTTGCGAGGCTCCCGCCCCATGAAGAAATTACGGGTGATCGACATCAGCGGGATCATGGCAAGGTCCTGATACACGGTCGCAATCCCTGCATCGAGCGCATCGCGCGGACTGCGGAAATTGACCGGCTTGCCTTCGACCAGGAAGGCACCGCCACTTGGGCGGACGACACCGGACAGCGTCTTGATCAAGGTGGACTTGCCAGCGCCATTGTCTCCGAGCAGACAAAGCACCTCTCCGGCCGACACTTGCATTGAGACACCGTTGAGAGCGATCACGGAGCCGTAGTGCTTGACGATATCAGTTACTTCGATAATCGGCGTTCGACTATTGACATCAGACATGATCAGCGCTCCCCGGTAACCTTGCGGCGGATGAAATTGTTGAAGAGGACAGCCAGCAGCAGCATCGAGCCGAGGAAGACCTGAAACCAGTCCGAGTCGAACTTGGTATAGGTCAGGCCAATGGAAACCGAGCCGAAGATGATCGCGCCGAAGAAAGCGCCGATCGCCGAACCATAGCCGCCTGTCAGCAGGCATCCGCCAATGACGGCGGCGATAATCGCCTCGAACTCTTTCTGAAAGCCGCGTCGGGCGTCGGTCGAGCCAGCATCGAGCACGGTAATGATGGCGACCAGTGCGGCCGCGCATGCCGTCAAGGCGAACAGGCCGGTCTTCACCCTATGGACAGGGACGCCTGAGTTTCTCGCTGCATTCGGATCGCCACCGGCTGCGAAGATCCAGTTGCCCATGCGGGTGCGCAGGAGCACCCAGGTTGCAGCCAGGGCAAGTGCGACGAACCACAAGACCGACACGGGGATACCTGTGACCTTCGGCATGCCGTTCGGAAATTTGTCGATCAGATCGTGATCTGCGAGCCAGAGGAATACGCTCTTCAGCGCATCGCCGGAAAAGAGCCCGAGCAGCGGACTGTCCTTCACACGGTCGCCGATGCCGCGAAGCTGTGTCGAGCCGCCGGTCGCCCATTTCAGGCCGACGAGCGTCAGGCCACGGAGAATGAAGAGGAATGCCAGGGTCACGATGAAGGACGGAAGGCGCGTGTGAATGACGATCTGCCCATTGATCGCCCCCATGAACGCGGCGAAGAGCATCGTCATGACGATGGCAACCGAAAGCGGCTGGCCGAAATTCGTGAGGATGACGCCGAAGATCAATCCCGCAAAGGCCACCATCGAGCCGATCGAAAGATCGAACTCGCCGCCTATCATCAGAAGCGCTGCTGCAATGGCAAGGATTCCTAATTGCGACGCCGGCGCCATGATGGTCATCAGGCCGGAAAGCGAGAACATGGTACGGTCAGCGGTGAGAAAGAAAAAGACGATGACGAGAACAAGGCCCGCCACGGCACCAAGCTCAGGCCGCCGCATCATATGCGTCAGAACACTTACTTGTTTGACGCGCTCATCGGCCTTCGGCGCAGCCGCCGTTCTCTGCTCAAGCGAAGCCATAACTCCTCCCACGGATCATAATTTAGGGTAGCGTTGGCGCTGCTCGGCAGCGCGGTCAGTCAGCCAAACCCCCTCCCCCATCAAGGGGAGGAGATTCTGGGAGAATGCCTTTCGGCAATTCCAGTTAGCGAATGCCCTTGGCGGAAAGGTCCACGACTTGGGCGGCCTTTTCCTTGGTGATAAGGTTCGGGCCGGATGGAACATTACCGCCGGGGATAAGCCCGTATTTGGCATAGTTGGCCAAGAATACGACCGGCAGATAGCCCTGCAGGAACTGCTGCTGATCGATCGCGAAGGCTGCCTTACCGTCGGCCACGGCCTTCAGGAAATCAGCTGAAAGGTCGAATGTCGCCACCTTGATCTTGCCGGTCATTCCGACATCCTCGACGGCCGCGAGCGAAGGCTCGCCGGCCGTGCCGGCACCAAGCGCCATGACCGTATCGACACCCGTATTGGAACTCAGCGCCGCCTTGACCTTCGCACGGACATCAGCCGGATCGTTGCTGACGGGTAGAACCGTGACCTTGCCACCGAAGCCGTCGGCAAAGCCCTTGCAGCGCAGATCGAGCGAAACATTGCCGACCTCCTGGTTCACGCACAGGCCTTCCTTGCCGCCCAGCTCATGCAGTTTCCCACCGGCGGCTTTGCCGGCGGTATATTCGTCCTGGCCGACATGCAGCAGCGCTCCCAACTCCTTTGAAACGTCGGAACCGGAATTGATGGAAATAACCGGGATACCGGCGGCGACGGCCTTCTTGATGGATGGACCGAGTGCCGAGGCGTCTGGAATGGAGACGATGAGTCCGTCGGGCTTCTGATTGACGGCAGCATCGATGAGCTGCCCCATAGACACCATGTCGAAAGTTTCCGGAGCGCGATAATCGACGCTAATACCCATGTCCTTCGCCGCTGCGTTGACCCCGTTCTTGACGACGGACCAAAAAGGATCATTGGCCTGGCCGTGGGTGACGGCGACGATGCGAATGTCAGCGGCATTGGCGATTGCCGAAGAGCACATGAGCGCACCAGCAACGGCCGCGCCCGCGAGAAGCGATTTCAAACCGAATTTCATTTTACCCTCCCAAAAACAGTCCGCACTACGCGAACTCTCCCAATGCTACCGGTTGCAACTCCGCTTGCACCCGGTAGCAAGCTCGATAAAACTACTTTATTGTCGACAAAAATCAAGCATCCATTCCATTTTTATTTTTTTGTGGAATATTCATTCCAATCAGGAGGAGACGGCCATGCGCAAACGGGCGACGGCGAAAGAGGTGGCGGAAGCCGCCGGCGTGTCGAAATGGACCGTCATTCGTGCGTTCACGCCCGGTGCGTCGATTACGGACGCAAGCAGACAAAAAGTGCTTCAGGCGGCCGAGGTTCTGAACTATTCGCCTAACCTGCTTGCCCGCAGTCTTGCGACGAACACCACCCACCAGGTGGCCGTCTTCGTTGACGACTTCGCCAATCCGCACAAGCTTCCGGTTCTGGAGATGTTGACCGAGCGCCTGCAGGCGGAGGGTCTGTTGACCGTATTGATCAACATCAACCGCCATTTCGATCACGTTCACGCCTTGATCAACGCCGACCAACGACAATTCGACGCCGTTATCCTATTCGGGACCGCTTTTCGAGAGGAAACACTGGGTGATCGACGGCTCGGCCCAGGTTTCCCGCCGATGTTCGTTCTTGCAAGAGACAGCCAAATCCCCGGCGTTCCCGCGATTGCCTGCGATGCAGAACTCGCTCTCAGCGAGATCGTCGATTACCTCTTCGACAAGGGCTATCGCCGTCCCGGCTTTATGACGGGGGCGAGAACCCTGTCGACGGCGCTGGGCAGGCGCCATCATTATGCAAATTTCTGGCGACGGAAAGGTGTCGAAGGCGTCACAGAATTGGCCGCGGAAAGATACAGCGCCCAGGCCGGCGCCGAAGCGGCACGTACTTATTTGAGTGCAACTTCGCCCGCGTCGCGCATCGATGTATTGATGTGTGAAAATGACATATTGGCGCTGGGAGCGATGGATGTCGCCCGGAGCGAATTCGGTCTCAAAGTTCCGCAAGACTTGGCAGTCGTCGGCTTCGACAACATCGAACTCGGCGGGGCTCCGGCCTACGAACTGACCAGCTACGAACAGCCCACCGACGAGATGATCAACGCCATGGTCGCAATGATAACGGGCAAGCGCGATGCCGAACTGGTTGTCATGCGGGGGCGGCTTGTGCCGAGGTCATCGGCATGAAGTGTCCCAAGGATCGTCCAATGAGCACTCGCGCTTCTGACCATCATCGAATGGCGTTCCAAATGATCGCCTTCAGGCGATCTGAACCGGCGATTTAGTATAAAGGGGTGATTTTCAGGCGGATAAGCGCGTTTGGGGCGTCCTCACCAAAAGCTTCCCTGGCTTGTCGCCTTGGCATCGCGACCGCAACTCACTCCATTACGGCCATGAACGCCGGGACCTGCTGTTCAAAGAACTTCGAGAACGAGGCGATACGGGGCGGCAGCACCTGATACGGGGGGTAATACAGGGTCAACCATAAGTCTGGCGGCGCCCAGTCCCGCAGGACGTGGACGAGCCGTCCGGTCCGCAGATGCTCGGCCACATGGAACTTGGGCAG